>NZ_CP081297.1:1500000-1800000 GCF_019711355.1 Qipengyuania psychrotolerans
CACTGGTCGCATTTGCCAGGAGTTTCCGGCTGCTTGAAAGTGTCGTGATAGCCGGTGCCGCATTCTGCGCAGGTATAGCGCCCGGTAATGCGGGCGACCAACGCATCTTCATCGACGCCCAGTTCGATCACATGGTCCAGGCTCCGACCGTGCTTCGCCAACAGCTGGTCAAGCATCTCGGCCTGCTTCTCGGTCCTAGGATAGCCATCAAAGATGGCACCGGTATCCGGACCCATTGCGGTCAGTTCAGCATCGATCAGTTCCGAAACGATGACGTCGGAAACAAGCCCGCCCGCATCCATCACGGCCTTAGCCTTGATCCCAACCGGAGTTCCGGCCTTCACCGCCGCGCGCAGCATGTCGCCGGTAGAAAGCTGGCGCATGCCATGATGTTCCACCAGGCGTTGGGCCTGAGTGCCCTTGCCTGCGCCCGGAGGGCCGAGAAGTATGATATCCATCGAGAGGGGTCCCCTTCGCCTCGGTGAAGACTTAACGCAGGCGGCCCTTCAGCTTCGCCTTTTTGATGAGATCGCCGTACTGGTGTGCCAGCAGATGCGACTGGATCTGACTGATCGTATCCACTGTCACGTTCACGACGATAAGCAAGCTGGTACCGCCAAGGAATAGGGGGATACCGGTTTGCGCGATCATGTATTCCGGAACGACGCAGACGATTGTCAGGTAGATGGCACCAATCACCGTAATGCGTGTCAGGACATAATCGAGATACTGCTCTGTCCGCTTGCCGGGCCGAATGCCGGGAATAAACCCGCCGTTCTTCTTCAGATTCTCTGCCGTCTCTTCCGGATTAAATACAACCGCAGTGTAGAAGAAGCAGAAGAAAATGATCCCGAGGCCATACAGCGTCATGTAGAGCGGCTGGCCGTGCTGGAGATACTGAAGCACCGTCTGGACACCGCCGCCGAAGCTGCTTTCAGTGTCGAGTGAGTTTCCGGCGAACTGCGTGATCGTCAGCGGCAGCAGCAAGAGCGAGCTGGCAAAGATCGGCGGGATAACGCCGGCGGTGTTCAGCTTGAGCGGAAGATGCGAACGGTCTGCCTGCATCCCGCCGCGCTGCGTTGCGCGCTTGGGATACTGGATCAGCAGTCGCCGCTGAGCGCGCTCGAAGAAACTGATGCCGTAAATGAGCACCACGACCATGGCGATAAAGCCGAGCAGGATACCGGTAGCGATCGAACCTTCGCTGTACCCGGTCGCCATGTTCGTGACGAAGGTCGGGAACTGGGCGACGATGCCAGCCATGATGATGAGCGAAACGCCGTTGCCGATACCGCGGCTGGTGATCTGTTCACCAAGCCACAATAGGAACATCGTACCGCCGACCAGGCTGACGACTGCGCCGATGCGGAACATGTAGCCTGGATCAACCACGGCCGCGATCCCTTCGGAGGCGCCGAAGCTCTCGAGGCCTGCGGCCAGGAACCAGCCCTGTATCGAACACAGCAGCACCGTGCCGTAACGCGTGTATTGATTGAGCTTCTGGCGTCCGACCGTGCCTTCCTTCTTCAAGGCGGCAAGCGTGGGATGCAAGGCTGAGGCCATCTGCACCACGATCGAAGCGGTAATATAGGGCATGACGCCGAGCGCGATGAGGCTCATCCGCTCAAGACTGCCGCCCGTGAACATGTTGAACATGTCGATGATGCCACCCTGGGTGACATCGGCAAGCTGGGTCAACGCGCGGGCGTTGATGCCCGGCAGAGGCACGAAGCTGAGGAACCGGAAAACGATCAGCGCACCGATCGTGAACCAGATGCGCTGCTTGAGCTCAGTGGCCTTGGAGAAATTGGCGAGACTGATATTGCTCGCGAAACTGTCGGCGCTTGATGCCATTGGTCGTCTTCGATCCTAAGCTTGTCGCCGGCCCGTCCCGGCTATGACCGGACAGATAGGGAGCGGAGGGACGAATGTCGAACCCCCACTCCCCTGTTTCCATCGATTACTTTTGCTTGTCGGCCTTGGCTGCCTTGTTAGCAGCGGCACGTTCGGCCTTCTTTTCGTGCTCAGGCTGTGCCTTGGGCAGTACTTCGACCTTGCCGCCAGCCTTCTCGACCGCTTCGATCGCACCCTTCGATGCGCCAGCGACTATAAACTTGACCTTCGCAGTGATTTCACCCTTGGCGAGAAGACGGACACCGTCCTTGCCACCGCGGGCAAGACCAGCTGCCTTGAGCGCTGCGTGGTCGATGTCTTTCTTGCCGTCGAGCTTCTTCGCGTCGATGAACTTCTGGACCATGCCCAGGTTCACTTCGGCAAAATCCTTGCCGAACGGATTGTTGAAACCGCGCTTCGGCAGACGCATGTGAAGCGGCATCTGGCCGCCTTCGAAGCCCTTGATCGCTACGCCCGAGCGGCTCTTCTGACCCTTCTGGCCGCGGCCAGCAGTCTTGCCCTTGCCCGAACCGATACCACGGCCGACACGCATGCGCTCTTTGCGAGCGCCCGGATTGTCACGGATTTCGTTGAGTTTGATAGACATAGTTGCACTCGCTTTCGCTTTTGTTCGCGCTAAAAAATGGAAGCGGCCCGCTATCGTAGCAGGCCGCTCCCGTCAAATTGTTCCGTCGACTGAGTTAGTCGACGATCTCGACCAGATGCGGGACCTTGGCGACTGCACCGCGCACCTCGGGGGTGTCCTGGCGTTCGACGATCTTGTGCATCTTGTTGAGGCCCAGGCCGATCAGAATTTTCTTCTGGCTTTCCGGGCGACGGATCGGCGAACCGATCTGCTTGATCTTGATGGTGTTGTTCTTGGCCATCTCATTTACTCCGCGATAGCGGCAGCGTCAGCTTTCGCTTCTGCTTCCGACGCACCACCACGACCAAGCAGGTCGACGACCTTCTTGCCGCGACGCTGCGCAACCGACTTCGGCGAAGTCTGGTCCTGCAGCGCATCAAAGGTGGCGCGGATCATGTTGTAGGGGTTCGAAGTACCGACCGACTTGGTCACCACGTCTGCAACGCCCAGGCTTTCGAACACGGCACGCATCGGGCCACCGGCGATGATGCCGGTACCAGCTGGAGCGGTACGAACGGTAACCTTGCCGGCACCGAAGCGACCATTGCCATCGTGATGGAGGGTACGACCTTCCTTCAGCGAGACACGGATCATCTTCTTGCGCGCAGCGGCAGTTGCCTTGCTGATCGCTTCCGGCACTTCGCGGGCCTTGCCCTTGCCGAAGCCGACGCGGCCCTGACCGTCACCAACAACTACGAGTGCAGCAAAACCAAAGCGCTTACCGCCCTTTACAGTCTTGCTGACGCGGTTGATGTGGACGAGCTTCTCGATGATGCCGTCGTCTTCTTCCTGGCGTCCACCGCGACGGTTGTTGTCACGGCCACCGCGGCCGCCACGGCCACGATCGTTGCCGCCACGGCCACCGCCGCTACCGCCGCCACGATTACCGCGAGCGTTTTGCTGTCCGCGCGGCTGGCCTTCAGCGCCCTGTGCGGGGCTCTGGTTGGCAGCAGCTTCGGAAGGAGTATCGGCGATAGCCGGCTCTTCCTTGGTCACAGCAGTTTCGGTTTCAGCCGTAGCTTCGACCTTTGTTTCTTCAACCTTCGCGTCGGCCTTGGGAGCTTCTGCTTCAGGAGCGTTTTCGGTTTTCTTGTCGTCAGCCATGATCAGAACTCCAGCCCGCCTTCGCGAGCGGCGTCGGCCAGCGCTTTCACGCGGCCATGGAACAGGAAACCACCGCGATCGAACACGACGGTAGTGACACCGGCCTTCTTGGCGGCGGCAGCGATGTCGCTGCCGACTTGCTTGGCAGCATCGACATTGGCACCCGAACTCTTCGCGCCGAGCGTCGAGGCAGCAGCAACGGTCTTGCCGTCCGCATCGTCGATGATCTGCGCGTAGATGTGCTTACCGGTGCGATGGACCGACAGGCGCGGCTTACCGCCAGCACGGCTACGAAGAGCTGTGCGGACACGGCGGCGGCGGCGTTCAAAAAGGGAAAGCTTTGCCATCTTACTTCTTCTTCCCTTCCTTGCGGAAGATATACTCGCCGCGGTACTTGATGCCCTTGCCCTTATAAGGCTCGGGCTTGCGCCACTTGCGAACGTTTGCCGCAAACTGACCCACGGCCTGCTTGTCATTACCGCTGATTTCGACGGTGGTCTGGTCAGGCGTCTTCACTTCAATGCCTTCCGGCACATCGAGATCGACGTCATGCGAGAAACCGAGCTGAAGCTTGAGCTTCTTGCCCTGTGCCTGCGCACGGTAACCAACACCAGTGATCTCGAGGACCTTGGTGAAACCATCGGTCACACCTTCAACCAGGTTGGCGACGAGCGTACGCTGCATTCCCCAGTGGTTGCGTGCAGCACGAGTGTCGTTGGACGGAGTGATCGAAATCTCGCCGTCATCCAGCTTGTACTGGACCAGATCCGACAGACCCATGGAAAGAGTGCCCTTGGGCCCCTTAACGCTGAGTGCGCCTTCTTCGATCTTGGCCTCGACCCCTTTGGGGATCGTGACGGGTTTCTTACCGATGCGGCTCATCAGAATACCTCCGCAAGCACTTCGCCACCGACATTGTCGGCACGTGCTTCGGCGTCCGAAAGCACGCCGCGCGGCGTCGAAACGATGGTGATGCCAAGGCCGTTGCGAACAATGGGGAGTTCTTTCGAACCCGCATAGACGCGGCGGCCAGGCTTGGAGACGCGGGCGACGTGCTTGATAGCCGGTTCGCCTTCGAAATATTTCAGTTCGATCCGCAGCGCCGGGTGCTTGCCGCTCGCGTCTTCAGTGTAGCCACGGATGTAGCCTTCACGCTGAAGAACTTCGAGAACGTTTGCACGCAGCTTGCTAGCGGGCGAAAGGACACTGTCCTTCTTCGCCTGCTGGCCGTTGCGGATACGGGTGAGCATATCACCCAGGGGATCGGTCATAGCCATCTATCGATTCCTCACCAGCTCGACTTTGTGAGGCCTGGAATCAGGCCCTTGTTGCCGAGGTCGCGCAGTTCGATACGGTTCAGGCCGAACTTGCGGTAATAGCCGCGCGGGCGGCCGGTGGTGGAGCAGCGGTTACGCACCCGGGTAGGGTTCGCGTTACGCGGCAGTTCCGCCATCTTGAGACGTGCGATCAAACGCTCGCCTTCATCGAGGCTTTCGTCGTCTGCGATCGCTTTCAGCTTTGCGAACTTATCCGCATACTGCTTGACGAGCTTCTTGCGACGCTCGTTCTTGTTGATCGAACTCAGTTTCGCCATTGGACTTAAGTTCCTTCCTTATCTCTCGATCGGAAGGCGGCTCACGCCGCCTCCTGCTCTTCCGGCTTTGCTTCGGCCGGGAACGGGAAACCGAACAGACGCAGCAATTCGCGTGCTTCGTCATCGGTCTTCGCCGTGGTTGTCACGATGATATCCATGCCCCGGACCTTGTCGATCTGATCATAGCTGATCTCGGGGAAGATGATCTGTTCCTTGAGGCCCATTGCATAGTTGCCGCGGCCGTCAAACGACTTCGGGTTGAGCCCACGAAAGTCACGGATACGGGGCATTGCGATGGTCACAAGGCGGTCGACGAATTCGTACATGCGTTCACGGCGCAGGGTTACCTTTGCACCAATCGGCATGCCTTCGCGCAGCTTGAACTGTGCGATCGATTTCTTGGCCTTGGTGATGACCGGTTTCTGGCCGGCAATCAGTGCCATTTCTTCGGCTGCAGTCTGGACCTTCTTCTTGTCCTGGCTGGCTTCGCCCACACCCATGTTGAGTGTGATCTTGTCCAGCTTGGGCACTTCAAGACGGTTCTTGTAGCCAAACTTCTCGGTCATCGCCTTGACGATCTGATCGTCGTAGCGCTGCTTCATACGGGGGCTGGAATCAGCCATCGATTGTCTCCCCAGATTTGACAGCTACACGCACCTTCTTGCCGTCCTTTTCTTCGAAACGGACGCGGGTGGGCTTGCCATCCTTGGGATCGGCAACAGCAACCTTGCAGATGTGCATCGGTGCTTCGAAGCGGTCGATGCCACCCTGAGGGTTCTGCTGGGTCGGCTTACGGTGACGGGCTGCGATGTTCACGCCTTCGACGACAATCTTGCCGTCCTTGGGGCTCACTTTCGAAACCGTACCGGTCTTGCCCTTGTCCTTGCCGGACAGAACGACGACCGTGTCACCCTTCTTGATCTTAGCGGAAGCCATTACAGCACCTCCGGAGCAAGCGAGATGATCTTCATGAAGCCGCGGCCGCGAAGTTCGCGAACCACCGGTCCGAAGATACGAGTACCGATCGGTTCTTCGTTTTTGTTCACGAGAACCGCGGCGTTGCTGTCGAAGCGGATAACGCTGCCATCGGGGCGGCGTACGTCCTTCCTCGTGCGCACGATGACAGCGCGATGGACATCGCCCTTCTTCACCTTCGTGCGCGGCTGGGCTTCCTTGACGGAAACCACGATCACGTCGCCCACGGACGCAGTGCGGCGCTTGGAGCCGCCCAGTACTTTAATGCACTGGACGCGCTTGGCGCCGCTGTTGTCCGCGACGTCGAGATTGGATTGCATCTGGATCATAGATCCGGTTCCTTCTCTTGGCTTGCCGGGACAATTGCCCGGCAGTTCCTAACGTCTAACTCAGTTGCCAGCGGCTTCGACTTCGAGATTAGCCTCGACAGCCTGGGTTCCGCCTGCCGTCACTCGATCCTTGACCAACCAGGTCTTGGTTTTCGAGATCGGCTTGGTCTCTTCGATGCGCACGATGTCGCCGAGTGCGTACTCGTTCTTCTCATCATGTGCGTGGTACTTCTTCGAACGGCGGATGATCTTCCCGTACAGGGGATGCTTCACCTTACGCTCGACGAGCACGGTAACAGTCTTGTCGGTCTTGTCGGAGGTGACTGTCCCGACCAGAATACGCTTGGGCATGGTCTACTCCTTAAGCCTTGGCAGCGGCGCTGGCGCGCTCGGTCTGCAGCGTCTTGATCTTGGCGATCGAGCGGCGGACTTCACGGATGCGAGCGGGCGCTTCGAGCTGGTTCGTCGCAGCCTGGAAGCGCAGGTTGAACTGCTCACGCTTCAGGCTGGTCAGTTCCTCGGACAACTGGTCGTCGCTCTTCTGACGCAGATCTTCGATCTTGCTCATTATTCGCCTCCCAGGTGCGAGGTGTCACCGAGACGGGCAACGACCTTGGTTTTGATCGGCAGCTTCATAGCGGCGCGGCTGAATGCTTCGGCTGCCAGCGGCCCGGCAACACCGTCGAGTTCGAACAGGATGCGGCCCGGCTTTACGCGAGCAGCCCAGTATTCGACCGAGCCCTTGCCCTTGCCCTGACGAACTTCGGCAGGCTTCTTGGAAACCGGCACGTCCGGGAAAACGCGGATCCAGAGACGGCCCTGACGCTTCATGTGGCGTGTGATCGCACGGCGAGCCGCTTCGATCTGACGAGCTGTGATACGCTCCGGTTCGAGGGCCTTGAGGCCGTACGAGCCGAAATTCAGCGTGGTTCCGCCCTTGGCATTGCCATGGATCTTGCCCTTGAACGCCTTGCGGTACTTATGTTTTTTCGGTTGCAGCATGGTGCTTTCCTATACTGACAATCAGCGAGCCGGACGGACGCCGGACGTCTGCGATTCCATCATGAGACGGTCCTGCGCGGTCGGGTCATGGCCGAGAATTTCGCCCTTGAAGATCCACACCTTGATGCCGATGATGCCATAGGCGGTAAGCGCCTCAGCTTCGGCATAGTCGATGTTGGCGCGCAGCGTATGAAGCGGCACACGGCCTTCGCGATACTGTTCTACACGTGCGATTTCTGCACCACCAAGACGGCCGCCACACATGATCTTGATGCCTTCAGCACCAAGGCGCATGGCCGACTGCATGGCGCGCTTCATAGCACGGCGGAACGCGACACGGCGGATCAACTGATCTGCGATGCCCTGCGCGACAAGCTTGGCATCGACTTCCGGCTTGCGGATTTCGACGATGTTCAGCTTCACTTCGCTGTCGGTCATCTTCGAAAGCTGGCCGCGCAGCTTTTCGATGTCAGCGCCCTTCTTGCCGATGATGACGCCGGGACGCGCAGCATAGATCGAAACACGGCACAGCTTGGCCGGACGTTCAATCACCACCTTCGAGATTGCAGCCTGGGCTGCATTCTTGAGGATGAACTTACGGATCTCGATGTCTTCGCTGAGCAGCTTGGCATAATCACGCCCTTCGGCGTACCAGCGGCTGTCCCAGGTGCGGTTGATCTGCAGGCGCAGACCGATCGGATTGCTTTTATGGCCCATCTTACGCCTCCTCCTGCTCGCGGACGACGATGCGCAGGCGGCTGAACGGCTTCAGGATGCGCGTCGACTTGCCGCGTCCACGTGTGTGGAAGCGCTTCATCGTAATCGACTTGCCTACCGAAGCCTCGGCTACGACCAGCGAGTCGACATCGAGGTTATGGTTGTTTTCCGCGTTGGCGATCGCCGAAGCGAGAACCTTCGTGGCGTCCTTGGCCATCTGCTTCTTCGAGAATGCGAGGATGTTGAGGGCCTCTTCGACCTTCTTCCCGCGGATCAGTTCGGCAACGAGGTTAAGCTTCTGTGCGGAGCCACGAATAGTGGTGCCCACGGAAAGAGCCTCGTTATCAGCGACACGGCGGGGAGCTTTCTGCTTGCTCATCAGCGCTTACCCTTCTTGTCAGAAGCATGGCCGGGGAATGTGCGCGTGGGCGCAAATTCGCCAAGCTTGTGGCCGACCATCTCTTCCGAGACGGAGACCGGGATGAACTTGTGGCCGTTGTACACGTTAAACGTGAGACCGACGAACTGAGGCAGGATGGTGCTGCGACGCGACCAGGTCTTGATCGGCTTCGCGTTGCTTTCGTCCTGCGCCTCTTCTGCCTTCTTCAGAAGGCTGAGTTCGACGAACGGACCTTTCCAGACGGAACGAGCCATGTCGGATTACCTCTTCTTCTTGGCGTGGCGCGAACGGATAATCATCTTGTCCGTCTGCTTGTTGTTACGAGTACGAGCGCCCTTGGTCGGCTTGCCCCACGGGGTAACCGGATGACGGCCACCGCTTGTGCGACCTTCACCACCACCATGAGGGTGATCGACGGGGTTCTTGGCGACACCGCGCGTCAGCGGCTTGATGCCCATCCAACGACGACGACCGGCCTTGCCTAGGTTCTGGTTCTGATTGTCCGGGTTGGACACAGCACCAACAGTACCCATGCAGTCGGCACGCAGATAGCGCTGCTCACCTGAATTGAGCCTGACGATGACCATACCGCGGTCACGGCCGACCAACTGGACATAGGAACCTGCAGCGCGGGAGATCTGGCCACCCTTGCCCGGCTTCATTTCCACGTTGTGACAGATCGTGCCAACCGGCATCTGACCAAGCAACATTGCGTTGCCAGACTTGGTGTCGGTCTTTTCTGCAGCAATGACCTTGTCGCCAACAGCGAGACGCTGCGGAGCGAGAATGTAAGCCTGCTCACCGTCATCATACTTCACAAGTGCGATGAAAGCGGTGCGGTTGGGATCGTATTCGATCCGCTCCACGGTGCCTTCGACGTCCCACTTGCGACGCTTGAAGTCGATGTAGCGATACTTCTGTTTGTGACCGCCGCCGATGCCACGCGAAGTGACATGACCCTTGTTATTCCGGCCACCGGTCTTGCGCTTACCTTCCGTGAGCGACTTGACGGGCTTGCCTTTGTACAGGCCCGACTTGTCGACAAGGATAAGGCCGCGGCGTGCGGGGCTCGTCGGTTTGTAATTCTTGAGTGCCATCAGCTCACACCTTCCGTGATGTCGATCATGGAACCCTCAGCGAGGGTAACGATCGCCTTTTTCACGTCGTTGCGCTTGTAGGGTTTGCCCCTCCAGCGCTTGGTCTTGCCCTTCACGTTGATCGTGTTGACCGAAACAACCTTGGCCTTCTGACCAGCGTAGATTGCTTCAACCGCTTCCTTGATCTGCGGCTTGGTTGCATCGCCTGCAACCTTGAACACAACCGCGTTATACTCCGAAGCCATAGTCGACTTCTCGGTGATGTGCGGAGCAAGGATTACGTCATAGTGACGCGCGTCGATTTCCTGCTTTTTAGCCATTGAAACGGCCCTCCAGCTTTTCGACAGCGTCCTTGGTAAGGACCAGCGTGTCGTGCTTCAGGATGTCGTAGACGTTGGCGCCCATGGCGGGCATCACGTTGACACCAGGAATGTTGCCTGCCGCCTTCATGAAACCGTCGTTCACGGTGTCACCGTCGATCACCAGCACCTTCTTGCCCCAACCTGCCTTGGCCAGGTGCCCGACGAGCACCTTGGTCTTGGCATCCTTGAGCTCAAGCGTGTCGACGACGACGAGGCCGTCCTTCGCCTTGCTCGACAGGGCCATTTTGAGGCCGAGTGCACGGATCTTCTTGTTCAGCGACTGCTCGAAGTCACGCTTGCGCGCACCATGAGCCTTACCACCACCGATGAAGATCGGAGCGCCGCGATCGCCGTGACGAGCACCGCCCGAGCCTTTTTGACGGCCGAACTTGGCACCCGTGCGGGCGACATCCGAACGTTCACGCGTAGGGCGTGCGGTTCCGCGGCGGTTTTCAAGCTGCCACGTCACAACGCGGTGAAGGATATCGGCACGCGGCTCGAGACCGAACACATCGTCGTTCAGCTCGATATCGCCCGACGCCTTACCGTCGATTTTCTGGACCTTGACCTTCACGATCAGGACTCCTTGCTATCTGCGTCAGGTACATCCGTTTCCGGGGCATCCTGAGCATTCTGCTTCGTTACTTCGCTGTCGGCGCCAGCTTCCTGCTCTTTGAGCAACTGAGCCTGCTGATCAGCAGAAACTTCCAAGCCAACTTCATGTTCAGCGGCACTCTCGACCAGACCTGCGCCCGCTTCTTCCGAAGCAAACTCGTCCTGGTTGCGGCGCATCACACCCGGGAACGGAAGTTCCGAAGCAGGGGTGATTTTCACAGCGTCACGAACAAGCAGCCAACCATTCTTCGCGCCCGGGACCGAGCCCTTGACGAAGAGGAGGCCGCGATCGGCGTCGGTGCGCACGATTTCGAGGTTCTGCTGGGTACGCTGACGGTCGCCCATGTGGCCGGCCATCTTCTTGCCCTTGAACACGCGGCCCGGATCCTGACGGTTACCCGTCGAACCGTGCGAACGGTGCGAGACCGAGACGCCGTGAGTGGCACGAAGACCACCGAAGCCCCAACGCTTCATGGCGCCAGCAAAGCCTTTACCCTGCGTGTGACCGGTGATGTCAACTTTCTGGCCAGCGATGAAGTGCTCAGCCGAAATGCGCGCACCGAGGGGAAGAAGACCTTCTTCGCTATCGAGGCGGAATTCCGCGACCTTCATCTTCAGAGCGACTTCTGCTTTCGCAAATGCTTCGCGCTGCGGCTTGTTTACGTTCTTTTGCTTCGCTTCGCCCGAACCAACCTGAAGGCCAATGTAGCCATCACGGTCCTGCGTGCGATGCGCGGTAACCTGACAATCTTCCAGGGAAAGAACGGTAACGGGCACGTGCCGTCCGTCCTCCTGGAAGAGGCGGGTCATCCCGACTTTCTTTGCGATCACGCCTGTGCGCATCGTCAAACTCCTCAACAGAGGCACCCCGGCCCATCCGAGGTGCGTGCCAGCCCGATGAAATGATGCGCGCCCCGTCCGGGCTGATTGCCTCTCAGGAGAGAAGCAGACGGGGGACGCAGTCCCGAACTAATGTCCGGCGGTATCCCGATGTCTTGCCTGATCTTTCGATCCGGCGGGCCTTCGGGGGCCCTTTAACTTTCCCACCTATTAAAGTCCGGCAGGAGGACTGAAACCATGCGGCTTAGGCCAGCTTGATTTCCACGTTTACGCCAGCTGCCAGATCGAGCTTCATCAGCGCGTCGACGGTCTGGGCGTTGGGCTGCACGATGTCGAGCAACCGCTTGTAGGTGCGCACCTCGAACTGCTCGCGCGACTTCTTGTCGATGTGCGGGCCGCGGTTCACGGTGAACTTCTCGATGCGCGTCGGCATGGGAATGGGACCACGAATGAGGGCACCCGTCCGGCGCGCGGTGTCTGCGATTTCGCCAGTTGCCTGGTCGAGAACGCGATGGTCGAACGCCTTGAGGCGAATGCGGATATTCTGTGCTTCCATTACCTACACCGATGCGAAAGAGCCAAGCGGGTCGGGGGTGACCCGCAAACAAAAAGAAAGGTCCGCCTCGCAGTGAACCCGGCTTCCCGGAACGAGCGACCTTCCATGAATTCGATAATTGCAGGGACGAATCTCTGCCTGTGGCCGCGCATATACGGGGGACACCCGTATCTGGCAACCCCCGATTTCCGCCTAATCCAACAGGCGTGACCGGAGTGCGACGAACCGTTGCCCTGGACCGTCAGCACTGCCCCAGAAACCGGAAGGCCCGCCCTCCCCAATGGGAAGAACGGGCCTACCAGTTTTTTAGCCGAAGCTTACTTCTGGATCGAAGCAACCACGCCCGAGCCGACGGTGCGGCCGCCTTCGCGGATTGCGAAGCGCAGACCTTCGTCCATGGCGATCGGTGCGATCAGCTTGACCTGGATGGTCACGTTGTCGCCCGGCATCACCATTTCGGTGCCCTCGGGAAGGATTACTTCACCGGTGACGTCCGTGGTGCGGAAGTAGAACTGCGGACGGTAGTTCGCGAAGAACGGCGTGTGACGGCCACCTTCGTCCTTCGAAAGGACGTAGACTTCTGCGCTGAACTCGGTGTGCGGGTTGACGGTGCCGGGCTTGGCCAGAACCTGGCCGCGCTCGACGTCTTCACGAGCTACGCCGCGGATCAGGGCACCAACGTTGTCACCAGCTTCACCGCGATCAAGCAGCTTGCGGAACATTTCAACGCCCGTAACGGTCGTCTTGGTGGTGTCCTTGATGCCAACGATTTCGCACTCGTCGCCAACGTTCACAACGCCGGTTTCGATACGGCCAGTAACAACCGTACCACGGCCCGAGATCGAGAACACGTCTTCGATCGGCATGAGGAACGGCTTGTCGACCGGACGATCGGGTTGCGGGATGTGCTCGTCGACAGCCTTCATCAGTTCGATGATCGAGTTCTTGCCGATTTCATCGTCACGACCTTCAAGAGCGGCCAGAGCCGAACCCTTGACGATTGCGATGTTGTCGCCGTCGAAGTCATACGAGCTGAGGAGTTCGCGAACTTCCAGTTCAACGAGTTCGAGGATTTCCTCGTCGTCGACCTGGTCAACCTTGTTCATGTACACAACCAGAGCCGGAACGCCGACCTGACGTGCAAGCAGGATGTGCTCGCGGGTCTGCGGCATCGGGCCGTCAGCAGCGTTCACAACCAGGATGGCGCCGTCCATCTGGGCTGCACCGGTGATCATGTTCTTCACGTAGTCGGCGTGACCCGGGCAATCGACGTGAGCATAGTGACGTGCTTCGGTCTCATACTCAACGTGTGCGGTCGAGATGGTGATCCCGCGCTCACGCTCTTCGGGAGCCTTGTCGATGTTCGCGAAATCAACCGCTGCACCGCCGTTTACCTCGGCCATCACCTTCGTGATCGCCGCAGTCAACGTGGTCTTGCCATGGTCAACGTGACCGATGGTGCCGATGTTGCAGTGCGGCTTGTTCCGCTCGAATTTTTCCTTCGCCATTTTGCAATAACCTCTGTCTTAAAAATACGGATTTCTGCGGGAAGAAACGGCGCCCGCTGAATCAGGCGCCGCCCCTAGACTGTGAACCTGCCTTACGCAAGCTTCTCCTTGACCTCAGCCGCGACGCTTGCCGGGACTTCGTCGTAGTGACTGAACTGCATCGTGTACTGCGCACGGCCCTGAGTGAAGGACCGGAGTTCGTTCACGTAGCCGAACATGTTGGCCAGCGGCACAGTGGCTTCGACAGCTTGTGCGTTACCGCGGCTGTCAGTGCCCTGGATCTGGCCACGACGGCTGTTGAGATCGCCGATTACGTCGCCGAGGTAATCCTCGGGTGTAACGACTTCAACCTTCATGATCGGTTCCAGCAGCTTGATGCCAGCACGTTCCGACACTTCGCGCATTGCGCCACGGCCAGCGATTTCGAACGCGATCGCGCTCGAGTCGACGTCATGGTATGCACCGTCGTACAGCGTGACGCTGAAGTCGATGATCGGGAAGCCTACGAGATAGCCGCTCTCGGCCTGCTCGCGGAAACCCTTTTCGATTGCCGGAATGAATTCCTTCGGGATGTTGCCGCCCTTGATCTCGTCTTCGAAGACGAAACCCTGACCGCGTTCACCCGGAGTAACCTTGACCTTCACGCGGCCAAACTGACCCGAACCACCCGACTGTTTCTTGTGGGTGTAGTCAACATCGACCGGCTTGCCGAGGTATTCACGGTAAGCAACCTGCGGAGCGCCCACGTTCGCCTCGACCTTGAATTCGCGCTTCATGCGATCGACGAGGATGTCGAGGTGAAGCTCGCCCATGCCCTTGATGATCGTCTGACCGGATTCGTGGTCGGTGGTAACGCGGAAACTCGGATCTTCGGCAGCCAGGCGGTTGAGCGCAACGCCCATCTTTTCCTGGTCGGCCTTGGTCTTGGGTTCCACCGAAAGCTCGATAACCGGCTCCGGGAATTCCATGCGTTCGAGGATGATCGGGTTAGCAGGATCACACAGCGTATCGCCGGTGGTCGTGTCCTTCATACCCGCAATCGCGACGATGTCGCCGGCGAATGCCTCATCGATGTCTTCACGGTTGTTCGAATGCATCAGCAGCATACGGCCGATCTTTTCCTTCTTCTCCTTGACGCTGTTCAGGACGGTGCCCTTGGACAGCTTGCCGGAGTAGATGCGCGTGAAGGTGAGCGAGCCGACAAACGGATCGTTCATGATCTTGAACGCCAGCGCAGAGAACGGAGCATCGTCGGACGACGGACGCGTCTGCTCTTCATCGCTGTCGGGCAGAACGCCCTTGATAGCCGGAACGTCGATCGGCGAAGGCATGTAGTCGACAACCGCGTCGAGCAGAGGCTGAACGCCCTTGTTCTTGAACGCGGAGCCGCACAGCACGGGCACGAATGCACGGTCCATGGTGCCCTTGCGGATCAGGCTCTTCAGCGTGGCCGCATCGGGTTCGTTGCCTTCGAGGTACTGTTCCATGATGTCGTCGTCGAGTTCGACGGCGGTCTCAACCAGCATCTCGCGGTATTCGGCAGCCTTGTCGGCAAGGTCAGCAGGGATTTCAACGTAGTTGAAGTCTGCGCCCAATCCGTCGTTTTCCCACACGATGCCGCGCATGTTGACGAGGTCAACTACGCCCTGGAGGTCGCTTTCCGCGCCAATCGGGAGATAGAGAACCAGCGGCTTCGCGCCGAGGCGTTCGATGATCGACTGCACGCAGTAATAGAAGTCGGCACCGGTGCGGTCGAGCTTGTTGATGAAGCACATCCGCGGAACGCCGTACTTGTCGGCCTGGCGCCAGACGGTTTCGGACTGCGGTTCTACGCCGGCAACGCCGTCAAAGACTGCAACCGCGCCGTCGAGCACGCGCAGCGAGCGTTCGACTTCAATCGTGAAGTCGACGTGCCCGGGGGTGTCGATGATGTTGATGCGGTGCTTTTCGCCCTTGCCGTCTTCGTTCTGCCAGAACGTGGTCGTGGCAGCAGACGTGATGGTGATGCCGCGTTCCTGCTCCTGCTCCATCCAGTCCATCGTAGCAGCGCCGTCATGGACTTCGCCGATCTTGTAGGACTTGCCGGTGTAGTAAAGGATACGCTCGGTCGTGGTGGTCTTGCCGGCATCGATGTGGGCCATGATGCCGATGTTGCGGTACCGCTCCAGCGGATATTCGCGAGCCATGTGGTTTTCCTTAGCGTAAATGGAGGAGAGCAATTCTCCCGCCCCATATGGGTATCTTTGTGCCCACTTGAAGACCGGGGTGAAGGATCGCCCCTCCCCCGGTCCTGCAAGCGGAACGGCTTACCAGCGGTAGTGGCTGAAAGCGCGGTTCGCATCCGCCATGCGGTGCGTATCTTCGCGCTTCTTCACCGCGTTGCCGCGATTGTTGGAAGCATCCATCAGCTCGCCCGAGAGACGGGCAGCCATGGTGGTTTCCGGACGACCGCGCGCAGCGCTGATCAGCCAGCGAATGGCCAGAGCCTGGGCACGCTCGGGGCGAACCTCGACCGGCACCTGGTACGTGGCACCGCCAACGCGGCGGCTACGAACTTCGACCTGCGGTGCAATGTTCTGAAGCGCGGTGTGGAACACCTCGACCGGGTTCGCCTTGGCCTTTTCCTCGACCACGTCGAGTGCGGTATAGACGATACCTTCAGCGACGGCCTTCTTGCCGTCATACATCAGGTTGTTCATGAATTTCGAAAGGATCTGATCGTTAAACTTCGGATCAGGCAGGATTTCCCGTTTCTCGGGACGACGACGACGACTCATTGATTATCTCCTAAGTCCCGTGGATTACTTCGGACGCTTCGCGCCGTACTTCGAACGCGATTTGCGGCGATCCTTGACGCCCTGCGTATCGAGCACGCCGCGAAGGACGTGGTAACGAACGCCGGGAAGGTCGCGCACACGGCCGCCGCGGATGAGCACAACGCTGTGCTCCTGCAGGTTGTGGCCTTCGCCCGGGATGTAGGAGATGACTTCGCGCTGGTTGGTCAGGCGAACCTTGGCAACCTTACGCAGAGCCGAGTTCGGCTTCTTCGGAGTGGTCGTGTAAACACGTGTGCAAACGCCGCGCTTCTGCGGGTTCTGCTCCATCGCAGGGACCTTGGACTTGGCCTTCTGCGGAACGCGGCCCTTGCGGACCAGCTGGTTAATCGTCGGCATAGAATTCTTTCTCTTCACCGTATGCCCGACCCGTAAGGGTCAAAGCGTGGAAGGTGACGACTAGTGACTGCGGGTGGTGGTTCGGTTCGGGCGAACGCCGCGCTAAACGCCGCAAAAACGGGCACCTGGGCGGTTTGATCGCACGAGCCTGAAACGCTCCACCCACGGCCACACGGCCACCGGGTTACTTTGACGGATGCCCCGAGCGAGTTTCCCCGCTGCAATAGAAAAGAGCCTTATCGCGTCAGCGACAGGCTCCCGGGACAGGTCCGGCAATGTTCAGCTCTATCTGACCGGTGTTGGACGAATCCTACACTGGATAGGCGCGCAGATAGGGGGAATGGGGGGATTGGTCAAGGGAGAGGGACTAATCCTCAACGTCCTCAACTGTCGAACGCTCAAAAACAACGATCTTCTCGTTCCCATCTTGCAGGATGGCCTGCCAGCTAGTGAAACCGACCTTCTCACTGTGAGCCCCAGCAGTAGAGTTGTGTGACCGCCTAAGGGGAACGAGTTCGACGCTGGTCCACGGCCCCTCTTTGATGTTGGCCACCAAATTGGGCTGATCTCCACTAATCACAATCGAACCCAACTTAACTCCATCGGACGAGACAGAATAGATGGAACTTTGATCCACGTATATATCGACCCCCTCGACAACCGCACCCTTCCAATTCTCAGCCAAAGAGGACTGGAAAGCATTGAAAGCATGAGGTCCATCGAGTAAAATTGCAACTGTTGGGTCCGCATCGGCAACCAAGAAAGTCTGATCATATTTTCCAGATGGAATGACAATCGCCAAGCCCTCGACTTTGGATAGGAGCTTCGCTTGCAGCGCAGATACAGGGATCATTCCGAACCTCTTCGTTCACCCGCAGCTTCCCTCTGTAGCAGTGCTGCAAAATCTTCCGCCATCATACTGGCGTCATAGCCAATTGCTGCTCGGGGAATGTCGGCTGGACTCAGTGTCACAGGTCGAGGCTCTCCACCTGCAAAGAACGCAGCATGCGTGACCGAATTTGGGCTCGCCGCATGCTCCGCACGCGTCCTCCATGCCGCATATTCCAAATCACTCGCACGCATTGCGATTACAAATCGCGAGAGCTTATGGGCACTGTCGATTAGGTCGAGTACATCTGATGCGAGGAGAAAGCAGCGCCTAACTGCCTCTTCAACATCTTCAATTATCACACATGGTATGCCGCTATTCGCCTGAACGATCCCAAGTGTAATAATCAGGTCCCCTTGTTCGGAAATCGCGAATTGCCTTCCGTCATCTTGGCGGAAATGAAGCAATCCACCCAATTTGCGGGTCTTTATTCCTAGGGTTCTATCGAAAATGCTGTGCGGTGCAAAAAGAAGCATCTTCGAGATTTCAGCCTCCAACTGCTCGCTTTCCAGCTCGCGCGGACGCAAGATTTGGGCTTCTGGCCCGCCAGCCAAGGCTATCGTCAACTGCCCATTGAATCCCCTTCCCCTATGGCCCCTGTCGATCTGGCACATTTGAATAGCCCGCTTGAAAAGACTGTCCGGGTTCACAGGGGTTTTAGCCAGACTTAGCTCGTACTGGTGTATCGCTCGAGTGACCTCCGACCTTAACTCCTCGGCGTCGACAAACCCCCTTCGATGCCGACCCTTGTCCCAAGATTCGACGACGGAAATAAAGGCCTCCTGCGCAGACTCTCGCTCCACCCCCTGCTGCACGAACACCAGAATGGGCTTGACGCCCTTCGCTTCCAAAAACTCCTCGTGTGTCGGCGCAACGTCCGCTGGAGGGAGAGCTACCCCATACCTCTCACCGAGCAATAGCACCACCAAGTCGGCATCGCGTACTCCGCTTAAGCAGGCGACGCGAGATGGGGCATCGGACGCCGGAAATTCTTCAGCGCGTATGACTTCATGCCCTAAAGAACGAATGGCTGTATCGACAGCATCTCGATACTGCTCAAATCCCGAAATGACCGAGCTGATGAATATCCTCATTTTACTCCCATCCCTCGCGCCAATCTGCCCGTCTACATTTAGGGCAGCGCAGTTGGCTACGAGGCCTATCGTGACGCTCGTATTCCAGATCCTCTTCTAGCGTGAGCACCTCGGCTTCGAACCTTTCTCCGCAATTGAGGCATCGATACTTTTTCGTAATCGGCATGTTTCTTTAATAGCAAGCATCAGAGGTATTCCAACTCCATTTTGTACACATTTTGTCCACTGAATGTTTCTAGCGCTGTACCGCCCCATCTTGCACAGAAGCGTTTTGAGCACCGGGCGCACCGCATAGCCGCCACATAATCTCGGGCGGGCGACTACCGATGTCCCGGCTTCACCGGTTCTGCTTCGCAATGCCTCGCCTGTGGCTCGGTGATTTCGCCGGATAGAAAGCATTTTCCTACTTCGCAGTTTTTTGTTTTCGTCCCTCAAACGCCGGGCGGAGCGCGTCCGCGCTCCTTGGCTTCGCGGCATAAGCCGCGGCGGGCGGTCGCCCTTGCCTCGCCTGCGGCTCGGTGATTTCGCCAGATAGAGAGGGACCATTTAGTGTCGGACCACCCCGCCCCCACCCGCAAAATCGCCCGCCAGGCCACCTCTGCCGTCGCGCATGTCGCGCCCGAGCCGGGGGAGGACGATCCGCTGCTCGCCTTCGCGCCCTTCATCCATGAAGCGCCGCGGCGCAATTCGATTACGCCGGACTTACAGCGCCGCTTCGTGAGCACGCTCGCGGCCACGGGCATCGTCACGCAGGCGGCGCGCTCCATCGGCAAGAGCATGGAGGCGCTTTACAAGCTGCGGGCGCGCACCGGGGCCGAGGGGTTTGCGGCCGCCTGGGATGCGGCGCTGGAGCGCGGGGTGCAGCGGCTGGAGGATTGCGCGCTCGAGCGGGCATTGCAGGGCACGCCCACGCCGATCGTTTCGGCCGGTAAGATGCTGGGCACGTGGGACAAGCCCGACAACACGCTGCTGCGCTTCCTCCTCCAGCACCGCCTGCCCGAAAAATACGGCGTGCGGCGCATCGAAAAGGGGCATCCGCTCTACGAGAGCATCCGCGCCGAGGTGCTGGCGGAAATCGAGGCGAACAAGCCCGACCATGACGAGGTAATCGAGAGCATCAACCGCAAGCTTACCGTCATGCGCCGCCGCGGCATCCTGCTCGGCCGTACCCAGCCAAGCGAGGACGAGAAGCGCAAGATCGCCGAAGACCGCAAGGCTTTCTTCGCGGGCTGCTGATGGGTGTTACTCAGCCGGGCGGCAGGGGAGAGCGGCGGCGGGCCTCTCAGCGCGTCAGAACCACGCCCTGATGCCGAACACGGCCGCCACGCCGCCTGTATCCTCGCCCGCGAGCCGCGCGATATCGGCGGTCTGGCCCAGCTTTGCCTCGTAACCGATGCCCACATAGGGGGCGAATTCCCGCACGATTTCGTAACGCAGGCGCAGGCCGGTCTCCAGCTTGGTGAACCCTGCCCCGATCTCGCGTTCGGGAATGTCCTGTGCGGCAAGTTCAAGCTCTACGCGCGGTTGCAGGATCAGTCGCTGAGTAATCTTCTGGTCGTATTCGCCCTCGAACCGCGCGGTCAGATCGCCGCGGTCGGACAGGAACAGCGCCCCGTCGACGTGCCACATATAGGGCGCAAGTCCCTGCACGCCGAGCACGAGATGGCTGCGTGTCTCAGGCTCCAGATCAATCCGCGCGCCTGCCTGGAGGTCGAAGAACGGGCCGATCGCATGGCCCCACAGCGCCTGGATTTCGGCGTCTTCCACGCCTTCGCCAAACTCGCCCTCGCCTTCGGACTTGAACACGAACTTGTCGATATCGCCGCCGTACCAGCCCTGCACGTCCCACAGGAACGCCTCGTCACCTTCTGAGATGCGCACTTCCAGCCGCTCGGCCATGATGGTGCCGAACTTCATCTCACCGTGGCTGGCGAGGCTTTGGGCGCGCGCCCTGGCCATCGCAGCCTCGCCGAAAATTGCATCGGCAGCGTGGGCGGGGCCTTCGAACGCCTCCGCTGGCGGAGGGCCGGAGGGCACATCCGACACCTGGTGCGCGGAATGGTCCATTTGCGGTGCGCCCGTCATGTCGGGCAGCTTGAACGGCGCTGGTGCCTGCTCCTGCGGCTGGTGAGCGGAATGATCGTCCTTCGCGGGCTGTTCAGCCTGCGCGCCGTGTCCGGCATGGCCCGAATGATCCTGCGCCGCCAAGGGCGCAGCGGCCGCGGCCAGCAATGCGGCGATGGAGAAGCGAACCATCACGCGCCCTCCTCCGGCGCGGGGAATGGCCGCACCGTCACCGTCTGCATCATCCCGGCGTGCATGTGATACAGCAGGTGGCAGTGGAAGGCCCAGTCGCCCGGCTCGTTCGCGGTGAGGTCGAACGTGGCCGTGCTGCCCGGCTGGACGACTACCGTGTGCTTGAGCGGCTGGTTCATCATCCCTGCCCCGTTGACCAGTTCGAAGAAGTGACCGTGGAGGTGGATCGGGTGCGCCATCATGGTGTCGTTGACCAGCTTCACCCGCACGCGTTCATCGTAAGCGAAGCGGATGGGATCGTCGGTTACCGCCGAGAATTTCTTCCCGTCGAACGACCACATGTACCGCTCCATATTGCCGGTCAGATGGATCTCCATGCTGCGCGTCGGCATCCGGTGCGGATTGGCGCGCCGCGCCTTGAGATCGGTATAGCGCAGCACCCGGTGCGGGAGATTGTCGAGCCCGAGGCCGGGATAATCCATCCGGTCCATCGGCATCGGCGCCACCATGTCGAGCCCCGGCCCCACCTTCACATCGTCCGGCAGCTTGGAGATATCGCGCATGGAATGGTCCATCGAGCCGTGATCCATGGCCATCGCGTCGCCGCTGGCCGCGCCGTGGTTCATACCGCCATGCGCGCTGTGGTCCATCGCCTGGCCGTGCGAGCCCTCCATCGAGCCCATTCCCATGTCCGCCATGGTGAGCGTGACCGGATCGCGCAGCGGCGGCGGGGTGGCCTTGTGGCCCTTGTGCGAAGTAAGTGAGGCCATGCCCATGCCCGAGCGGTCCATCGCCTCGGCAACGATCGCGTGACTGCCCTCGCCCGGCGCGACGATGACATCGTAGGTTTCCGCAACGCCGATCTGGAACTCGTCCACCTCGACCGGGCTGACTTCCTGCCCGTCAGCAGCGATCACGGTCATGGGGACGCCCGGAATGCGCACGTTAAAGAAGGTCATGGCCGACCCGTTGATCACCCGCAGGCGCACTTTTTCGCCGGGATTGAAGAGATATTCGAGCCCGTCCAGCGGACCGTGACCATTCATCATGAAGGTGTAGGTCGCGCCGGTCACATCCGAGATATCGCGCGGGTTCATCCGCATCGCGCCCCACATGAGCCGATCATCCAGAGGCATGTCGCCTTCTGTCGCGGTCTGCATCTGGTTGTTGAAGTAATGTTCCCCGACCTTCAGCTTGCGCGCGACCTCGTGCGGATGCACCGGCGTGAATTCGCTGAGCAGAAGGACAAAATCCCGGTCATAGCGCGGGTCCGGCTCGGCACTTTCGATCACGATGGGGCCGTAGTGGCCTTCCTGTTCCTGAAGGCCGGAGTGGCTGTGCCACCAGTATGTTCCAGACTGACGCACCGGAAATTCGTAGGTGAATGTCTCGCCCGGCTTGATCCCCGGGAAGCTGACCCCGGGCACACCGTCAAACTGGAACGGCAGCAGCAGCCCGTGCCAATGTATCGAGCTGTCCTCGTCAAGGTTGTTCGTCACATCGATGCGCACGTTCTGGCCTTCGCGCAGCCGCAACAGCGGGCCCGGTACCGTTCCGTTCACGGCGATCGCGTGACCACGCCGCCCGCCCACGCCAAAGCTGTGCCGGTTGATCGAGAGGTCGATGCGCTCTCCCGAAACCTCTCCGAACCCCTGTTTCGCCTCCATGAGGCTTTCGCCCATGGCCCATGCCGGAAGCGGCAGCGCAAGTGCGGAGGCGGCGGTGGTCCGGCGGAAGAATTGTCGGCGCGAAACGTTCATGCGGCCCAAGTAAGGCGCCGAGGGGAAGAATCCAGTGCAAAACCGTACATGTCCGCTTTACGCGCGCTGCCATGTTCAGCCCGGCGGCAATGCGCTGTTTTCATTCCACAAGCGTCAGGCGAAAGTTCTGAATGTGCTCACGAGCATCCGTATTCGCGCGGTCACCTGCGCGAATACGACCTTTGTGGAAACCACGGTGGTGATGTTATGGCGGATCGACATCTTTCGCAGAACATCCAGGGAGCAGCCCGATCAACCCGCCAAGTCCCCCATCAGCCCAGGCATCCTGGCGAGGCGGTTGCGGGCCCGGTTCGATCAATACTGCGCTCGAGGATGGCACGCCGGTCTGCATACGCCGCGTCACTCCGGACGACGAAGCCCTGCTGCGCGCGGGAATCGAACGCATGTCGCCCCGCTCGCGCTACCTGCGCTTCTTCTCCGGCATGCGGACCCCGCCAGACTGGGTCATCGACCGCCTTCTCGACGTGGATGACCATACGCATCTGGCGTGGGGTGCCATCGACCTGTCAGGCGTGGACCGTCCGGCGATCGGGGTCGTCCACGCGTTCCGCGACAAGGAAGACCCCGATTGTGCGGAATTCTCCGTCGCCATCCTCGATGATTGGCACGGCCTTGGTCTGGGCAAGCTGCTGACAGCGACGATCCTGCTCGATGCGCTGGAAGAGGGCATCACTCGCTTCCATGTGGATACTCTGGCAGAGAACCGCAGCGCGACCAACTTCACTCAGATGCTGGGCGGCGTGGGCAAAGGCTCCGCCGACATGACCCGCGGTTTCGATCTCGATGTGGCGGAAGCAATCCGGCGCCTGCGCGATCAGTGCGACCCCCCGGCCATCGCATCAGTCTTCGCCGCCTTCGACGGCTAGCCGCGTTCGCGGGCGAGCAAGCCGTATACCGCCACATCGCGGAGGCCTGCATGGGTCGTTTCATGCTCGCGAAACAGGGCCTCGCGGGTAAAGCCAAGACGTTCGAGCAGCCGGATCGAAGGCGCATTGTCGATATCGACCTCCGCAGTAAGCTTGCGCGTGCCGGTGGCAAACAGGTGTTCGACCAGCGCCCCAGTGCATTCGCGCGCGATGCCTTCGCCCTGCCGGTCCATGCAGGTGACGTAGCCGATCTCTTCGACACCCGCTTGGTGCCCCGGAACCGCAACGAACCGTCCGGCAACATTTCCGTCTGCATCCTCGGCAATCCAGGTGCGGCCGTTCCAACCGGGTTCGGCCAGCCAGCCCCACAGCTCTTCCTCGGATGTGAACGCGGGGCGGGTGAGATACAGGCACTGCGCATCATTGGATAGCGTGGGATAAAGCGCAGCAGCATCCTCCATCCGGAGGGAGCGGAGCGTAAAACGGGATGTTTCCAGAGAAGCCACCTGCCGCATCGACTTAGAACTTTTCTACGATCAAACCCAGGATCACCATGATTATGGTTGCTTCAGCGAAGGTCAGCAAAGCATTCCTGAGACCCCCGCCTATGCCGATACCAAGAGAGCGTGCGAACCAACGCGCTTGCAGCGTAATATACCAGATGCTGGCCACGAGGATCCCGCCAAGTGCGTATAAAAGCGCCTCACCGGTTTCTCCGCGAAGCGAGAACGCAATCAAGGCGGCTGAACTGGAGACGAAGGCCCACGGGGCCGCAACATAGCATTGGGCGTAAAACGGTCCGAGAAGCGACTTGCGATCCAGGGGGATGCCCTTCTTGCGCAACAGCCGCACCGACAAGGTGAGCGGATAGACGCTGAAGACGATCATCCGGAACGCAAGCAGGTTCTTGTCGTCTTGCAGCAGACCGGTTTGCTCCACTACCTGTCCGGTCGCCAATTCCAGCGCATGCGCCAAACCAAGCGTTATCGCCAGGAAGATGGGCGGGCTGAGCCGATCCGAATACCGGTCTTCATCATCATCCGACAACTCGTCGTCGGCATAGGTCATCATTTGACCTGGCCGTACCAGCACTTTCCACATTGTCAGCGGATAGAAGACCAGCCAGACCATGACCTCGTAAAGAGCCTGCTCCAGGCTCTTGAGAATTTTCATGAAATCCATTGGCTCGCCCCCCTCTTTGAACCTTTCGGTTAAGGGATAGCGGTGATTAGTCCGTCAGGAAAGCGACCAGCGCCTTGACCTTCTTGGTCCGCCATTGCGGTGTCGGGGCGACGAGCCAGTAGGCCCGTGTGCCGGCTTCCGGACCATCGAGAACTTCGAGTTGTCCGGCCTCGATCGCTTCCTTGGCGAGGAGTTCTGGCAGGATCGCCTTGCCCAGCCCCGCCATCGCGCCGGAAAGCGCCTGTCCGGCATTGCTAACGGTGACGTGGGCAACCGTGCCGTCCTGCAGCGGAAGGCCCCAGTCGATCCATTTGTCGGGCGCGCCGGGTGCGGCGACTGTCACGCGGCGGGCCGCTGCCAGTTCCACGCCCTGGAGGTCACCCGGCCCATCGACCAGCCGAATGGCGCAATCGAGATTGGCCTCGGTGAAGTCGGCATTTTCGTCCGCCACGAAGGTGAACTTGATGTCGGGGTTCTTCGCGGCGAATTTCGCCAGGCGCGGGGCCAGCCACTGCGCGTAAAACTCGCGCGGACACGCAACCGTGTAATTGTCCGAAGCCTGTCCCGCCTGCATGGCGGACACGCTTTCCTCGAACTTGAGGAAACCTTCGCGCAGGGCGTCGAGACCCGCGCAGCCTTCCTGTGTCAGCTCCAGCCCCTTGCTTGTCCGACGGAACAGTACCGTGCCGAGGTGATCCTCGAGCGCACGGATTTGCTGGCCGACAGCCGCAGGCGTCACCGCCAGCTCGTCCGCAGCGCGGGTGAAGCTCAGGTGCCGGGCGGCAGCGTCATAAACGCGCAAGGCGTTGAGGGGCAGGTGCGTGCGCTTCATGGTCCAACGCGTTTAGGATGTGCTGCGATGCAACACAAGATGGCAGGAAAATGAGCCTATCAGCGGCTCACAGCGCGCTTTCGAGCCACTGCTTGAGCTGGCCCTTGGGCGCAGCGCCGCGCATCTGTGCCGCGGGTTCGCCGTTTTTGAACAGCACGAGATAAGGGATGGACTGTACGCCCATCTGTCCCGGTACGCCGGTGTTTTCCATGATGTCCATCTTGGCGATCGTGACCTGATCGGCCATTTCTTCCGAAAGTTCTTCGAGGGCCGGAGCGATCATCTTGCACGGACCGCACCACTCTGCCCAGAAATCCACGAGGACGGGCTTGTCGCTGTCCAGAACGTCTTTCTGGAAGCCGTCGTCGGTTACATTGATGGTGGCCATGTGGGAATCTCCTGAAGTCTTGTCTGCCACCCATTTGGGGCGGCTGTCTGATTACTCAACGGGCGGAAGGGCAAAGCTTTCCTGCCGAGCCGGAAACGCGGCCTTGTAGGCGTCCATTGTCGCAGTGGGCAAGGCGATCAATTGCGGCGTCTGGGTATAGAGGACCGCCGCCTCCACGGCGCGCCCGGGATAGATTGCCTCCAGCGCGGCAACATAGGCCGCCATCTGGCGCAACGTCGCATCCGGCACATCTGCCAGCGACGCGGGAGGGCGGCGGGCGGTCTTGAAATCCACCACGGTGATCTTCTCCGCCGTCACCAGCAGACGGTCAGCAGTCCCCATGACCACCTGTCCCTGCACGGTTGCAGCCAGCGGTATCTCCGCGAGAGCCCCGGGCGCAAAGATATCCGCAAACTGCGGGTTTTCCAGAACCGACAGCGCCCGGCCGAGCATTTCTTCACGTTCGGCATCAGGCAGGTCCGGTGCCTGCCGCGCCATCCAATCGCGCGCACGGTCTGCGCGGTCCTCTGCCGGCACTTCGGGCAGGCGCTCGAGCAGCGCATGGATCAGCACGCCCCGCCTCGCAGCACCGGCGGCCACTTCGGGCGGCAAAGGAGGGTCGCTGCCCTCAATCTCGCCGAGCCCGGAAGGTGAGAGCGGTCGCGGCGGACGCGGTTCAGGTCCGACAGGTTTTGTCGCCCAACCGGGCATGACCTGCTGTTCCGGTGCAGCCTCGGCAATACTGGGCAGCCTGGCATCACTCAGCGCGCCCCATTCGTAGCGAGCGCCCCACAAATCATCCGCCATGGCATCATCGCCCATGAGCGGCTTCAATCGCGCATACCAGCTATCTTCGTGAGGGCCGTTCCTGGCATCACGCGGACCCAGCGATCCGCCGATGAAGAGCGCCTCTTCTGCGCGGGTCATGGCCACGTAAAGAAGGCGCCAGTGTTCTTCCAGCGCAGCCGACGCAGCAATAGCTTCAGCCTCGCGCAGCGGGCCGACTTTCTCGTCTTTCTTGAGACCCGGCACAGGTACGGCAAATTTGCGTTCGCTTCCCGGCGGCGCGTCTTCCAGTTCGAGATCGCCTGATCCATCCGGACCGATGGCCGCATCGGCGAGGATCACGATAGGGGCCTGCAACCCCTTCGATCCGTGAACGGTCATCACGCGGACCTGATCGCCGCCCTCGCCCGCCTCGCGCTTGATTTCACCCTCGCCCGCGTCGAACCACCGGATGAAGCCCTGAAGGCTGGCCACATGGCTGGACGCATAGGCATTGGCCGCGTTGAGCAGTTCGTCGATCGGATCGTTGGCCTCCCGGCCCAGCCGCGCGACGAGTTTGCGGCGGCCATCCATCGGCCCCACCAATATCCAATGCAGCAATTGTTGCGGCGTATCGTAATCGGCGCGGCGCAGGATTTCGCGCAGAGCCTCCATTGTCGAACTGACACGCGGGTTCTCGCTGGCTCGAAGGTGCTCCCACAACCGCACGTTGCGCTCGCGGTAGGCATGGTCGAGCAATTCTTCCTGCGACCAACCAGTCAGCGGGGAAACCAGCAGGTTTGCCAGCGTCAGATCGTCCAGCGGTTGCGCGGCAAAGCGGATGGCAGCCATGAGATCCTTGACCGCGAGCGGGTTGCCCAGCCGCAGCCGGTCGACGCCGGCAACAGGGACACCGTGGCGATAGAGCCGTGCCACGATCAGCGAGGCAAGATCGCGGCGTTTGCGCACCAGCACCATCACATCGCCGGGTCCTGCGCGGCGCGCTTTGCCGCCTTTGACCAGCGGAAAACCATCGTCCATCCAGCGCCTCACCTGACGCGCTATACGGTCGGCAAGCTTGCGGTCGTGCTTGCCCAGCCAGCTATCGTCGGCTTCGCCTTCGTCCATCCCGCTGTCGGCATGGACGGTGTTCCAGAGCGTGACCAGACCCGGTCGGTCCTGGCCGTCATGCGGCTCTGCTTCGCGGTCGAGGCCGAGTTCGGCAGAACCGATTGCGGCAATCGCCTCGTCCACGAAGTCGAGCACGTTGTCCGCGGTGCGAAAGCTCTGGCCCAGACCGTATTCGCGCAAGTATCGCGGATCAGGAGCACCGCGAGCATCCTCTGCGGCCTCTGCAGTGCGGCGCATCTTTTCAGCGAAACGCTCGCGCGCTTCACTGAAATTGCGCGGGCTGGTGCCCTGGAAACCGAAGATGGCCTGCTTGAAATCGCCGACCGTGAAAATCGTCCGGATGCGGTCGGAGCGGGCGCTTTCGCCAGCGAAGAAATCATCGGTCAGCGCTTCGATGATGTTCCACTGTGCACGGTTGGTATCCTGTGCCTCGTCGACCAGGATATGGTCGAAGCTGCGGTCGAGCTTGTACCGGATCCAGTCCGAAACTGCCGCATTCGACAGCAGATGTGCAGCACGCTGGATGAGATCGTCGAAATCGACCAGCCCTTCACGAGCCTTGGCCGCTTCCCAGCGCAAGGCGAATATTCGTCCGGCCTCAAGTTGCGGCGCAAGGAAATCGGACAAGTCGAGCAAGGCGCGGCGTTCTGCGACCTGTTCGATCCCCTGCTTCATCCGTTCGATGAGCTCGCCATACGCTGGATCGATCTTTTCGAGATTGGAAAGCCGGCTGGGTTCGCCCTTCTTGGTGAGGAGCGTACCGTAAAAGCCATCCAATGTTTGCATCCGCCCGTCTGGCGATGCAGCCAGCCATGAAGCCGCGAAGTCGGCATTTTCAAGGCCCGACTTTGCACCCCACTCGGCATTGATCCTGCTGCATGCCTGCAGGCTGGCAATCGGAAAGCTGTCATCGCTGCACGCTTCGGCAACCCATTCCGGTCCTGCATCGCCGGGAACGCCCAGCACGCGGCGAACCGCCCCGGCAAGGTCGCCTTGCCAACCGGGCTGGTACCACAGGTCAAGATAGCCGGCACATTCCATGAGCCAGCCGCGCACCGCGTCGGCACCCTTGCGGCGGCTCATTTCGGCGACCGCCTCCACGAAGCGCGGATCGCCTTCTTCCAACAATTCTCCGAGCACTTCGCGGCTCAGCAGATCGCGCTCGCGGTCCTCCATCGGTTGGCTGCCGGGGAGGATCTCGGCTTCGGCCGGGAAGGCGGCGAGCAGATACTGGGCAAAGGCGTGGATCGTATCAATCCTGAGGCCGCCGCCCGGACAATCGAGGACGCGGGCAAACAGCGAACGGGCACGGCTGCGGGTTTCCGGATCGCTCTTCGCGCCCAGATTGCCGAGCTCGGTGCTCAGCTTGGTGTCGTCCAGACGGACCCAGCGGGCCAGCACTTCGTTGACGCGCACGGCCATTTCCGCCGCGCCCGCCTTGGTGAAGGTAAGGCACAGGATCTGCGAGGGGTCCGCGCCGGGTTCCAGCAGCAGGCGCAGGACGCGCGCCGACAGGACCTGCGTCTTGCCGGTGCCCGCGCTGGCCGAAAGCCAGACGCTTTCCTGCGGGTCGACCGCATCGCGCTGGTGACCGACGAGAGGATAGACCTTGCCGCTCATAGCGCATCCTCTTCCGCGTCGAGGTGCGGAAGCCATTCTTCGAGCCGCATCAACTGGTCGTAAGTATCATAGGCCGGATAGTCCGGATTGAGGCGCGCGGTGAATGGATCGTCACCCTTGATCCAGCGCGCTATAGCTTCAGTCAGATAGGCCTTCGTTTTGGGCAGGAACTCTTCCGGTTCGACGCCCGACCGTTTCGAGCCCACTTTCAGCGGGGTTTCCACATAACCGAAGCCGAACGGGTTTGCATCGGACTTCGCCTTGCCCAGCGACCAGTATTCGAACGCTCCGGCATGGCCCGAAATCCCTTCGAACCCGCCGCTTTCGGCCATCATGCCGAGAAGACCGAGTTGGAGCGCATAGCCTTCTTCCACCATCTTCGATGATGGCGGCGAACCGGTCTTGTAATCGACGACGGCGAGGCTCCCGTCATCCAGCCGGTCGAGCCGGTCGATCTTGCCGTGCACGCGCACACCGTCGACGTGCATTTCGCCCCAGGCCTCGACTTTCTCGACGCTGCGCCGGCCATATTGCGCAATTTCACTTTCGACCCATTCGAGCGCACGCTGCAAACGCGGCTGCCACAGGCCCCGCATCAGCGGATGAAGATTTCGCTCGTCGAAAACGTGGGCCATCGTTTCGCGGATGGGCAGCTGCGGATCGGCCTTGTGCCATTCCTCAAGTATCTGGTGCGCAACTTCGCCCTGCCATGCTGCCGACGGTTCAGCATCGAGCGCATCCAGATCGGACAGGCCAAGTATCCGCTGGGCATAGAACTGGTACGGATCGCCCCGCAGCCGGTCGAGCGCGGTTGCGGAGATCGCAACGAGGCGCTGCTCGGCAGATGGCATCGGCCTGGGGCGCGGATATTCTGCATCGGGTTCGGCGCGTGCAATGGCCTTGGCCAGATCGACCGCGTCAGTCTCGAGGTGCCTGCCAAGCTGCTCGCCAAGCAGTGCCTGCACGCGCAGCAGGAAGCGGCTGGGAATAGCCGGACCGCCTTCGTCCCGTGCAGACCGGCTCAACACGACTTCGGGCGCGCCAAGCGTTCCGGCAAGATCATGCGCAGACAGGCCGATGCGAAAATCGCTTCCCGGCACGCCGAGCGTTCTCAGGACAGGCGGTGCCAGCAGGGCATCCACACTTCCGCGAGCAGGCCAGACGCCTTCGTTGAGGCCTGCGCAAACGACCAGGTCCGCCCTGTTCATCCGGGCTTCGAGGAGGCCGAGAATCTGGACCCGCGCATGACCGCCATAAGGCGGGCGCACCGCAATTTGCTCCATCGCATCGGACAAGAGCGCAGCGACATCACGCGGCGCGACCGTGAAGGCGGCCTCGCGTGCATGGAGGCGGAATTCTTCGACAAATGCCGCAAGGCTGCGGCCATCTTCGCGCCCCCACAACCGCTCACCGCACAGCTGCTCGGCGCTGGCTGCAAGCGTATCGATCAATTCGGCAAGGAGTGCCGGTTCATCGTGATCGCTGGCGACAAGAGGCTCCAAGGCCGCCTCCGCCTGCTTCCAGAACTCACCCACATTCGCGTGCGTTTCCGCAAGTTTGCTGACCACTTCGCGGACCGGTTCGAGGCCAGTTTCCAGCCGTGGCCCGCGCAGTTCGCGCTCTACACGGCGTAATTGCCGCAGCCAGACGCCGCGCTCCATCTCGCCGCTTGCGAGCGGATGACCGAGCAGCGCCATCAGCGGCACCGACATCGCATTCTCGGCCATAACCTCCGCTGCCAGCAGGAAAGCGCGGCCAGCGGCGGTTTGTGACAGCGGGCGGCCCGCGGAATCGTCTGCCGAAATATTCCAGCGTGCAAGGTGATGGACCACGCGGCGAGCGAGGGAACGGTCGGGTGTCACCACCGCCACGCGCCGTTCGGGTTCTTCGATCGCTTCGCGCACGAGCAGGGCGATGGCCTGCGCTTCTTCCTCGGGATTGGTGGTCTGCATGACGCGCACGCCAGACAGGCGCCGCTTCTCGCTCGGAAGGTCCGCCCAGACCTTGCTCGCTTCCGGCGGCAGGAAAACCGCGCCGATGGCCTGACTGCGTTCAGGCGGGGCAGCGCTCATGCCCTTACGGTGCCATGGCTGCACCTCTTCGCGCCGAACGCTCATCCGATTGAGCAGCAGTTTGAGATGATACTGCGGGTGTGTGACCGCATCTTCGCGCGCAAAGGGTGTGTCGCCCGGCTCGGGGCGATTTCCTGCCCTGCCCAGTTCAGCCCACACTTCCTCGGTCATCGTAAGATCGAAGTCGGGCAGGATGACCGCGCCTCTCGGCAGTTCGCTCACAACTCGCAAAAGCTTTGCCAGTGCAGGCGCAGCGCTGGTGACACCGGCAGCCACGATCGGGGTATCTGGGGGATTGGCCTTCCATGAAGCCGCCGCGTGATCGAACAACCGGTTCCGCCGCGCAGCTGCATCGAGCGAACCGTTTTCCCCGAGCCAAGCCAGCCACCGCGTCTGGACGCGTGCGAAAAGCCTCAGCGAATGCTGCCAGTGCTCCGACAGGCTGGGGTGGATCTCGAGCACCTTTTCGTCGAGCAATTGCTCCGGCCCGACATCTTCGACCAGCAGCCGGTCCATCGTCGCGCCGGTTTCCAGCGCGAGGCGCAGCAAGGTGGCGCCCTTGGGTGCATCGTCGCCCATTTCCTCGGCAATAAGCGCGGCCAGCGCGAACATCCTGCGCTGCGGATCGACCGCAGGTTTGATATCGCTACTGCCAAGCGGATCAAGCAGCGGCCCCAGTGCCTCGTCCAGATCGAGATCGCCGACGACTGCCATACGCGGCATCAGCAGGCCGGGTGTGCCCTGCTCTCCGGCATGGCGAATGAAGGCTTCTGAAACGGTCCGCCGGGCACGGCTGCTCGGCAGCAACAGAGTCAGGCGAGCAAGGCCGACATCAGCTTGTGAATATCGCGGCACGAGGCCTGCAACCAGTGCGTCGGCAAAACCGCGATGCGCGGCGATCGAATAGACTTGCGGCTGAGGTGCGACCCGGTCTGTGTCAGCCACCTCTGAGCGCCACTTCGGTCGGCCGGATATGCTGGGGAGTTCCGACTTCGTACCATTGGCCGGTAAAGGCGACACCGAACAGGCGGCCTTCTTCGATTGCGCGGTCCCACAGGATGTTGGTGGAAAATTTCCCGTCCGGGGCATCGCGCAGCAGGCGGTGCGAAACCAGCTGGATGCCCGTATAGATGAAGGGAGCGATCCGGTCGGGCTTCTTGCGCGTCAGCCGGCCGCCGGCATCCATGTAAAAATCGCCGGTGCCGTTGAAGTTGTGGGCGCGGACGTGTGTGACAACCAGCAGCAGCGCATCCATCCGGTCCGGATCCCACGCCTGCGACAAGTCCAGGAACGCATTGCGCGGCCCGTCGAGCCAGATGCTGTCGGCATTGCACGCGAAAAAGGGATCGGGAAGCTGGCCAGCCGCCTTGGCCTTGACCATGCCGCCGCCGGTTTCGAGCAATTGTTCGCGCTCGTCTGAAAATTCGACGGTGGGCGCCTTGCGCGATCCGATGTGCGCTTCGATCGATTCCGCAAGGTAATGGACATTGACCACCGCCTTGGCGATCCCCGCGTCTTCGATCCGGTCGAGCGCGCTATCGATCAGCGGTTTGCCCGCCACCCGCACCAGCGGCTTGGGCGTCGTCGCGGTGAGCGGGCGCATGCGTTTGCCAAGCCCTGCCGCCATCAGCATCGCCGTATCGGAAGCGAGTTTGGTCACCCGATCTCTCCGCCATGATTGTCACGCAAATCCTGCGGAATATTGGCCGCGAACCAGTCTGCCACAGGGGCAAGCGCTTCATGCCTCAGGTCCCGCTCCATCGCCGCCCATACGCGCGGAATCATGCGCAGGTAGCGCGGCTTGCCATCACGCTTGAAGAGCCGGGTGAAAATGCCGACGATCTTGGCATTACGCTGGGCACCGAGCAGCGCGTAATCGGCCTCGAAATGCTCGTCCGGCGCGGCGGCAGCGCGGTAGCGGCACAGCATGTCGTGTTCGAGCGATTCCGAAACATCGCGCCGGGCATCCTGCAACAGGCTGACAAGATCGTATGCCTTGTGCCCGACCAGTGCATCCTGGAAATCGATGATGCCCTGCTCCCCGGCAAGTTCGCCTGGCTCGAGCAGCATGATGTTCTCGGCATGGTAGTCACGCAGCACCGTTACACCGGGGTTCTGGCGCTGAAGCAATGGCGTCAGCACCTTGTTCCACGCCGCTTCCCATCCAGCCTCGTCCACGCTCAAACCTGCAGCGGCGCAGTACCATTCCACGAATAGCCCTGCTTCACGGTGATAGACGGCCATATCGTATGGATCGAACGGCCCGGGCGGCAGGGTATGCAGCTTGACCAGCGCATCGATGGCTTGGGCATAGACCGCGTGCTCGTCCTCGGGATGAGCGTCGATCCATTCCTTCATCCGCTCGTCACCGAAATCCTCGGTCAGGATCCATCCCTTGTCCGGCAGTTCCGCCAGTATCTGTGGCGCGCGCATGCCGTTGTCGGAAAGCCAGTGCGCAACGTGCAGGAATGGCCGGGGATCTTCGTGCGGCGGCGGGGCGTGCATCAGCATCGCGCTGCGTCCGCCCATGCGGAGGCGGAAATAGCGGCGGAAGCTTGCGTCACCCACCAGCGGGGCGATTTCGGCCCCCTGCCAGGCGGTATCGCCGAGAAAGTCATGGATGCCGTCGGGCAGGTTATCGCTCATGGCATCCGGCTTTGCCAATCTTCCCCCGGTTTCACAACGGCCTGCCTGCCCTCTCCCACGGTTTCGAGCAGAATTTCGAGGCAGCTCGTCTCATGCGCAAAGCCGCCAGCGTGATCCGGCCATTCAGCCAGCAAGGCGGCACCTTCGCGGTAATCGTCCAGCCCGATTTCTTCAGCCTCGGACAGATTTTCCAGCCGGTAGAAATCCGCATGCACCAGCGGAACGCGCAAATGATCGTATGTTTCGACAATCGTGAAGGTGGGCGACGGGACTTCGCCCTCGTGCCCCAGTGCAGCGATGATCGCGCGCGCCAGCGTCGTCTTGCCTGCGCCCAGCCCTCCGGAAAGGGCGACGACGTCTCCGGGTCTCAGCTGTGCGGCGATGCGTTTCCCGAACGCATCCATCGCCGCCAGATCAGGTAATGCTTCGATCACGGCAGCGTGATGACTGCGCTGGTTCCGGCATTGCGGCTGCTCTGGATTTCCAGCGTCCCGCCGTGCGCTTCGACCAACTGCCGCGCGAGCGGGATGCCGAGGCCGTGGCGGCGTTCTATACCCTTGCCGTCGGCAGCCATCCGGATACCCTCAAGCGCGCGCGCCAGTTCGTGCTGGGTCATCCCGCGCCCATTGTCGGAAATCGCAATCCGGTTGAGCCCGCGCTGCTTGGCAACGTCGATGACAATGCGGCCGCCCTGCGGCGTGTTGGCGATGGCATTGTCGAGCAATTGCCCCACCGCGCGCTGAAGCTGCTGCTTGTCGCCTTCGATGACCTTCTTGGCATTGCCCCTCAGGTCGAGAGTCAGCCCGCCTTCGATAATGGCCTGCTCGCGCTTGCGCACGGCTTCGGTGAGCAGCGGCAGCAGGTCGACTTTGCTCTTGCGCAGCGGCATCAGTCCTGCTTCGGACTGCGACAGGTCGAGCACGTTTTCCACCTGTTCGGTAAGCTTGCCGACCGACTGGGTGATCGCCTCGATATATTCTTTGGCCTGAGGCGTGAGTTCACCTGCCAGCCCGCTTTCCAGCATTTCGGCAAATCCGCCGATGGTGGTCAGCGGTGTGCGGAATTCATAGCTCATATTGGCGAGGAAACGAGTCATTACCGCGTCAGCCTCTTCCAAGGCCCGGTTGCGTTCGCGCAGCGCCTCTTCGGCCTGCTGCGATGCGGTGACGTCCATTACGGTCAGCAATCCATTGCCATCGGGCAACGGGACGCCGGCATAGTCGAGCGTGCGACCGTCGGCGAGTTCGATCCGGCCTTCGCGGTTCTTCCGGTCCAGCGTGGCGGACCGGATCGTCTGCCCAATCTGCGTGACCGCAGCGGGATCGACGAGCTGCTGCGCAATCGCTTCGAGCAGTTCCTCTGCCTGCGGGTGATTGTCGAGGACCTCGCTGTCGAGGCCCCATGCCTTGGGAAAACCGCGGTTCCACAGTTCCAAGTGTCCGTCCGGCGCAAAAATCGCGAGCGCTTCGAACAGGTTGTCGAAAGTCGCCGTTCTCGTGCGCAGCATCGTGTCGCGGCCAGCGGACAGGGCAAGCTGTTCGGTGCGATCCTCGGCGATCATCACGAGGCCGCCGTCCGGCAGCGGCTGGGCCACGACGCGCAGATGGGTGCCATCGGGTAATGGCCAGGCGACGTCTTCCGATTCGTCCTTCTGGAACCACCCGACCAGTTCGTTGCGCCACGCCGGGAAATCACGCACTTCCGGGATGCGCCCGTTTTCGCGCGCTACCATCAGCATCTGCTCGAAACTGGTGCGCTCGTTTACGACGCCCGGCGGAAGCGAAAAGACCCGGTGGAAAGGCTGGTTGGCAAAGGCCATCCGGCGGCGTGCGTCGAACTGCGCAACCCCGATGGAAAGCTGGTCGAGCATGGAACGCTGCGCTTCGCGGAACGCGCGGAATTCGCGGGCCTGCTCCTCCATTTCCTCGATATCGACTGCGTAGCCAGCGATCCCCTCGCCCGCCAGGGGCAAGTCGGTGACGCGGACCGTGCGGCGCGCGTCCTTGATCGTGGCAGACAGGATCCGTTCAATCGGCTGGCGGCGGTCGGCGGCTTGCTGCGCGACTTCGGCAGCCGTTCGCCCGCCCACTCTTTCGACCAGCTCGATCTGATCGCTGACAACCTGATCCGCGCTCTGGCCGCCAACGGCTTCTACATAGGCCCGGTTGACCAGGCGCAGCTGCATATCGCCGCCGCGGAACCACATCGGCATAGGGGCCGCTTCGATCAGGCCGACCAGCGCGCCGAAATCGTCACGTGCGCGCGCCGCTTCTTCGCCGAGGCGTGCCAGCTCGTCTTCTGTCTCGGTAAAATCGAACACCCAGATCAGCGCTGCCCCGTTGGGCGAAACTGCGGGATCGGCCAGCGCGCCGCGCAAAGCCAGGGTCTTGCCGGACCCGAGCGGACGAAGCGACATCTTGAACGGTTTTGCGCTCTTCTGGGTTCGGCGCACGAGCGTTGAAAGCTCTTCAATCTGCTCTTCGGTCAGCCCGATCCCGTCACCGCCCGCCAGTTCGCTGAGATATTCGGGTACTCTTTCCAGCCCCAGCCACCGCGCAAAGCGGTCCGGAGCCTCGATCCGCCCGTCGCTGCGCACCATCAACGGGATTGCCGGACCTTCTTCAACCATCCGCGAAAGCCGCATGGCAGCCTTGCGGTGCGCCTCGGCTGCCTGCGTGCGCGTGGTCGCGCGCAGCATCAGCCAGACTGCCGCGCCGGTCCACACGGCCAGCAGCAGTCCGATCAGCGGCAGGAGGGTCGGCGAAACTTCCATTATCTGCCAGCTATGCGGCAAGCGGCGGGGATGCAATGCCCCGCCGCCCTATTGCCATGCTTACCGGTCGAAAAACCGGCGAAATGATCAGTAACGATAGTGTTCCGGCTTGAACGGACCTTCGACCGGCACGCCGATATAGTCTGCCTGCACCTTGCTCAGCTTGGTGAGCTTGACGCCCAGCTTGTCGAGGTGAAGCGCGGCAACCTTTTCGTCCAGCTTCTTGGGCAAGACGTAAACGTCGTTCTCGTAACCGTCGGTGTTTTCCCAGAGTTCGATCTGCGCGAGCACCTGGTTGGTGAACGAGCAGCTCATCACGAAGCTGGGGTGGCCGGTGGCGCAGGCCAGGTTCACCAGCCGGCCCTTGGCCAGCACGATGATTTCCTTGCCGTCGGGGAACTTCACCAGGTCGGTGCCCGGCTTGAGTTCGGTCCACTCGTAATTGTCGAGCGCGGAGATCTGGATCTCGCTGTCGAAGTGGCCGATGTTCGAAACGATGGCCATCGGCTTCATCGCCATCATGTGTTCGGCGGTTATAACGTCCTCATTGCCGGTGGTGGTCACGAAGATGTCGGCGCGCGTGACCGCTTCTTCCATCGTTACGACTTCGAAGCCCTCCATTGCAGCCTGAAGCGCGCAAATCGGATCGATTTCCGTCACCAGCACGCGTGCGCCGCCATTGCGGAGCGACTGGGCCGATCCCTTGCCGACATCGCCGTAACCGGCAACGCAGGCGACCTTACCCGAGAGCATGACGTCGGTTGCACGGCGGATCGCGTCGACCAGCGATTCGCGGCAACCATATAGGTTGTCGAACTTCGACTTGGTCACGCTGTCGTTCACGTTGATCGCGGGGAACGGCAGCTTGCCCTGCTTGGCGAGGTGATACAGGCGGTGGACACCAGTGGTCGTTTCTTCCGATACGCCCTTGATGTTCTTCACGCTCTTGGTGAGGTAACCGGGCTTCTTAGCAACGAATTCCTTCAGCGCGCGCTGCATCTCGATTTCTTCGGCGTTCTGCGGCTCGGGCATTTCTTCGCCCGCTTCCATGCGTGCGCCCCACAGAGCGAACATGGTCGCATCGCCGCCATCATCGAGGATGAGGTTGGCAGTGCAATCCGGATCTTCTTCGGTCGACCAGTCGAAGATCTTGCCGACATAATCCCAATATTCGGCAAGGCTTTCACCCTTGACCGCGAAGATGGGAATTTCGTTCGCAGCCATCGCAGCGGCTGCGTGGTCCTGGGTCGAATAGATGTTGCAGGTCGCCCAGCGCACTTCCGCTCCCAGTGCGGTGAGCGTTTCGATCAGCACGGCGGTCTGGATCGTCATGTGCAGCGATCCGGTGATGCGTGCGCCCTTGAGGGGCTGGCTTTCGCCGAATTCCTCACGCGTGGCCATGAGGCCGGGCATTTCGGTTTCGGCAATGCGGATTTCCTCGCGTCCGTAATCGGCGAGTGAAATGTCCTTGATGACGTAGTCGTTGAACTGGGCCACGGGCGGTCCTTTTTCTGATCGATAAATTGGTGTCGGCACCGCGCATGAAGAAGGGGCGGCACCCGCAAGCGCCGCCCCTAGCCCTTCAACTGTGGGAGAGCAACAGCGCCCCCTCTGATGCTCTCCCAAGCGCCCCGAAAGGCTTAGCGACGTGCCCAGCGCCCCCCGCTGCGCGGCCGCGGGCCCAGCAGTTCGTCTGCCGCCTGCGACAGGACTGCCGGGTCTTTCGAGCGCGAAAGATCCGAAGTGATCTCCTTGAGCTCCGCGCATCCAAGCCAGGGATGACCCTGTCCGTACTGATTGGCCATGCCGACGCTCACCTTATCGAGCGCGCGCTTGGCACCTTTATGGCCGTGCCGGCTCACAAGTCCGCTCTCCATCCGGCGAGCCGCCCCATTGAGCGTGCTCAGGTGATTGGCGGAGAACTTGCGATAGTCTGCCTGGAAATCGTCGCTTCCCATGCGGCAGCGCAGCGATGTCACCATCAGCATGATGTCCAGCTTGCGGATCTGCTCGTCGCCCGTCCCGGCGCTGGCAGTGGTTGGCACGAAAAGAAGCGCCGCCGCCGAAGCTGCAACTGCGAAAGTCTTATGTATTTTCATAGTCCCTGGTCTCCCTCCGCGAGCGACCCGTTGCCCGCGATGAGAAAGATGGCTGCAAAAATTTACCGGAATTTAAACCCGCGCAGTAAACCGGCCTTAACCAACAGGCTCCCTTGCATGCACGCTTCGTCTCTCTACATCGTGAGTGTGGACGGGAAGACACAGGAGTTTTATCAAATGACAATCGCTGTAGGCGACAGCCTCCCTGACGTGAAACTGGTGAAGGCGACGCCCGATGGGCCGCAGCAGGTCCAGTCGAGCGAGTATTTCAAGGGCAAGACCGTGGCGCTGTTTTCGGTGCCAGGTGCATTCACGCCGACATGCTCTGCCAAGCACCTGCCGGGATATGTGGAAAAGGCCGATGAACTGAAGGCAAAGGGCGTCGACGAGATTGCCTGCACCGCGGTCAACGATGCCTTCGTGCTTGGCGCATGGAAAGGTGCCAATAACGCGGATCAGGTCACCATGCTGGCAGACGGCAACGCCGAATTCGCCGAAGCGGTCGACCTTACCATGGATGGATCGGGTTTCGGCCTCGGCAAACGCGGACAGCGTTATTCCATGCTGGTCGAAGACGGCGTGGTGAAGCAGCTCAACGTCGAGGCACCGGGCGATTTCTCGGTTTCCAGCGCAGAGCATATGCTCAGCCAGATGTAGCGGAATACCTGTCCCGATTGCGGACAAATGCGCGCCCCGTCTTGCCTCAGCGCAAGGCGGGGCGCAGTCTTTCGGGCATGGCAAAGGAAACCGACAGCGGCGACACGCAATTCGGCGTTCTACTCGGCTGGGAATCCGCCCCCGCCGGCGAACGCATCGCGCTCAAACTGCAAAGCACACGCAAAGTCGTCGAGAGCTCCGAAGACGTGCACGAATTCCGCTATTTCCTGAGCAAGGAACAGGCCGTCCAGCTCGGGAATTATCTATATCGGTTGGCCGGCGAAACGGCGCCCACCCGCAAGAAGCGCGGCTTCATAGAAAGATTGATGGGCGGCTGACTGCGTTCTCAACTACAATTTGGCAAACCGAAAGCCTGGTATTGGGTAGACAGCGGACGTTGACGTTCGCGCCCAAAGGACAGCTCGTAAACAAACATTGTGGCATCATTCATTGACCTGCTAACAAATTATCGGTCGCACAGTTGGAGCAAGCGTGGCCGATATTTTCATTTCTTATACACGAGCAGATCGCGCAAAGATCGAAAGACTCGCGGGAACTCTCGCGACCAGCGGGTATGATGTCTGGTGGGATCGTGACATCACTGGAGGCTCCGAATTCAGCGCTGTCATTGAACGCGAACTCATCGCCGCCAAGACCGTCGTAGTAGCTTGGTCGGAGAACTCGCTTCGCTCTCATTGGGTTCGCGACGAAGCCGAATTTGCCAGAACTGGTGAGAAGCTAGTGCCGATTTCGCTAGACGGCGTCCTTCCTCCACTTGGTTTCAGGCAGATACACGTTTTGGCATTTGAAGGTTGGAATGGTGACCGTTCGCATTCTTCCTTTCGCGAGCTGTTGGCTTCGCTCGGCAAAACTCCCTCGCAAGGCACCCGGTCGCGTTGCGAAGAGTTCAGCCCAAAGGCGCCTGGTGGCAGCGCTTCGATCGCAGTGCTCCCCTTCACCAACATGTCATCGGACCCTGAACAGGAGTACTTTTCCGACGGGATAGCCGAAGACATTCTCAACGCCTTGTCCAGCTCGACGGACTTGCTCGTCGCTGGCAGGACCTCCTGCTTTGCGCTCAAAGGCAAGAATGCCGATGTGAAAGACATTGGCGCCCAGCTAAATGTCGATCATGTTCTCGATGGCTCGGTTAGGAAACAAGGCAATCGTGTCCGCATTACCGCACAGCTCATTCGGGCGAGTGACGGGTTTCAATTGTGGTCAGAGCAATATGATGGGACGCTCGAAGATGTCTTTGATCTACAAGACCGAATTTCCGGGTCGATCGTCGAACAATTACAGGCAGTTCTGACCAGCACTCAAGATGGGCGTGTGGCAGAACAACTGACTGACAATCAGGAAGCCTATGATTTATTTTTACGTGCTCGAGCATTGGTCAACAAGGTCTGGGGTGATGACACGCTTACACGCGCCGTGAAGATTTTGGAGCAAACTGTCGAGTTGGATCCGCAGTTTGTGAGCGCGTGGGAGTTGTTGGCACGCGCGCACTTTCTCGTCCCACAGTTCATCTCAAACAATGATGAGAAATTGAATTACGCTGCAAGCGAAAAGGCCGCTCGCCGAGCGCTTGACCTGGACCCCAGTTCCGATCTCGCACAGTACCTTGTGCAGGCCGCGAGTTGGGACGGGCAGGACATTGGACTATTTCTTGAACGAATAGCACGTCCCGTCGACCGAGCGACCGCCGACGAGTTGGTCTTCGTGGGTGGACTTACGCAGCTCATCTTGGGCCGAGTATCAGCGGCACTGCCAAAGTTTCGGGACGCATTAAATCGCGATCCTTTGTCCGGACGCATGGCCTATAATCTTGCAGAATGTCACCTAGAACTATCGATGTTCGAGCGCGCCGAAGAATTGTTTAATCAGTCGATCGAGAATGGCTTTAACGCCGGTTTCTTTGGATTAGCCAAAATTAGAATGATTGAAGGGAAGCCGGACGAAGCAATTAATATGATGATGTCTGCCTACGAAGCGATAGGGGAAGGCATTTATCCTCACATGCGCTCGCGAGAACAGTGGGAGTTGGTTGGACGGGCTGCTTATGCGGGTGATCAGGAAGCTCAAGCAAAGGTCGAAGCATCGATCGTCGCAATGGATGCAGAGGGCTCGCTGCCTGTAAACTATTTGGTTTTGACGGTGCTGATTTGCGAGCAAAGCGCCGAGACCTTTTTTCGTCTCTACAAGAAGAAGAGTTCTCCTGCGATGCACTTTTGCATTGCTCATTCCTTTTGGCAGCCGTCAGATCGCGCCCACGGTTTTCGTCAGCACCCTGGATTCAAGCCATTCGCTGAGGAAATCGGTCTTGTAGATGCTTGGCAAAAATTTGGATGGCCCGATCTCGCGAGACCAAACCCCGGCACCGATGGCTCAAATGGAGCCTGGACGATCGATTAATATCTAGACGAGCAAACTATCGCCAATCGGACCATATACCTATGTCTTGCTCCTCGGCCGTAGCTGAATCGTGGGCTTTAAGTCCGCGATCGGGTCGCTAGCCGACATTAAGCTAACTCAGCCGCAAACCCCTCAGCCGTAACCCATCAGCCCGAGCACTTCCTTGCGGCTGCGCTGGTCTTCGAGGAAGGTGCCCATCATGCGGCTGGTGGTCATGCCCACGCCGGGTGTGCGGACGCCGCGAGCGGTCATGCAGCTGTGCGAGGCTTCGATGACCACCGCTACACCCTGCGGCTGGAGATGCTCCCAGATGCAATCGGCGACCTCGGCCGTCAGACGCTCCTGAACCTGCAACCGGCGCGCAAATCCGTGGAGCACGCGGGCCAGCTTCGAAATGCCGACCACACGGTCATTTGGCAGATAGGCGATGGCCGCCTTGCCGATGATCGGCGCCATGTGATGTTCGCAGTGCGACTGGAAGGGAATGTCCTTCAGCAGCACGATCTCGTTATAGCCGCCCACTTCTTCGAAAACGCGGCTCAGGTGGTAGCTGGGGTCCTCTTCATAACCGAGGCAATATTCCTTCCACGCCCGCGCAACGCGTTTCGGCGTGTCAAGCAAGCCTTCGCGGTCGGGATCGTCTCCGGTCCACTGGATAAGAGTGCGGATCGCGTCCTGCACATGCTGGGGTACCGGCGGTTTACCGCGCGGATCGTCTTCGTCCGGACCTACAAGGCTGCTCACTTGCCCCACTTCCCTTTAATCTTGTTGCGAACCCGTTGGAGGCGGCTTCCCTTGCGGAAAAGTCCGCCATTTGCAAACGGCTCGAACATCTCATCCGGCTCTTCCGGGTCGAGAACTCCGCTTTCCGCTACGGCCTTTTCGGCACCGTTGAGGTCTGGCGGATGATAGCGGCGCAGATTGCGGCCGCCTTCGGTAACAGTGTGATCGATCATCGCAGCCATCGAGCCATGGCGTGCGATCAATTCGCCAACTTCGTCTTCCTCGACGCCGCAATGCTCTGCCAGCAAGGAATGGCGAATATCGCGGATCGCGTCTGCGGCGTGTTCATTGCCCTTGCGCGCCGTATCGACGAAAACATCGCATTCGCTGTCGAGGCCCATCGAACGATTGTTCAGATTGGCGGACCCGATGCGGAAGATCTCGTCGTCGACGATCATCATTTTCGCATGGACATAGATCGGCGTCTCGCCCGACCAGGGACACCATATCGTAAAGCGGTGCTTGTGATCGACTTCCTCGATGCACCGGACGATTTCAGCGCGCGCATGGTCCATCGCCTGCTGTTCAAGCCATCCATCGGCGTTTTCGGGATGCACAATCACGATTTCAGGCGGATCTTCTTCCTGTACGCGCTCGATGATGGCTTCGGACACGGCACGTGAAGCAAAATACTGGCTTTCGGCATAGATGAAGTGCTTGGCTCGCTTGATATGGGCGAGGAAAAGACGCTCGATCTCGTCGACCTTTCCCCAATCGCGGTGTGCTGCACGGGTGCGAGCAATCCCTATCTCGATATTCTCGAACGTGGGTTCGAGGCCTTCCGGCCACAGGCTCTCCTTGCGCGGCTTGACCGGCAGCAGCGGCGTGCCCCCTGCCCGGACCCAGCGATCGCGCCCCAGGTCGCTCAGCGCATCGGCGATCTCGCCTTCCATCATCATGGAGGCATCGTGCCAAGGCTCGTATGTCTGTCCGCTTGGAGTGCGGCGCAAGGGCTCGTCTTCCTTGTGCTCACGGGTGTCGAGCCGCTTCACGGTCATGTCGATACCGCCGCACACGGCGAGCGAATTGTCCAGGATACCGATCTTCTGGTGATGACTGCACCCCGTTGGATGAGCGCTGTCGAATTTGAAATCGATCCGGCGGTGCCGCGCCCAGCGCAGCAAGTCCCACCACATCGATCCGCGCGCCACGAACTTGAAGACGCCGAAGCTCCATTTAAGGATTCGTAGCTCAAGCGATTTTTCACGCCCGATCAGCCAGGAAAAGAAGCTTCCAAGCCGCGCGGGATGCCCGTCCTTGTAGGGCCTCTGCCACCAACGGCGACCTTCGCCGAGGTGAATTCGGGTGTCGAAGTCCCAGCCGATCAGGAAGATCCGGTGCTTCGCATTGAGCATGGCTGCCTGCATTGCAGCGAAGTAATCCGCTGCATCGATGATCACCCGCGCACGATCCACCTTGGCGTAACGCCAGACGCCCGGCTCGACACCTTCGTCGAGCCGGGAGACTTTCTTCGGATCTTTTTCTTCTTGGTCCAGGTCGCCCACCCCTTTCGCCATATTATTCCTTGGCTTCCTCTTTCTTTTCCGGAGTCACTTCCGCTTCAGATTTCTCAGCATCCTTACGCCGGTCGAACACTTCGCGCATGTGCTTCATGTCTTCGTCATCGAGGTACTTGGCGAAATCGGGGAAGTGGTCTTCCTCTTCCTCTTCGATATGATGGCGATAATCGTGTGCGAAGGTCTTGAACTTAGTCAACCATCCACCTTCCGCCATATCGGTTGCCGCAAGATCGTTGAGCATTTCGTCGATTTCGTGATGCTCGGCGACCGAGTGACGAGTCTCGTCCGTGGTCGGCGGCTTGCGCAGCATGGTAGAATAAAGCGCCTGCTCTTCAGCTGCAGCGTGACCTTTCAATTCCTTGGTCAGTTCAGTGAACAATTCTTCGCGCTCCGCGCTGTCACCGCTTGTCTCTAGCAGCTTGTCCAGAAGTTCGCGGTGGCGATCGTGGTCTTGCTTCAGGCGGTCGAAGATTTCGGTTGTGTCGGTCATATGGGTAAACTCCTTTGCCTGATTGAACAGGCGACAACGCGAGGGGTTCCGTCCTTGCGCAAGGTTAGTTGGCGACTCATATACAGGAGATGCTTCACAACCGCTCCGGACCGACCCAGCAGCAGATGCAGCAGATGGCCGAAGCAGTGCGGTCTGCACTGCCCGCTCATTTTCGCGAACAGATGGAAGAGATAGTCCTGCGGGTCGAAGATTTCGCCACGCCCGAGCAATTGGCCAGTGTCGAGATCGAAAGCAAATGGCACCTGACCGGACTGTATGAGGGCGAATCGCTACCGGACCGTTCGATCTGGGCGAGCGGTCGTATGCCGGCCCGTATCTGGCTGTTCCGCCGTCCCCTGATCGCCGAATGGCGCGAGACGGGCGTGAGCATGGATGATCTGGTGCGGCACGTGGTAATCCACGAGGCTGGCCACCATTTCGGCTTCAGCGACGATGATATGCACCGGCTGGAAGACGGGGCGGAATAGTCCCGAAACTCAATATTCCGGGCCCCAGAACCAATGAAGGCCACCCTCCCCGTCGGGAAGATGGCCATCAATGGCGCGCCAGGAAGGATTCGAACCTCCGGCCGCCTGATTCGTAGTCAGGTACTCTATCCAGCTGAGCTACTGGCGCGTCCGAGGGGGGCACATAGGTGGGTGATCCTGCCTTGGCAACACCTAATCGGGCATCTTTGCGAGCAATTGTGCAGCTAATTCGACATCGAGCGGCGGCTTGTCGAGTTCGCCGATCATTTCAGGCGCAAACCATGCCACCTCTCCGCCTTCCAGCGCAGCCGCGTCCCCGTCCCAACGGGTGCATGTGTAAAGGAGTATGACAATCGGGCGCTGGCCGACTTGCGGATCTTCCTGTGCAAAACAGCACGGCGTCAGATGCTCGGCCTGGACGGCGATACCAAGCTCTTCGGCAATCTCGCGAATCAACGCATTTACGGGGGTTTCCGTAGGTTCAACCTTGCCCCCGGGGAATTCCCATAAGCCGCCATGATGCTTTTCCTGCGGGCGTTTATGCATCAGCCAGCGGCCATCACTTGCGCGCAGGGCGATGGCTACCACACAGCGCCATGTCGGAATATTTTCCAAAACCACATTCCCTCGAAACCTTTTCTTAACACGTGTCCGAGTATTTCGACGGTGTCAGCTACGAATTGACTTTAGGGGCAACACAGGTGGTCAAGTTTCTCAAAAAATTGGGTCGCGACGACAGTGGTGCAACTGCGGTTGAATACGGGTTGATTGTCGCTCTGATTTTCCTCGCCATGATCGGCGCGGTGAATTCGTTCGCAGGAACCACGATTGCGATGTGGAACACCATTTCCACAACCATCGTGACTGCAACGGTCTGAGCGGGAAAAAACGTCAGCAGGTTGATTAGGGATTTATCAACTTGTCGGCGTCAGAACGACGATAGCTCGAACCGCAACAGGGGTAAGAGCCGGGTAAACGAAGACTGAACCAGGAGACTACACATGAAGTTCATCAACAAGCTGCGCAGCAACGAAGAAGGCGCAACCGCAATCGAGTACGGCCTTATCGCTGCTCTCATCGCCGTTGCCATGATCACTGCACTGAACTCGGTTGGCGGCGAAGTCGCTACGACTTTCAACACCGTTGATACAGCGATGTCGACTGCGAACGTTTAATCGTTCCAAGCTTTCCAATAGAAAGGCGGCGAGGTCACCCTCGCCGCCTTTTTTGTGTCTGAGATAGATGCGTGGCCGGGACTTAACGTCCGCGCACCACGATCTTGACCTTCTGTCCGGCGCGGACTTCTTCGTTCGAAGACAGGCCGTTCAACACGCGGAAGCGGGCTTCCTGCGCATTTGAATACGCCATCTTCGCAGCCAGCGTACGAACCGTATCGCGCGAACCGACTGTCACCACATCGACGTGGCGCGGGATGACATTCGCGGCCTCGGTCGCTGAAATCTTCCGCATCGACGAGAACATCGAATTGAATGTTCCCGACTGTCCCGCAGGGGTCAGCGCGAGGAAGTGATAGGCGCGGTCATTGGCAAACTCATACGCGAAGACGGTCACATCCAGGTTCTGGTTGCCCGAGGTGACGCGTGCAGTGCCATATGCGGCGGGCAATCCGTTGACCGTAGTAGTCTGGATGCTTGCCGGACGGACCTGCTGCTGTTCGCTCAATGCGTTGAACACATTGCCGACATAGGTTTGCAGATTGCCATCATACGGTCCGAGCGAGAACTGTGCCTTGCCGCTCTGGCCGCTGATCGTAACGGCACGGGTGCCGTTGACCATGTAGAAGCCCTGCGGCGCCGTGAACTGGAGACGCAGGTCGGGATGGATGAAATCACGGCCTTCGACGACACCCTGCTGGGGATCATCGCCGTACAGGATACCGTCGATTCGCGTCAGGAAGGTGTCCCTGTTGGTAACGCCGCCCGTACCGCCGGTTTGCTGCGCAACGCTTAGAGCGGTCTGCACTCGGCTGGCCGGGTCGGGATGGGTCGATGCCCATTCAGGAAGGCGCGCATTGTCGCGGCCCATCAACTGCGCATCGAGCGAATTCTGCGCTGCCAGGCTGGCAAGTACAGTGCTCATTGCGCGCGTGTCATAGCCTGCCCGGTTCAGATAATCGATGCCGAGACGGTCAGCCTCCAACTCCTGGCTGCGCGAGAACTTTAGTGTGAGAAGCTGCGAGCCCTGAAGGGAAAGCTGGCCAAGCTGCTGGCCCAATCCGGTGCCGCCAAGCAGCGCCTGGCTGGCGATGGCGCCGAGCACGCCGAGAATCGAATTGCGCTGCGCAGCCTGTTGGCGGCGCTGCGAGTGACGAGCGGCGACGTGGCCGACTTCGTGACCAAGCACGCCCGCCAGTTCGGCTTCGTTGTTCATCAGCGAAACCAACTGGCGAGTGGTGTAGATATAGCCGCCCGGTATCGCGAAAGCGTTGTTCACGGGGCTATTGAGCAGCGAAACCGTGAAACTTCCGCGCGCATTGGCGAGATCGGATTGCACCGCGATATTCTGGCCGACGGTCTCGACATACTGAGCCTGCGAACCGGTCATCGCGCCGCCAAATTCGGCGAGCAGTTGCGGGTGCGCTTCGGCGCCCTGCTGTGCTTCGTTCTGCGAAATGGGCGCTGAGGCCCCTGGAATTGTCGCGCAGCCGGAAAGAGCCAGCGCGATCGTTGCCGTGGATGCGGCGAGTGTCTTGGTGATGGACATGCAGTGTTCCCCTTTATGAACGCGCGGGTCCCACCGCCGCTGCGCCCGATTAGTTACGCTAGGGAGAACAGGGGGATGCCCGGGTTTGTTCCCGAACCGCCCCTTCAAAAAACGATTGGCTAGCCTGCGATCTGCAGGAAGCGCTCTTCACGCATCCGTTTCAGCTCTTCAGACGAATGGCGCGAGAGCATATCCAGTTCTTCGCCGATCGCTTCGCCGAGCGCGTGCGCCGCTGCCCGCGGATCGCGATGCGCGCCGCCAACAGGCTCGGATACGATTCGGTCGATGACACCCAGCTTCTTCAAATCCTGGGCCGTTACCTTCATCGCTTCGGCAGCATCTGGCGCTTTTTCCGCCGTGCGCCAGAGAATCGAGGCACAGCCTTCGGGTGAGATCACCGAATATACGGCGTGTTCCAGCATCAGCACCCGCTCGGCGCTGGCCAGCGCAACCGCGCCGCCCGATCCGCCTTCGCCAACGATGCTCGCCACCATCGGTACCGGCAGGCCGAGACAAGCCTCGGTCGAGCGAGCGATGGCTTCTGCCTGTCCGCGCTCTTCGGCTTCAACGCCGGGAAACGCACCGGATGTGTCGACCAGCGTCACCACCGGCAGGTTGAAGCGCCCGGCCATTTCCATGAGGCGGATGGCCTTGCGGTACCCTTCGGGTTTTCCCATGCCGAAATTGTGGCGCAGGCGGCTGGCGGTATCGTTGCCCTTTTCGTGACCGATCAACACGATCTTGCGGCCATTCAACTTGGCGAAGCCGCCCATGATGGCTTCGTCTTCGCCGTAGTTGCGGTCACCGCCCAGCGGAACGAAATCCTCGAACGCATACTCCACGTAGTCGCGGAAATGCGGACGCGAAGGGTGCCGCGCAACCTGGGTTTTCTGCCACGGAGTGAGCGAGGAATAAGCCGCCGCCAGCAAATCCGCGCTTTTCAGCTCAAGACGCTGCAACTCGTTGGAGATATCGACGTCATCGCCTTCGGCCGCACTGCGCAGCTCGGCAATGCGGGTTTCAAGCTCGGCGACAGGCTTTTCGAATTCAAGATAAGAAATCATCGCAATGCCGCTAGTCGCTCGCGCGCGGACGGGCAAGTGGATGCCGTTCGTTGACCAGCTTTACCAACCGCGCCGCATCGACATGGGTGTAAATTTGCGTGGTCGCGATATCGGCGTGGCCCAGCAGGGTTTGCAGTGCTCGCAAGTCCGCCCCGCCCTCCAGCAAATGGGTCGCAAAGGCGTGGCGCAGCACGTGGGGGCTCAGCTTTTCCGGGGGAAGATCCGCCCTCACAGCAAGCTCTTTCAGCATCTGGAACAGGCGCACGCGCGAAATATGCGCGCTGCGCGATGGAAACAGGAATTGCGAATCGCCGGGCCGGACTGCCAGCCAGCGCGCCAGCGCCTGTTTCGCGCGGCGACTGACTGGAACGAGGCGCGCTTGCCCTCCCTTTCCTGTGACTGTGAGGAAAGGCTCGTCGCGCGGGACCGCCGAAAGTGGTAATGAAACCAGTTCGGTTGCGCGCAGGCCCGAGCCGTAGAGTAGTTCGAGCATGACCAGCATCCGGAGCGCCTCGGGCCGTTCACTGGTGGCCTCGTCTTCCGCGCGGGAAAATAGTGCCTCGACCTGCGCGTGTGACAGGATCTTGGGCAACGGACGGCGAGCCACCGGCCGCGGGAGCGCATGTGCCGGATCGTCCTCGCGCATCCCCTCATCGACGAGAAATCCGAAAAACTGCCGTAACGCCGATATCTTACGCGCCATCGTCGACGCCGCGAGCGACGACCATCCCTGACCGAGTTTCGAAAGCTGCGCGCTGCTGGCACCGGCCAGATTGCCGCCGACCATTTCTTCTGCCTGAGCGAGATCGCGGCCGTAGGCGAGGATCGTATTGCGCGCCGCACCGCGTTCTGCGGACAGCATGGCAAGAAAATCCTCAATCGCGCTCATGGACAGGTCAGGCCCGCGCGACCGCCTCCGCGGCGATCATTCTTGCCTCGGCCTCAAGGCCCACTTTCTTCAGCGCGCCAACGATATGGTAAAGGTGCCGACCGGTCATCTGGTCCCAGCTCGTGCCCTGCATTCCCACACCGGCAAGATAGGCCACCAGCGCGCGATTGTTCACCGCAGCGGCCTTGTCGATCATGGCCGTCCACCGCGTTGGCGCACCAAGATTGGAGCCCAGCCGTTCGCGATATTCAGCGCTATCCGCACTTCCGACGCGCTCCAGCCCCATGAGCCCGGCGAGCAACATATGCGACTTGCGACTCCCCCTGGCATCGTCGGCATCGAAGAAAGTGTCGAGCTGGCCATCGCTGACCATGCCGCCTTCGGGATTGCCGACTGCCAGCAGGGCCCAGCCTAGGCTGCCTTCCTCGACTGCATCCGCCCACCGCATAGCGTCTTTGTCGAGACCGGCCGTCAGCATCGAGGCGATGAGGTCACCGGCATCGTCCGCGAATTCCTCGCTGGGGGTGACACGCGCCGCGGCGTAAGCTGTCAGGACATAGCGACCGTAATCCGTATCGCTGCCGTTCCAGACGTCACGGATCGCTGCGATCCGGTTGGCGGGAGACGGATCGACGTACGCATCGCGCAGACGCGAAGCGGTGGTGAGTTCAGGCACCTCCCCTGCATCGCTGCGCGCGGCATAAAGCTGGCCGTAAAGGTCCAGAATCGCCTGGGCAGAAAGCACACCCGAAGCGGCAGCCACATCGGCGCCGCGAATGCGCTGCTCGACAGGGAGCGCTGGTGTGATGGCTTGGGAAATCCGGTAGGGGTTGCCCAGATCCTCGTTCAAATTGTCCGGCACCTGTTCGCCCAAGGCGTTTGCCAAGGCGAACCGCCACGGCGTCATCGCACTGATGCCGTCCCATTCGATCGTAACAGCTCTTCGCCCGTCACCAGCGGCACCGGCAAAGCGCTGGGCCAGAAGCACATCGATGCGCGCGTCTTCTTCAGTTCGCCCAAGCAGCCGGCGAAGTTCGTTCTGAGCGCGCTGGCTTTCGCCCGAGAATGCGGCGCAAATGCTTTCGAGCATTTCGTAGCGCGCGGATTTTTCATCGCTCGTTCCAAATCGGACGGACGGGCATGCGCCGACAATATCGGCAGTCCCGATGTATGCGTCGATCGCCGCCTCAGTCAGCGCTGGCGAATAGTTCGCTGTGTCGATATCCTGAACCAGCGCGCGCGATGCGGCATATTCGCCCATCTGATTGAGTGCGCGTACGCGGAGCGTAGCGAACTCGATCGCCCCCATACCGCTTGGTGCTTCAAGCCTGCTGGCAAGTGCACGGCGCATGAGAATATGGCCCCAGCGCGACACGAGAGGTCCCTGGATGCCGCCCAGTGCAGCGCGGACGAGGGTTGCCGGCTGATTGCTGAGAGAGCCGGTCGGCAGACCGCCTTCAGCAGGATCGATCACGCCGATCTTGCTCATCGCCCGCCGAGCTGCCGGGGGGATATCGAAACGCGGCCTGAGGCCGAGCACTTCATCGAGCTCCGACGCAGTCATCTTTTCAAGTTCGGCCACCGAGGGGATGCCGGCCAGGCTCACGCCCGACGTATCGACCGGCTCGGGCGCGGATGGCAGTGGCTGGACGACCTCGCCACCACCAGGCTGCGCTCCTGGCGAAGCAGTCGGCTGAGGATTTGCCGGTGCAGGTGCGGGCGTTGGCGCCGGGGTAGAAGCGCCGGGCGGCAGGATGCTTTCCGGCGCGCTTTGCGCCAGAACCATACCGGATGTGAGGACGAGCGCTGCGCCGCTTAGCCAATATGCACGGTTCATCGTGAACCCTCAGGCATCTCGAGCGGCTGGGCTATTGGACGGATCGGTTCTTCACCGCCGTCGATCCATGCCACTACCAGCACGGCCAATAGGGCAAACGCAGCTATCCAGATCATGCGCGAGCGTTTCACGGCCAAGATTTTCATATCCTCGTTCAACAATCCGTGTGGGTTGCCCGCGCTCTAGCCCATCTATAGGTCGAGCGGCAATGAGCAACGCGCATACATCGCACGATATGGCCGATACGGTCCGCAGCGCCCGCAAGATCGACCGCCCTCTGGTGCTCGTCGGCTTGATGGGCGTCGGCAAGACCAGCATTGGGCGGCGGCTGGCCGCAGCCCTCGACCGCGATTTCATTGATGCCGACGAAGAGATCGAGCGTGCGGCTGATCGAACAGTTGCCGAAATCTTCGAAGCGCATGGCGAGGCGTATTTCCGGGATGGGGAGCGCCGGGTGATCGCACGGCTCATGGACGAAGGGCACGGTGTCATTGCGACCGGTGGCGGGGCTTTCATCGATGCGGAAACTCGCGCGCTGGTACTGGAGCGCGGGCTCGCGGTCTGGCTTGACTGCGATCTCGATACTCTGGTCGAGCGAACCTCCCGCAAGAATACGCGGCCGCTGCTCAAGACCGGTGACCCGCGGCAGATATTGCGCGATCTGAAGGAACAACGCAGCCCTGCCTACGCGCAGGCCCAGATACATGTGGTGACAGACGGCGGACCGCATGACGTTGCGGTTGCGCGGATCATTCAGGAGCTTGCTCAATGGCAGTAATCGACGTGGCCCTGGCCGGACGCAGCTATGAGGTGCGCGTGGCCCGCGATCTGCTGGCAGGAATTGGCGAGGAGGCCGCCGCATTCCTGCGCAAGCCCGTCGTCCCGATCGTCGCCGATGCAAATGCGCGCCGTCATTGGGGCGAAGTGGTCGAAACATCGCTGCGCTCTGCCGGCAAGGAACCGCGCTGGTACGAGGTTGCGCCCGGCGAAGGCTCCAAAAGCTGGGAAAGCCTTGCCCGGCTGACCGACTGGCTGCTGGCCGAGGGTGTCGAGCGCGGCGACCATGTGCTGGCGCTGGGCGGCGGTGTAGTCGGCGACCTTACCGGCTTTGCGTGCGCGATCCTGAAACGCGGTTGCGGCTTCGTGCAATTGCCCACGACATTGCTGGCACAGGTCGATTCCTCGGTCGGGGGCAAGACTGCGATCAACACATCGGCGGGCAAGAACCTTGTCGGTGCATTTCACCAGCCCAGCCTGGTGCTGGCGGACCTCTCCGCCCTCGGCACCCTGCCGGACCGCGAGATGCGCGCAGGCTATGCGGAAGTGCTGAAATACGGCGTTCTTGGCGATGCGGCTTTTTTCGATTGGCTTGACGAGAACGGGGCCGCTGTCGTGGACCGCGAACCCGCAGCGCTCGAACACGCCGTGGCGACAAGCGTCGCCATGAAAGCGCGGATCGTAGCCGAGGATGAGCGCGAGACTTCTGGTGCCCGGGCCTTGCTTAACCTCGGACATACTTTCGGCCATGCACTCGAGGCGCAAACAGGTTTTTCCGACCGGTTGTTGCACGGCGAGGGCGTCGCGCTCGGCATGGTTTTGGCAGCGCGCTACTCCGCACGGCGCGGAGAGATATCGTTGAATGATGCAGAACGGGTCACACACGCTGTTGATGCTGCGGGCCTCCCGGCCGAAATTTCCGCGCTTGGTCTGAACTGCGATGGGCGCACGTTGGCCGATCACATGCTGCACGATAAAAAGATGGATGCGGGCACCCTGCCTTTCATTTTGCTGCGCAGCATCGGTGCAGCATACCTGGCGAAGGATGTTGCGCTGGACGACGTGGCAAGCTTCCTCGACGAACAGCTTCAGGCGCATTAGTTTGGGGCGATGACGCGCTTTATCGACCTTTCGATTCCGATCACCAACGAGGTCATCTCCGACCCCGAAGTGATGCGGCCCAAGATCCAGTACATGACCCACGAAAGCACGTGGGAACAGATCGCCATGTTCTTTCCCGGGCTAGAGAAGGACGATTTGCCGGATGGCGAAGGCTGGGCGGTGGAAATGCTGGAATTGTCCACGCACAATGGCACGCACATGGATGCCCCATGGCATTACCATTCCACCACGAACGATGGCGCCAGCCCTGCGCCCAGCATCGATGAGGCGCCGCTCGACAGGTTCCTCCGACCCGGGGTGAAGCTGGACTTCAGCCATCTCCCGCATGGCCATGTGGTGACCGGCGCCGAAGTCGAACAGGCGTTTGACAAGATCGGCTATGATCTCAAGCCGCTCGACATCGTGCTGGTGCAATCGGGTGCAGTCTATGGCACCGAGAACTTCACCGATCAGGGCGTGGGCCTCGGCGCGGAAGCCACCCTCTGGCTAACGCAGCGCGGTGTCGAAGTTGTCGGGACCGACGCATGGAGCTGGGATGCTCCCTTCAGCCATACCGCCAGAAGATGGGCGGAAACCCGTGATCCCGCGATCATCTGGGAAGGCCACAAAGCGGGCCGCATCCGTCCGTATTACCAGATAGAAAAGCTGACTAATCTGGCCGCCCTGCCCGACCACGGTTTCACATTCAGCTGTTTTCCCGTGAAGATCGAACGTGCAAGTGCCGGTTGGATTCGCGCAGTCGCGATGGTTGAAGAATGACTCTGCGGATCGCAAAAGCCGGTATCGACGATCCGGATGTGCGCGCTCTTGCCACGCTACATCAGCAGAACATGCACGCGGTCTCGCCGCCGGGAACGGATTTCGCGCTGGATGTGAGCGGGCTTTCGTCGCCGGACATCACGATCGTGGGCGCATGGGATGACGGAGTTCTCATCGCAATCGGGGCGCTGAAAACGCTCGGCAACAATCACGCCGAACTGAAGTCGATGCGCACCCATCCCGACCACACGGGTAAAGGCGCAGCGCGCGGTATCCTGCAGGAGCTGATCGAGATCGCAAGGGCATCTGGAGTAACGCGCCTCAGCCTTGAAACAGGAACCTCAGCCGCGTTTCAACCAGCGGTCAGACTATACACGACGCGAGGATTCGTGGCTGGCGAAGGTTTCGCCGAATACGCCAACGGCCCGCACAACCAGTGCTACCATCTGACGCTCTAGCTGGTCGGAAACCTACCCAGCGCGAGGCTCGAGCCTGGTAACCTTAGATCCAGCGCCGATCGGCTGATAATCCTGTAACATCGTGTCATGCTCGCCAAAGAGGCGTTCGATCTCGGGCCTGCGTTCGAGCAGCATCTGCGCGATGCCCGGCGCGAGGCTGTCGCCTTCACCAATCTTGCCCAGGATCCCGGCGAGGTCGGCAATCGTCGCCTCTTCCGGTGTTTTGTGGAAGTGCCCTCTTCCGTCGAAGAACCCTGTTCCCCTGTGTGCCATGCGAAATACTCCTGAATGTGTTGCGTCAGAAGCGAACCGAAGAAGTGCATTATCTGTCCGAAGGTGATTCGGTTAAAGCCCGTTCACCATAAATTTTCGCCGAACCCCAAAAAACGCAACGATCGGGACGCAGCGCACCCAAAAAATTTCGCTGGTTTATCCTTAACTGTGCGCGGGTCTTGGCTATTCGAGTTCGAGGATGACCTCGTCCACCGCGAGGCTATCTCCCTCGCCGGCATTGATCTTGCCGACCGTGGCCTGCTTTTCAGCGCGGAGGATGTTTTCCATCTTCATCGCTTCGACCGTTGCCAAGGGCTGCCCGGGCTGAACCTCGTCACCTTCGCCCACGTGGAGTTTCACCAGCAAACCTGGCATCGGACAGATCAGCATTTTCGAAAGATCCGGCGGCTCCTTTTCGATCATGTGATCGGCAAGCGCCGCGATGCGGGTCTGCAGGATACGCAGCTGATGCGTGGCTCCGCGGGTCGTTATGGCATACCCTGTGCGGGAAGGTTTGAGCTGCAAGGTCAGCGTATCGCCGTCTTCTCCGTCTGCCCCGCCATGCTCGACCTGCACCATGGGCTCGCCCGGAGTGTACTGCATTTCGAGATCGACCGGCTCGTCATCCACCAGGATCGCGTCTTCCGTCAGCCGGACGGCATAGCTGCTCGAACCGTCAGCCTTGTCACCAATGCGGATCGTCCAATCGCCCGGCGCATAGAAGTCGCCGTCGAGCTGCTGGTCGATTCGGCGCGCGCGGTCAGCATCGGCGGTTGCAATCACGCCGCCAACCGCTGCGAGGACGCGCTTCAGTTCGTCAGACGTCGCTGCGCCTTCGAAACCATCGGGATATTCCTCGGCGATGAAGCCGGTGGTCAGTTCGCCGGACCGGAAGCGCGGATGCTGCATGATGGCGCTGAGGAAATCGACATTGTGGCCCAATCCCTCGACCCGGAAAGCGTCTAGCGCCTGGACCTGCAAATCTGCTGCCTCATCCCGCGTTTCTCCCCAGGTGATGAGTTTGGCGATCATGGGATCGTAGAACATGGAGACTTCGCCGCCTTCGAAAACGCCGTCGTCGACGCGCACGCCGTCGATGCCCCTTCGGCCGTTCGCTGTTCCGTCATCGGCCCACGGTTCGACTGGCGGCTGGTAGTGCACGAGGCGCCCTGTCGAAGGCAGGAAACCGCGATAGGGATCTTCGGCATAGACGCGGTTTTCAATCGCCCAGCCGTCGATTGTCACATCGTCCTGCGTCATTGCGAGCTTTTCGCCCGCAGCCACTCGGATCATCTGTTCGACCAGATCGACACCGGCGATCGCCTCGGTAACGGGATGCTCCACTTGGAGACGGGTGTTCATTTCGAGGAAGTAGAAACTCTCGCCTGTCGTGTCCGCGCCCGAGACGATGAGTTCGACCGTACCGGCGCTGTGGTAGTTCACGGCCTGTGACAGGGCCACACACTGTTCGCCCATCGCCTTGCGCATCTTCGGCGTGACAAACGGCGAAGGCGCTTCTTCGACGACCTTCTGGTGGCGCCGCTGGATCGAGCATTCACGCTCGTTCAGATAGATCACATTGCCGTGCTTATCGCCGAGGATCTGGATTTCGATGTGGCGCGGATTCTCAATGAATTTCTCGATGAAGACACGGTCATCGCCGAAGGAATTGAGGCCTTCGCGCTTGGTCGCTTCGAAGCCTTCGCGCACGTCGGCTTCAGAATAGGCAAGTCGCATGCCCTTGCCGCCGCCGCCTGCACTGGCCTTCATCATCACCGGATAGCCGATGCCATTGCTGATCTCGACCGCGTGTTCGGTATCGCTGATCTCGCCGACGAAGCCGGGGACCACGTTCACGCCGGCTTCGCGGGCCAGCTTCTTCGATTCAATCTTGTCGCCCATCGCAGCGATTGCGTTCACGGGAGGACCGATGAAAGCGATGTTTTCCGCTTCAAGCGCTTCAACGAAGCTCGCGCGTTCGGACAGGAAGCCATAGCCCGGATGCACGGCTTCGGCTCCGGTCTGCTTGCAGGCGTCGATGATCTTCTCTGCAATGAGATAGCTGTCCGACGCTGGTGCCGGACCAATGTGAACAGCCTCGTCTGCCATGCGCACGAAAGGCGCGCGGGCATCGGCATCGGAATATACCGCCACGGTGGCTATGCCCATGCGTTTGGCGGTCTTGATGACGCGGCAGGCAATTTCGCCGCGATTGGCAATCAGGATCTTGGAAAACAAAGGGGCCTCCGATGCGGGCGAACTATTGTGCATAGCCCATGCCGCAGCGGAAGCCCGGTATCAAGGCAAGTGCCTCAATCTTGGTCGATATGACCGATATGGCGTTCGCGGGTAGCTACGAGCGAATCGAATTCTTCCCAGATAGCCTTGGCGTTTGCTTCGCCGCCTGCCTGTTTGACGAATTCAGCTTCCCATTTCTTGCCTTCGGGGTTTTCCTTCCAGCCCATCGCGGCAATACCCTGGCGCATCGGCATCGCGACAATGCTGTCCCAAGCGCCGGTGTTCATGTGGATATCGACCACGTCATTGCGGCCCAGCGCGGCATCGACTTTCTCGAACATTTCGATGATTTCGTGCGCACGTTCTGCCTTGCCCGGCTTCCACTTGATCATGTTGACCCGGTACCAATCGACTTCGGAAAGTTCCGGTGCGTGATTGTCAGCAATTGCAGGAGCTGCCGGGATGGCGAGGCCAAGTGCGGCGAGTGTGAGTGCAAGCTTCTTCATTTAGTCTTTCCCCCTATTCAGGAATACGACCCTGAGAAGCGATCCGGTTGTTTAAGGCTGATGTCCCCCCAGCTGCGCCGATAAGCCACTGGATTCGATTGGGAGTCAAGGAGGCGGCCTAAATCGCTGTTTTTATGAGATATCGCGATGTCGCTTTTTTACAAATTGGATCAGGGCATCGGCATATTGGCCTGCCCCGCGGCGGTCGCCTTCTCCATCCAGGAGGCCCTGCATAGCTTCGGATAAACGGAGCTGATTGCCGCGAGATAATGCGGCCAGCGGCGATACATAGATGCCGATAGTGAACAAGATCGCGCCTGTTTCCGGTAAGCGCCGCAGTGTTTGCCTTTCGGACCGGACGAACAGCGTTTCGCCCGCATTTTCGGGAGAAACATGGGCGAAAGCTATTTCGGGCGGCTCGGCAACCCAGCGCCGCTCCGGCGTTGCGGCAATGAACCAATTGCACCGGCCATAGATCGCGCCGGCCTTGAGCTTCGCCATGAAGTGATCGACACCGCTCGCCAGCTGTTCCTCATAGCCCTGTATCGGCGCATGAAGGGCGCGCAGCGGTAGGCCCAGCTTGTCGGCAGGAGTCCAGTCGGAGGGCCATGCAACAGCCGCGCCGACGAGGCGGTATTGTTCGTCACCGGGGCGCAGGGTGAGCAGGCACATATCCTCGTGATGCGCTGTTGCTGCTTCGGGCAGGCCGCCCGAGAGGCCAAGCATCTTGGCTAGCTCCGCGCCGGGCACCTCACCGTCTGGCGAAATTTGGATGCCTGCGGGATAGGCCGCAAAACCTTCAGCGCGGGCAGCAACGTCCGGGTTTGGCTGAAGCCACTCGCTCTCATCAAGCTTGGCGAGCCCCATCTTGAGTACTCCCCCACCGCGCGCTCGAGGAAGAAGGTCATCGACGGAAAAGCCGAGGATCATTTCCGCGTACCAGCTCGAAATGCGAAGAAGAAAACAAGGCTGAAGACTAGACAAACTAGCGCCAGCCCACCGTAAAGCACGCCGTAGTCACTACAGAAATCTTGGGACCACTCGCACTCCATCCTAGGGACGGCACTTCGCCAACCGAAAGCGAATGCGAGTGCGGCCGCCGCCGTGGCCAAACTGGCCACCAGCGCGAGGCCGCGCAGGATCACTCGGCGGGCTCCATCACCTTGCACGCCCGCATTGGCTCTTCCTGCGCCAGCGCAGTCAGTCCCATCTTTGCAAACAGCGCGGCGTCGCTGTCGTCACCAGCATTGGGTGCGGTGAGCAGCTTGTCGCCGGTGAAGATCGAGTTCGCGCCCGCCATGAAGCACAGCGCCTGCGTCGCTTCGCTCATGCTCTCACGGCCAGCGGAAAGCCGCACCATGCTCATCGGCATGCAGATGCGCGCAACCGCCACGGTGCGCACGAATTCGATGTCGTCGATCTTGGCGAGCGGGGTGTCGGCCAGCATGTCGCCCAGCACCGTGCCCTTGACCGGCACCAGCGCGTTGACCGGCACGCTTTCGGGATGGCGTTCCAGCGTGGCGAGCGTATGGACGAAGCCGACGCGGTCGCTACGCGTTTCGCCCATGCCCACGATCCCGCCGCTGCACACGTTGATGCCTGCGTCGCGCACGTTTTGCAGCGTGTCGAGACGGTCCTCATACTTGCGGCTGGAGATCACGCGTTCGTAATATTCCGGCCCGGTATCGACATTGTGATTGTAGTAATCGAGGCCCGCTTCCTTGAGCATGTCCGCCTGTTTCGGCGTCAGCATGCCGAGTGTCATGCAGGTCTCCAGCCCCATCGCGCGCACGCCCTTCACGATCTCGACAATCGCTGGCATGTCGCGGTCCTTAGGGTTGCGCCATGCCGCGCCCATGCAGAAGCGCTGCGAACCCGCATCCTTGGCCTGCGCTGCGCGCTGGAGGACCGATTGCACCTCCATCAGCTTGGTCGCCTCGACCCCGCTGTCGGCCTTCACCGACTGCGAGCAATAGCCGCAATCCTCCGGACACCCGCCGGTCTTGATGGAGAGCAAGGTGCAGAGCTGGATCTGCTCGGGCGGATGGAACTCGCGGTGGACCGTAGCTGCGCGGAAGAGCAGTTCGGTGAAAGGAAGGTCGAAAAGGTCCGCGATTTCCTCGCGCGTCCAGTCGGTACGAATTTTGGTCAAAAGATCCATCTCATTTACTTCGGAGCGCTTGTAAGACAATCCAAGCGCAGACGCTTAAGAAAACAGCCGAGGAGGCAATCCAGAACAATACCGAAGGATTACCGCACCGCCCGGCAGTGCTGAAAACTTCTGAGACCTTCTCGCAATATGTGAGGGGGGACGTAAGCGTGAATGCCAGATAGATGCGAATTAGCCCCGCAAAAAGGACGCCGACCACACCGATACCTAGTAAAATCCCAACTAGTCGGCCGATAGTCACTCCGCCGCCTCATCCAGATCCTCACCCGCAGGCGGCATGTTGTGACCGAGCAAGCGCAGCACGTCCGCCGCGCACTCCACGACATTGCTGCCCGGACCGTAGATACCCTGCACCCCGGCATCGCGCAGGAAGTCGTAATCCTTCTGCGGGATCACGCCGCCCGCGATGACCTTGATGTCGGGGCGCCCTGCGTCGCGCAGATGGCCGATCAGTTCGGGGATCAGCGTCTTATGGCCCGCCGCAAGGCTGCTCGCGCCAACGGCATCAACGCCGTTTTCCAGCGCCATGTCCACCGTTTCCCGCGGGGTCTGGAACAGCGGGCCGGAGAGTACGTCAAAGCCCATGTCAGCGAAGGCCGATGCGATGACATTGGCGCCGCGGTCGTGCCCGTCCTGCCCCATCTTCGCGACCATCAGCTTGGGTTTGCGGCCAAGGCGGCGCTCCACCGCCTTCACGCCTTCGATCACCTGCTCATACCGGTCGTCACCCTCATAGGCCGCCGCGTACACACCGCGCACCGGCTTGGGCAGCGTGTTGTAGCGGCCAAAGGCGTCTTCCATCGCCTGGCTGATCTCGCCCAGTGTCGCATCGTGGCGAGCCGCCTCGACCGCCAGTGCGAGGAGGTTGATTTCGCCGCGCGCCTGCAGGTCCTTGAGGGCAGATGGGCGCAGCGGAACGCCGGCATCGTCGCGCCCGTCGGCCTGCGCGGCGCGGTGCACCTTGGGGTCGGTCTGTGCCGCTTCGGTGAGCCGCGCAAGCGCTGCCTGACATGCGGCTTCGTCCCGTCCGGAGCGCACCTTCTCGAGCCGGGCAATCTGGCTGTCGCGCACGGCGTGGTTGTCGATATCGAGCGTGTCGATCTCGTCTTCCTTGTCGCGGCGGTACTTGTTCACGCCCACGATCACCGTTTCGCCCCGGTCGACGCTGGCCTGCTTGGCTGCAGCGGCGCTTTCGATGGCGGCTTTGGGCTTACCGCTGGCGACATAGGCAGTCATACCGCCTGCCGCCTCGACCTCGCCAAGCATGGCCTGGGCCTGCTCGACCAGCGCGGCGGTGAGGCTTTCGATGTAATAGCTGCCGCCGAGCGGATCGGCGACATTGGTAATGCCGGTCTCTTCCTGGATCACCAGCTGCGTGTTGCGCGCGATGCGGGCGGAGAAGTCGGTCGGCAGTGCAATTGCCTCGTCCAGCGCATTGGTGTGGAGCGACTGCGTGCCGCCCAGCACCGCCGCCATCGCCTCGATCGTGGTGCGGATGACGTTGTTGTAGGGGTCCTGCTCCTGAAGGCTCACGCCGCTGGTCTGACAGTGCGTGCGCAGCATCTTCGACTTGGGGTTTTCGGCCCCGAGGTCGGTCATGACATCGTGCCATAATGCACGCGCCGCGCGCATCTTGGCAATCTCCATGAAGAAGTTCATGCCGATGCCCCAGAAGAAGGACAGGCGCGGCGCGAAGGCATCGATATCGAGGCCCGCTTCCATGGCGCGCTTGGCGTATTCCTTGCCGTCGGAGATGGTGAAGGCAAGTTCCTGCACCGCTGTCGCCCCGGCTTCGTGCATGTGATAGCCCGAGATCGAAATGCTGTTGAATTTCGGCATGTTGGCCGAGGTATATGCGATGATGTCCGAAACGATCCGCATGCTCGGCTCGGGCGGATAGATATAGGTGTTGCGGACCATGAACTCCTTGAGGATGTCGTTCTGGATGGTCCCCGCAAGCTTGTCCTGGCTCACCCCCTGTCGCTCCGCTGCCACGATGTAGAAGGCGAGCACGGGGATCACCGCGCCGTTCATCGTCATGCTGACGCTCATGGTGTCGAGCGGGATCTGGTCGAACAGGATTTCCATGTCACGCACGGTGTCGATCGCCACGCCCGCCTTGCCGACATCGCCGACTACGCGCGGGTGATCGCTGTCATAGCCGCGGTGGGTGGCGAGGTCGAAAGCGACGCTCAGCCCCTTCTGGCCCGCCGCAAGGTTGCGGCGATAGAACGCATTCGATTCCTCGGCGGTGGAGAAGCCTGCGTACTGGCGGATGGTCCACGGACGGCCAGTGTACATCGAGGCATAGGGGCCGCGCGTGAAGGGCGCGATGCCCGGAACGCCTGGGTCGAGGCCCTCGGTGTCCTCGCTGGTGTAAAGCGGCTTTACCGCAATCCCCTCGGGCGTGTGCCACGTCAGGTCGCGGCCCTTCACCTCCTTGTCGGCAAGGGGCTTCCAGTCGTCATAGGTGGGTTTGTCGGTCATTTTCGCACTCAGGCTTGTGTACTTGGGCGGGCGGACACGCGCTCGTGCCAGCCGCGCAGGTTCTCGCAGTCTTCGGGCATCCCGCAGCCGACGAAAGTGGCGAAATCGGCGGTTGTCAGCAGGAGGATATCGGCGGCAGTAAAGCTGTCGCCGGCAAGATAGTCGCGATCTGCCAGCGCACCATCGAAGAACCGGAACGCCTCTGCCACTCGCGGAAGGTTGGTCTCGCCCCAATCGGCATTGCGGCCGGGCAGCGCGGCGGTGAACGGATGGGTGTGAACCCAGACCGCGCCAACCGGTGCCATCAGGATCATCTCGGCGCGGCGGCTCCACATCTCGATTTCCGCAATCTCGCGCGGAGAGGTGCCGAACAGCGGCGTCTCGGGGTGTACCGCTTCAAGATAGCGCATGATCGCCACGCTTTCGGCGATAATTGTGCCGTCATCCAGTTCAAGGATCGGCGTCTGGCCGCGCGGATTCTTGGCGACGAAATCCGGCGCCTTCTGCTCGCGCTTGGGGATCGAGACCTCCTGCATGGGAAGCTCGATGCCTTTCTCCGCCGCGAAGATGCGGACGCGGCGCGGATTGGGCGCGGGATTGGGGCTATCGTAGAACAGCATGTCGGTCGCTTCCTTCCCGGTCAGTTCGACCAGTGCGCGTTATCCTTGGGTGTTTCCATGATTTCGGTGAGCTGGCCCATCATGTCCTTGGGGTGGAGGAAGAAGATCGGCGTGCCATGCGCGCCCAGCCGCGTGGGGCCAAGGATGCGCTTGCCCAGTTCCTCGAACCATTTGCGCGCGTCCTCGATATCCTCGACCTCGTAGCAAACATGGTGCTGCGCGCCGGACGGATTCTTTTCGAGGAATTTGGCAATGGGGCTGTCTTCGCCCAGGGGCTCAATCAGCTCGATCTGGGTGCCGTTAGTCCCGTTCTGGCCGGGCGTGTCGACGAAGCAAACCTTCACGCCCTGCGCCTCAAGATCGAACGGCTTGTGGAAGCGCGTCGCGCCCATGACATCACGGTAATAGCGGATCGATTCCTCGATCGACGGCGTGGCGACGCCGATATGGTTGAGACGGCCGAGTTTCATATTGGTTCACACTTTCCCGCTCTAGCTTGAACGACCCTAAAAAGAGCCAATTCGCCGTAACTCTTTCGTAAGTCGTCAAACATGAGTGTTTCATCTTTAGCGTCTGGCTCTGTCCCAGACTTTTCGTCAAACTTCATGTTGCCTTCTCGAAGTATCGCGTCTCTGCAGGCCGCGACAACAGCGTCAGCAATTTCTCGGTTGTCGCCTTCGCTTTTAGCGAGACGATAGCCCCAGCGATGAATGCAATTCTCGGTTAAGGTCATCTGCTGCCAAGATTTTTGGGCCTTGTTTGCCGCACTAAGATCTATCGGCGTGGGTGCGTTGCAAATACGATCGTCGCCACCGCTAGCAATTTGGTTGCAGCTCGAAGCGAACAGCGCTGCGCAAAAGACGAGGCTATAGCGGAATATTATCATGCTTCTTCCACGGGTTCTCAAGCACCTTGCCGCGCAGCTTCCTTAGCCCCAGCGCAATGCGCCGCCGCGTCGAGTGCGGGTAGATCACCTCGTCGATATAACCGCGGCTCGCCGCCACGAAGGGGTTGGCGAAGCGGTCTTCGTATTCCTTCGTCTTCTCGGCAATCTTTTCCGCATCTCCGCGGTCTTGGCGGAAGATGATCTCCACCGCACCCTTGGCGCCCATCACCGCGATTTCGGCGGTGGGCCAGGCGTAGTTGAGGTCGCCGCGCAGATGCTTGGACGCCATCACGTCATAGGCGCCGCCATAGGCCTTGCGGGTGATGACGGTGATCTTGGGCACGGTCGCCTCGGCATAGGCGAACAGCAGCTTCGCGCCGTGCTTGATGATGCCGTTATGCTCCTGTGCGGTACCGGGCAGGAAACCGGGTACGTCGACGAAGGTGAGGATCGGAATTTCGAAGGCATCGCAGAACCGCACGAAGCGCGCCGCTTTCTTGGACGCATTAATGTCGAGCACGCCCGCCAGCACCATCGGCTGGTTCGCGACAACGCCCACGGTGCGGCCCTCCACCCGGCCGAAGCCGCAGATGATATTCGCGGCATGGTTCGGCTGGATTTCGAAGAAATCGCCTTCGTCCACGGTTTTCCGAATGACTTCATGCATGTCATAAGGCTGGTTGGCATTGTCGGGGATCAGCGTGTCGAGGCTGGGCACTTCGCGGTCCCATGCGTCGGCAGTGGGGCGTTCAGGCACGTCTTCACGGTTCGACAGCGGAAGGTAATCGAAGAAGTTGCGCGTCGCGAGCAGCGTTTCGATGTCGTTTTCGAAGCTGTTGTCGGCGACCGAAGTCTTGGTCGTGTGGGTCTTCGCCCCGCCCAGTTCTTCCTGCGTGACGACTTCGTTGGTCACCGTCTTCACCACGTCAGGACCGGTGACGAACATGTAGGAACTGTCTTCGACCATGAAGATGAAGTCGGTCATGGCGGGCGAATATACCGCCCCGCCTGCACACGGCCCCATGATGAGGCTGATCTGCGGCACCACGCCGCTGGCGAGCACGTTGCGCTGGAACACTTCGGCATAGCCGCCGAGAGAGGCCACGCCTTCCTGGATGCGCGCGCCGCCGCTATCGTTCAGACCGATCACCGGCGCGCCGACCTTCATCGCGGTGTCCATCACCTTACAGATTTTCTCCGCATGGCGTTTCGACAATGAGCCGCCGAAGACGGTGAAATCCTGGCTATACACATAGACGAGGCGGCCATTGATCGTGCCGCTGCCCGTCACCACACCGTCGCCGGGGATCTTCTGCTCGGCCATGCCGAAATCGACGCAGTCATGTTCGACATAGCGATCGAGCTCTTCGAAACTGCCTTCGTCGAGCAGCACGTCGAGCCGTTCGCGCGCGGTCAGCTTGCCTTTGGCATGCTGCGCATCAATGCGCTTTTGACCGCCGCCCATGCGGGCTGCTTCGCGGCGGCGTTCCATTTCGGCGATATTGGCGGACATGCTCTCTCCGTTAAATCTCTCGGCCAAGCGCCTAGAGCGGCAAGAGCCGAAGCGTCAACGGCTCCGATCAAACTCGATGGGCACTTATGAGGAATTCCACATTACCCTCCGGCCCTGTGATCGGACTTTCGACGATGCCCTGAACCTCGAAGCCAAGCCCCTCGACCCATGCGCGAACCTCGTCGCACACGCGCTGGTGAAGCACGGGATCGCTGACCACGCCCTTCTTGCCCACTTCGCCGCGCTCAACTTCGAATTGCGGCTTGATAAGTGCCAAAAGTCGGCAGTCCTTTTCGGCCAGTTCAAGCGGGCGCTCAAGCACCTTGGAAAGCCCGATGAAACTGGCATCGCAGACCACCCAGGTCACCGGGCGGTCGATCATTCCCGGGGTGAGAATGCGGGCGCTGGTCTGTTCAAGCACCGTGACGCGCTCGTCCTGCCGCAGCTTCCACGCAAGTTGGTTGGTGCCGCTGTCGACAGCGAACACATGCTCTGCCCCGCCCTGCAGCAGGACATCGGTGAAGCCGCCTGTCGAGCTACCGATATCCATGGCGGTCACCCCGCTCGGATCCAGTCCGAAGTGTTCGATCGCATGGGCGAGCTTGATCCCGCCGCGGCTGACCCAGGGATGATCGCGACCGCGCACGTCCAGCGGTGCATCCTCGGGCAATTGCTGGCCCGGCTTGACCATCTTCTGTTCGCCAGAGAAAACCAGCCCCGCCATGACGAGCGCCTGTGCCCGCGTGCGGCTTTCCACCAGCCCCCGGTCGACAAGCATCTGGTCGAGACGTTTCTTCGCCACTGTAAACTCCGTTTGAAACCAACGCCGTTAGCGCGCATTGAGCCTCTATGAAACCGATCTACGGACAATTTGCCGCCGCGCTCGCCCTCACCTTCGGTTTGGCCGCGTGCATCCCGCCCGCGCCGGAGCCGACCCCTGCGCCCAGCCCCGCACCCGTCCCGGCGCCATCACCCACTCCGATGCCCACCTCGGTTGCGCAGGCTCCTACCTTCGAGAACTGGATCGACGCTCCGCAGACGGCAGGGGACTGGCAGTACCGTTCGTTCCAGTTCGGCACGCAAGCTCTTTTTACCGGCACCTCCGGCGAGGAGTTCGTGATCCAGTGCCTGGGCGGACAGGGGCGAATCGGCTTGATGCGGCCCGGTTCAGCGAGCGGGAACCAACAGATGCAGATACGTACGGAGACGACCGACAGGACGCTGACGGCAAGCGCGACGAGCGACGGCCCGCAAGGCTTTGTCGCCTTCATTCCCGCACGCGACCCGCTACTCGATGCGATGGCGCTGACGCGGGGCCGTTTCGCAGTTGAAAGTCCCGGCATGCCGACGCTCTACCTGCCCGCATGGGCAGAGGTAACGCGTGTAATCGAGGACTGCCGCTAGAATCAAAAAGGCCCGCGCAAATCTGCCGGGCCACAAACACTTATTCTGACGTGGGAAAACTTTTTTACAAGCCTTGTTTTCGGCGCTGAAAAGCAACAAATTGTAATCAAGATCAGCGGCGCACGCGGTCTTGGATCCCGGTGAAACGGGGTTCTAGCTCACAAGCTTGAAAGGAGGTGATCCGATGTCTCATGGTTCAGTAGCGAGGTCGGTGAAGATCCCTACGGAGCATATTCGGTAATATTCCAGCCGAGTAAGGCTTTCGTGAGCGGCACTTCCGGCCGCTGACCATGCGAAGGGCAGCATCACCCAAGGGTGGCGCTGCCCTTCTCATTTGCACCTCATTTATTGATTAGAATTTGCCGAAGTATTGCCAAGCTTTTCATGGGTCTTCGAAGACGCTAAAGTATTTGTATGCGTCGATATCTCCGATATTCTCCGGCTCTGTCTCTTTTGATGCTTCCGCTATTCCCAACTTTTTTTGCAACGCCTTGGCCATGGAAATTGGCTGCCGGTATTGCTCTCGGGGTAACGTTCGTTCTTGCGACTTGGCTTGCATATCTGCCGCGTAAATGCGGCCACGGGTTGGTAAGCCAAAGTCGCCTGCCGATCTTCTTCTGGCCCTATGCGCTGCGCAATTGTCCGCATTGCGAGGCAAAGGAGTGGTAGCGCCTCTTGCGCTGACTGCCGCGAAATCCTAACCGCGCGTCATGGATTTCGAGCTCATCCCCCACCCCGCACCCGTCTCTGACGAAACGCGCCAACAGTCCCTGCAGGACCCCGGCTTTGGCAAGCTGTTCACCGATCACATGGTCGTCATCGACTATGACTCGGAAAAAGGCGGCTGGCACAAGGCAACCGTGGGTCCGCGCGAACCGATCAGCCTCGATCCGGCGGCGGCAGTGCTGCATTACGCGCAGGAAATCTTCGAAGGCATGAAAGCCTACAAGCAAGGCGATGACAGCCTTGCCCTGTTCAGGCCCGAACAGAATGCGCGCCGCTTTAATAAAAGTGCGCGGCGCATGGCGATGCCGGAATTGCCGGAAGAGCTGTTTCTTGAATCCATCCGCCAGCTGGTCGCCAAAGACCGCGCCTGGGTGCCGACCATTCCCGATGGCGCGCTGTACCTGCGCCCCTTCATGTTCGCATCCGAGGCCTTCCTCGGCGTGCGCCCCGCGACGCAGTATAAATACATCCTGATCGCATCGCCCGTCGGCGGTTATTTCAAGGGCGGCGCGAAAGCCGTGAAGATCTGGGTCAGTCGCAACTATACCCGCGCGGCGCCCGGCGGCACTGGCGCAGCGAAGACCGGCGGCAATTACGCCGCCAGCCTCGTTCCGCAGGCCGAAGGCATCGAGCACGGCTGCGACCAGGTGGTCTTCCTTGATGCAGTCGAGAAAAAGTGGGTCGAGGAACTGGGCGGCATGAACCTGTTCTTCGTGTTCGACGATGGCTCGGTCATCACCCCTCCCCTCACCGGCACGATCCTGCCCGGAATTACCCGCGACAGCCTGATCCAGCTGCTGCGCGAAGAAGGCCTCAATGTGCGCGAAGAGCCTTACAGCATCGATCAGTGGCGCGCTGATGCGACCGAAGGGCGCCTGATTGAAACGATGGCCTGCGGAACTGCCGCCGTCGTCACGCCGGTCGGAACCGTGCTCGGCCCCGATGGCGAGTTTAGCATCGGCTCGGGCGGGACCGGACAGATCACGCACAAGATTCGCGAAAAGCTGGTCGGCATCCAGAAGGGCGTTGTCGAGGATAAGCATGGCTGGACCATGCGGCTGGACTGATCATGTCCGAAGCTCTGCCGATTACCGTAGCGGCCCTTTATCGTTTTGCCGCGTTTGCTGATCCTGCATCGATGCGCGAACCGCTATTCGCCAAGTGCGAGGAGCTGGGCATCAAGGGTACGCTCCTGCTTGCCCGCGAAGGGTTGAACGGCACGATTGCAGGCACGGATAACGCCATCGGTGCGATTATCGACCACCTGCGCGCTCTGCCCGACTGCGCCGATCTTGAAGTCAAATACTCCTATGCCGCCAAAATGCCGTTCATCCGCCTCAAGGTGCGGGTGAAGCAGGAAATCGTGACCATGGGCGAACCCGATATCGACCCGCGTGCCAGTGTCGGGCGGTATGTGTCACCGGAAGACTGGAATGCGCTGATCGCCGATCCCGATACTGTGGTGATCGACACGCGCAATGATTACGAGACCGCCATTGGCACGTTCGAAGGTGCAGTCGATCCGCACACTGCCAGCTTCCGCGACTTTCCCGCATGGTTCCGCGAACACCGCGACGATCTGCTCGAAGGGCGCAAGAAGGTCGCGATGTTCTGTACAGGGGGCATCCGCTGCGAGAAATCGACCAGCTTCCTGCGCGCAGAAGGGGTGGACGAAGTCTATCACCTCAAAGGCGGCATCCTCAAATATCTCGAAACGGTGCCTGAAGAGGAAAGCCGCTGGCAGGGCGAATGCTTCGTATTCGACGAGCGTGTGGCGGTCGGGCACGGGTTGAAACAGGGCGACTACACGCTCTGTCGCGCATGCCGGATGCCGCTGGACGCAGACGATCGCCAGTCCCCCGACTTCGCCGAAGGGGTCAGCTGCCCGCACTGCATCGGCGACCGCGACGAAGCACAGCGCGCCCGCTATGCCGAACGCCAGAAACAGGTAGAACTCGCTCGCAAGCGCGGTGTCGGACACGTCGGCGTCAAGCCGCCCGGGCGCTGATGGGCGATCTTCCCATACTCTACAGCTTCCGGCGCTGCCCCTATGCGATGCGCGCGCGCATGGCGCTGTGGATCAGCGGGACACGGTGCGAACTGCGGGAGGTTAAGCTAGCTGACAAGCCTGCCGAAATGCTCGAGGCTTCGCCCAAGGGGACCGTGCCGGTGCTGGTACTGCCGGATGGGCAGACCCTTGAGGAAAGTCTCGACGTGATGCGCCATGCGCTTGGCCGCAGCGATCCAGAAGGCTGGCTCGCAGGTGAGGTCGAAGAATTGATCTCTCGCAATGACGGCCCGTTCAAGCATCATCTCGACCGGTACAAATACTATACCCGCCACGATACCGACCCGATGGAGCACCGCGCGGCGGCATTGGCGATCCTGTCCGAACTGGACGCGCGTCTGGAAGGTCAGGCGAACCTGTGCGGTGACACCCGCAGCATGGCGGATATCGCCCTGTTTCCCTTCATCCGGCAATTCGCAAATCATGACCGTGCGTGGTTCGATGCCTTGCCGCTGCCCCGGCTTCAGGCATGGCTCAAACGGCATCTGCAAAGCGAACTGTTCGCCTCTATCATGATGAAGCATCCGGTCTGGCAAACAGGCGACGAGGCCGTATTGTTCCCTGCTTAAAGCGGGGGCAAGGCCCGCTTCAGGTCTTCCAGCCAGACATCGGCGACCGCATCGCTCGGTGCGCGCCAATCCCCGCGCGGCGACAATGCGCCGCCTGCGCTGACCTTGGGGCCATTCGGCATCGCGCTGCGCTTGAACTGGCTGAGGCCGAAGAACCGTTTCACGAATTTTTCCAGCCATCCTGCAATCGTGGCAAGATCGTATTCGTTGCGGTTTTCCTGCGGGAAATCGATCGGCCACTGTCCGTCTTTCGCATCCTGCCAGGCGTGCCAGGCGAGGAAAGCGACATGGCTGGGGCTTTGGCCATAGCGGATCACATGGTGGAGGAAGAAATCGTTCAATTCATACGGCCCGATGATGGACTGCGTGGACTGGATTTCCCCGTCTTCGCCCGCAGGGACAAGCTCGGGGCTGATTTCGGTATCGAGGATCGCCAGCAATACGTCATCGACGCCGTCGTCGAACTGGTGCGTGGTGGTGGTCCAGCGGATGAGATACTGGATGAGCGTTTTCGGGACGCCTGAATTGACGCCGTAATGGCTCATCTGGTCGCCCACGCCGTAGGTGCACCAACCGAGCGCCAATTCGGACAAATCGCCAGTACCAAGCACGAACCCGCCGTGATGGCCCGCAAGACGGAACAGGTAGTCGGTGCGCAGTCCCGCCTGCACATTCTCGAAGGTCACGTCATAGACCGGTTCTCCTTCTGAGAACGGGTGTTCGATATCTTCCAGCATCTGCCTGGCAGCCGGCTTGATGTCGATTTCCTCTGCGCTGATCGAAAAGGCTTTCATCAGCTTCCAGGCGTTCGACTTGGTGTGATCAGATGTCGCGAACCCCGGCATCGTATAACCGCGAATATCGGTGCGGGGGCGGCCAAGCCGGTCCATCGCCTTGGCTGCAACCAACAGGGCATGGGTCGAATCCAGTCCGCCGGAAATCCCGATGGTGAGGCACTTGGCATGCGTCGCCTCGATCCGGCGCATCAGGGCATCGACCTGGATATTGAACGCTTCGTAGCAGTCCTCGTCCAGCTTTTCCCGCCGGTTGGGCACGAAGGGGAAACGGCGGACTGGACGGACGAGTCCGATATCCTTGCGTGCAGCACCATGTTCAAAACTGGCGCGGCGGTACCAATCTTCGGGCCGGTCAGCGGCGTCGGCAGCATCGCCCCAGGTCTGCATCCGCATCCGTTCGGCAAGTATGCGCCGCGTATCGATGTCCGTAACGCAAAGCTCAGGCTCGTGGTCGAACCGCACGCTTTCGACCATCAAATCGCCAAGTTCGTAGATCATGCCCTGCCCGTCCCACGAAAGGTCGGTCGTGCTTTCGCCGTATCCGCTGGCCGAATAGGCATAGGCGCAGACGAGGCGCGAGGAACTGGCGCGGGTCAGCATATGGCGCTCGTCCGACTTGCCGATAGTGATGTTGGACGCAGACAGGTTGAGCAGGATCGTCGCCCCTGCCAACGCCGCCCCTGTTGCGGGCGGATTGGGCGACCAGAAATCCTCACAAATCTCGATACCGAAAGTGAAGCCGGGCAGGTCCGACGCATTGAAGATCAAGTCGGTGCCGAAAGGCACGCTCTCACCGTTCACATCGATTTGTAAGCCTACGCAGTCGCGCCCGTGGCTGAACCAGCGCTTTTCGTAAAACTCGCGGTAGTTCGGCAAATAGCTCTTCGGCACCACGCCCAGGAGTTGACCGCGAGTGATAGCGATGGCGCAATTGTATATCCGCCCGTTCCTGCGCAGCGGCGCGCCGATCACCAGCACCGGAGTGAGGTCACGCGAGACGTCGACGATCTGGGCAAGATGGCGTTCGACTGATTCCAGAAGTGCGGTTTGCAGATGCAGATCGTCGATAGCGTAAGAAGACAGGCAAAGCTCCGGATAGAGCAGCAGGTCGACGCCTTGGCCATCGGCCTTGCGCGCCTGTTCGATGATCCCTTGCGCATTATATGCGACGTCGGCCGTACGCACCTTCGGCGTAGCAGTCGCCACCCGTACGAAGCCGTGGGTGTGCATGTCGTAGAAGGGATGCGTGTCGCTCTTGGCCATTTCCTGGTGGTCTTTCTGTTGGTCTTGCGCCGGCGCAATCCAGTCTGCCGGTTCACAGATACCTAATTCGGCAAGCTTGCGCTGGGCATCGGCACGGGCAATCCGGCCCTTGCTTTCCCAGCCAAATACCGTCTGAGTCTTGAAACCGTGCTGATCGGCGAAATCCGCTGCGGACAGCGCCGGGCGCTGCGCTTGACGCCATGCCTTCAGTTTCTGTCCTGCAAGGTGCATGTTGATGCGATTATCCTAAAAAGATAAACGCATCAACACTTACGCGGCTGCAAGCAGGTCCGCAGAGTGGGGTGAACCTTCGAGGAGCGCGATCAAGCCGCGTTCCTCACGCGTATGCCAACGGGTTGAACGCGGCAAGTTCATGGTATCGCGCCATTCTTCCTGCCGCTCGACAAGGTCGATCACCGCAGGGTGGATGTAGCTTTTTCGCGTGACCGCAGGCGTATTGCCCAGCTTCGTCGCGACGCAATCGAGCAGGTCCTTGATCGGCATCCGCCCATCGCCTTCCCACAGGGCTTTGAACGCCAAAACGCTTGCGTGCCAGGTGCGGAAGTTCTTCGCGGTGAAGCGTTCGCCCATCGTTTCTTCGAGATACTCATTCACATCGCTCGAACCGACCGACCGCACATCTCCGTCGTCATCCAGATATTGGAACACGTTTTGACCCGGCAGGTCCTGCATCTTGCGCACGATCCTGGCCAGGCTGCCATCGGTCAAAGTGACTTCGCGCATTTTACCGGACTTGCCCTTGTAGCGAAGGCTCAGCGTCTTTCCCGTCACATCGGCATGACGCTGGCGCAGCGTGGTGGCTCCGAAGCTCTTGTTGCGTTCGGCGTACCCTTCGTTCCCGATACGGACAGCGCCCAGGTCGAGCAGGCGAATCACGCTGGCGATGACCCTCTCGCGGGTCAACTTGCGGCCGCGAAGATCATCTTCGACCCGCTTGCGCACCAGCGGCAATAGTTTGCCAAATGTCACGCAGCTGTCGAACTTCTCACTTTCACGCGCGGCACGAAATTCGGGGTGATACCGGTATTGCTTGCGTCCCTTCGCATCGACGCCGGTTGCCAGGATGTGCCCGTTGTGCGCCGGACAAAACCACGCATCGACATAGGCCGGCGGCAATGCGACGGCGTTGAGCCGCTGCTTCTCGGCCCGGTCGGTAATCAGCGCGCCTTGGGGATCGTAATAGGCCCAGCCCCTCCCTGCCCCCTTGCGGGTGATGCCGGGTAGGCTGTCGTCGATATAGATGAGCTTCGTCATGGCGAAGGGAAGAACCGTGGCAGGGGTGTAGCGGTTCCCCATCTTGCGACGAACGGAAGGGTGAACTAGCCCTTTGCCCAAAGGAGACCCTAATGGCCGACGCAACCTATACCCCGCCCGCAGTCTGGACTCATGATGCCGAGAACGGCGGCAAGTTTGCCAGCATCAACGCCCCGACCGCCGGTGCCCGCGAACAAAAGGAACTGCCTGTCGGAGAACACGACTTCCAGCTCCATTCACTCGCCACGCCCAACGGCGTGAAAGCTACCGTGATGTTCGAAGAGCTGCTCGAAGCGGGGCATTCAGGCGCGGAATATGATGCCTGGACGGTCAACATCGGCAATGGCGACCAGTTCGGTTCGGGCTTTGTCGACCTCAACCCCAATTCCAAGATTCCCACCCTGCTCGACCGCAGCGGCGACACGCCGATCCGTATCTTCGAAAGCGGCGCGATCCTGATGCATCTGGCCGAAAAGTTCGGCGCCTTCCTGCCCACCGATCATACCCGCGCCGAAGTGCTCAGCTGGCTGTTCTGGCAGATCGGAAGCGCGCCGTTCATCGGGGGCGGCTTCGGTCACTTCTACGCCTATGCGCCCGAGAAGTTCGAATACCCCATCAACCGCTATGCGATGGAAACAAAGCGCCTCTTCGACGTGGCGGACCAGCGTCTGGCGCAAAGCGAATTCCTGGGCGGCAAGGATTATACCGTCGCTGATATCGCAGCTTGGCCGTGGATGGCGCCGTTCGTCGAAGGCACGATCTACAACGAAGCCAAGACTTTCCTCTCGATCGACGAATATGAAAACGTCGCCCGGTGGGCGAAGCAGATCGGGGCGCGGCCCGCCGTGAAACGAGGCCGCATCGTCAACAAGGCATGGGGTGATGAAGACACCCAGCTGCTCGAGCGTCATTCGGCCGCCGATTTCGAAGGCAAGAAGCTCTAGTTCGTTTGAGCGATGCGCTGAGCGTCAGGCTAATTGTCCGGCCAGACGGTCCATGAAGCGCGCTCCGGCCTCGAACTGCTCCGAAGCGATCCATTCATCGGGCTGGTGCGCCTGTTCGATCGAGCCCGGCCCGCAGATCAAGGTCGGAAATCCAGCCTGTTGAAACTGCCCGCCTTCCGCCGCGTAAGCGACCCGGGAGGCGGGCGCATTTTCGCCGGTTAGCCGCCGAACGAACGCTACAGCATCGTCGCTTCCGTCCGGCGTCATCGGCGGAGCGCTGGCGATCTGGGTCAGCTTGACCCCTGTGCCCGCAAAGCGCGCCTTCATCGAAGCATCAAGCGCAGCGCATTGGTCCTGCAAGGGCGCCAGAACGGCCGCAGTATCGACGCCGGGAGGCGCCCGGAGATCAAACACGAACCGCGCATGTCCGGCCAGGATATTGGCCGCGGTCCCGCCTTCCATCTCGCCGATGGTGAGCGTCGCCTGCGGCGGGTCGAAACCATTCTCCACATCGGCCTCGGCCTCAAGCTTGCGAGCGATGTCGCTGAGGTGCGACATGATTTCCACGGCGACCATATTTGCAGAAATGCCGTGACCGGTAAGCGAGCTGTGCGCTTCGTGGCCGCGAATTCGCACCTCGAAAACGCTGATCCCCTTGTGACCAGTGATGATCCTCATGCTGCTGGGTTCACCGATGATCGCTAGACGCGGTGCAGGAATGCTCGCAGCCATCCGTTCGATCATGGCAGGCGCGCCCTGGCAGCCGACCTCTTCATCATAGCTGATGGCGAGATGCACGGGACTGGCGCCCTTCACAAAGCGAGGGACATGCGCCAGCGCCAGTGCGAGAAAGCCCTTCATATCGGCCACGCCGCGGCCATAAAGGCGTCCCTCAGCCTCGCGCACCGCCCACGGATCGCTGCTCCACGCCTGTCCTTCCACAGGCACAACATCGCTATGGCCTGAAAGAATCACTCCGCCTGCCACGGATGGTCCGCAAGTGGCGAAGAGATTGGCCTTGTTGCCCGCCTCGTTCGCGACGCGCTCTGCCTGCACCCCGAATTGCGCGAGATAATTTTTCACCCATTCGATCAGAGCCAGATTGCTGCGCGACGAGGTCGTGTCGAAGGCGACAAGCGTGTCGAGGATAGAGCGGGCAACAGCGGTGTCGGTCATGGCCATGCTATCGCTTATCGCGCGCTGCGCTGCTACCCCCTTCACATTCCTGCCGAGCGCGTTATAGGAGCGCCCGCCTGCTGGGGTGTAGCCAAGTGGTAAGGCAGCGGTTTTTGGTATCGCCATTCGCAGGTTCGATCCCTGCCACCCCAGCCATTTTCTTTCATTTGCGAAAATCCGCATGGCGGCTAACCGTGTAGTCATGACTGCACTCGGCCCAGCAAACACACCTGTTATCATCGGCGTTGGCCAAATCAACGACCGGCCCGGCGATCCCGCGGACGGGCTCGACCCCATCGGCCTGATGGCAGAGGCGCTGCGCCGCGCCGATGGCGACGCTGGCGGCGGCTGGTTACAGGACTGCGATTCGCTGGCCGTGGTGGCGCAGCTTGGCTGGCCCCATTTGAACCCGGTTGATGGCAAGCTGGCCGAAACGCTCGGCATTGATCCGGCCCACCGCGAGCAGACGGCGATACCCAGCGGCGATAGCCCGATCCTGCTCCTCCATGAAGCAGCTAACCGGATCGCGGCGGGCGAAGCTGTCGTTTGCGCCGTAGTTGGGGCAGAAGCCTTGCGCACAGCCGCCCAGCTGGCCGCTTTGAAACCGCGCAAAGACAAGGCTAAGCCGAACGCCCTTCGCGATGCGAAACACCGTCAGACCATAGGATACGGCCAAAGCTTCGGCCTTGTGGTCCCGACCGATGTCTATCCGCTCTATGAAAACGCCTGCCGCGCTGCCTACGGACAGACCTTGGAGGAAGGCCAGGCAGAAAGCGGTGCGATCTGGGAGAAAATGAGCGAGGTCGCATCGCGCACGCCGAGCGCCTGGCTCCGCACGCCGGTCACAGCCGAAGAAGTCGTGACGCCGACAGAGAATAACCGCCTCATCGCGTTCCCCTACACCAAGCTACAGGTGGCAAATTCGTCGGTGAACCAAGGCGCGGGCTTTCTCGTTACAAGCCTCGCGGAGGCGCGCAGGCGCAATGTTCCGGAAGATCGACTGGTTTACCTTGGCTACGGCGCTGCGGCGCGCAAGGACGGCGATTTCCTCGCCCGTGATAGATACGACGCGTCCTTCAGCCTGACTGTCTCGATCGAGGAAACGCTGAAGTTGAACGAAGTGTCAGCTGACGATCTTGCGCATGCCGAACTCTATTCCTGTTTCCCCTGCGTCCCGAAAATGGCCCGCAGGGTCCTGAACTGGCCGCTCGACAAACCGGCGACTGTCTTCGGCGGACTGACGTTCGGCGGAGGACCTATCGGCAATTACATGAGCCATGCTGTTGCCGAAATGGTCGAACTGCTGCGCGGGACGAAGGACAAGGGTCTGCTCTTCGCCAATGGCGGCTATGCCACCTATAGCCACACGATCATGCTGTCGGGTGCACCAACCGGTGCGACCTTCCCGCAAGACTTCGACTTTCAGAAAAAAGCCGACGAAAAGCGCGGCCCCATTCCGGACATGGACGAAAACTATGCCGGCCCTGCGACAGTGGAAACCTATACCGTTTTCTACAATCGGGATGGCAGCGTTCGCGGCGGAGTTGTCGTGGCTCTGACACCGCAGGGCGCCCGCACGCTTGCAGAAATTCCCGGTGGTGATGAGGCGATGATCGCCTTTTTCACCGATGGCTCAGCAGAGCCCGTTGGCACACAGGGGACCATCTCAACCGGTGATGGCGGTCTCGCGCAGTGGCATATGGCTTCGCAATAGGTTGCAATACCGCACCTGTTTGCCCAAACGGAGCCGACAACAGAATTTGAGAGGACGAGGACCCATGAGCGATTTCGAAATGATCAAGACGACCCGCGATGGCCCTGTGCTCACGATCACGCTCAACCGGCCCGAACGCCTCAATGCCTGTCCGCCGCAAATGGCCGACGAGATATTCACTGCCATTCGCGATCTTGGCGATGCACGCGCGGTGCTGATGCGCGGCGAAGGCAGGGCATTTTGCTCGGGCGCGGATCTGGCTGCCAATGCAGAGATGTCGGTTAGCGGCGGCGACCGTGCATTTGCCTCACTCAGCCAGCATTACAATCCAATGGTGCAGGCGCTCGCCGCCTTGCCCGTGCCGGTTGTATCCATGGTCCAAGGACCCGCAGCAGGTGTGGGTTGCTCGATCGCGCTCGCGGCAGATTTCGTACTGTCCGGAAAGAGCGGCTATTTCCTCCAGGCCTTCGTCAATATCGGCCTCGTGCCCGATGGCGGGTCAAGCTGGATGCTTCCGCGCCTGATCGGCACAGCCCAGGCCACGCGCATGATGATGCTGGGCGAGAAGATCCACGGCGAAGAGGCAGAGCGAATCGGCCTCATCTACAAATGCGTCGAAGATGATGCCTTGGCTTCCGAGGCGGAAGCGCTGGTGAACAAGCTTGCCAATGGCCCGACAGTGGCGCTTGGCCAGATGAAGCGAACTTTGCGCGACGGCCTTCAAGCCGACTTTCCCGCCACCCTTGCATCTGAAGCCAACGGCCAACGCATAGCGGGCAGCACGCAAGATGCTGTCGAAGGAGCCATGGCTTTCCTGCAAAAGCGCAAAGCCGAATTCAAGGGCGCATAGCCATCGCCTTGGCTGCTCCGCGTCTGTCTGCGTGATAGCGATCCAACAGCACCTCTCATGAAAAAGGCGGCCCTCAGGCCGCCTTTAACATCATGCACTTGGCCCTGCTTTTTAAGCAGGTGTCACGGTGACAGTTTCGCCAGAGTCACTCGTCGAGGAGAAGCTACCGTCTTCGGCTGTCGCTTCATTGAGCCAGCATTCTGCTTCGTCTTCGCCGGTATCTGTGAAGCAAATCTTGCCATCGACAACTTCGGATGTGCCGCTCGATGGATTGCCGTCATCGTCAACGCCGGTCCAGTTGCCATCCGCGTCAATCGAGAAAGGTGAACTGTCATCGCCGCTTTGGACAATGTAGTCGCCGGGAGCCACGCCGCCGGGTACGACAGCAACTTCCTCTACCGCTGGTTCGGCCGCCGGCTCAGCCTCTGGCTCTGCTGCTGGCGAACAGGCCATGACTGCAAGACTGGCCGCGAGTGTGACATAAAATTTCATAATACCCCTCCTGTTTGAAGGGTTGTGACTTATCACACAGGCTGATGGCGGCCAAATCGCCCACGCAACCGATTGATGCAGATATGATTTCCGATCTCGGTCTCGTGCAATTGACGTGCGAATCTAACCTCGACAATGGAGAGAATCTATCGTTGGCTATTCCCGAGGCGGCATCAGCTTCAATGTTTCTGCCGCAACCGTCCGCCCAATGTCTTCAGCGGCATCGTTTGAGAAACGGTAGTGAACGCCGCCAACAATTCGTGAAAATGAAACCTCTTCCACCCATTGATCAAAGGTAGGCAGAACCTGCACCACGGCATAGTCGAGAGACCGCGAGCCAACTTGCACTCCGCCAGGGGGCGCATCACCCACCTCCGCCTTCAATACCTCAGCTACCGCTGAAGCCCAGCTGCAGTGCGCGCAAGGATACTCAGGATGGTTTGGAGTGCGGATATAGGGCTCCCAGCCTGGGTCCATTTCCGTTTCCGGACTTCCGTCAATATCAGCGTTCCGGATAGCGGTAATCGGCCGCCAGAAGTTATTCCGCAATTTTGCCAGGCCGGTAATTACGCCGGTGTCATCTGTCGCCATGTAAAGCAGTGCTATCATCCGCGCATTGGTCGACGTGCTCCGACCAGGCATGTCCGCGATAGCTTCCAGCGTAGGCATGATAATCGGAGTGATCCGGTATCGGGCGATCCGGCTTTGCAGTGATGTTCTTTCAGTGCTTTCTTTTCCGCCAAGTCGTTTGACTTCGTTGAAGTCTCGCGCCCAGACTTCGCTGCTCAAATCAGGCGGCGGGGGCGGCATGTAGGCTTCAGGATCTTCGAGCGACCAGAACGGCAAATTCGCATACCAATCGGGAAATACGGGCAATTGAACAGGGACCCAGGTGCCTGGCGCTGTAACTGGCCGATAGGGGGTCGCGACCCGCTCCGGATCGACAGCTCCAGCCATCAATGCAGCAGCCCCTGCGCGTTTGCCAACCGCTACTCCACGCTCCAATTCGTCGCCCTGAGGAAGCGTTGCCAAGGCGAGTTCATAGCTGCGCTCGATATCTTCGCTTCTCGAACTGAAATGTGCCAGCAAGACGTGTTTCGCAGCGGTCATTACAGCCGCTTCTACGGAAGCTTCGGCCTCCTCTGGAGGAAACGATAGATGGCTTTCATAATCCTGCTCGATCGCGTTCGCAGCTTCGAACATCGCCAATGCAAGCTGGGTTTGAGCAAAGAAACGCTCGGGCGAACTGGACGATTCTTCCCCGCTCGCGATTGTGCGGCCGAACTCGGCCCAATCTGTAACAACGTCAGCATGCGCCGTGGTGCCAGCGCCTAGTGTTCCAAGCATAGCCGCAACGGCCACGAACTTCTTCATCATCAGTCCACCCCCCGATATGAACGAGGAGACTAACACTGCTCTGCACACTTGCAATTGCTACATTGGGGTACAGCTGGCTTTCAAACCCCGGCATAATCAGCGGGGCCGCTAACAAGACTTGGGCTGATCGGCATCTGCGAATATCGAGCCGCGTATCGCCCCGCCCTATCTCGCCATCCTTCCCCGATGACCAAGAACATCAAAGTTCACGTCAGCAATGGATGGCATAGCTGCGTCTCTCGCGACGCATCAGCTATCCACGCCCCTGAGTGCATTACTCCTTCGCAGGGGAAGCTAAACTGGTCGCAATCCATGCATCCACCCGCCTCTCCAGAACGTCGAGCGGTACGGGGCCGGAGAGCAATACCACATCGTGAAATTCCCGGATGTCGAATCGCTCACCCAAAGCTTCCCGCGAGCGTTCGCGGAGTTCCATGATCTTGAGCTTCCCGATCATGTAGGCGGTCGCCTGACCTGGATACACGATGTAGCGCTCGATCGCTTTCCGAACGTCCCCTTCAGGATTTGGCGTGTTGGTTTGCAGCCATTCAATCGCCTGTTCCCGCGACCAGCGCTTGTGATGGATACCGGTGTCCACGACCAGCCGCGCCGCTCGCCATAATTCCATGCCAAGGCGGCCGAAATCGGAATAGGGATCGGTATAGAAACCCATGTCCTTGCCCAGCTCTTCCGAATAGAGACCCCAGCCCTCGGTATAGGCAGTCACACCGCCGAACCGCCTGAACGGCGGAACGTCGCCTAGTTCTGTCTGCACAGCGCGCTGCAAGTGGTGACCTGGCACACCCTCGTGATAAGCGAGTGCTTCCAGCTCGTTCTTCGACATGTCTCGCAGATTATAGAGGTTGACGTAGTATGTGCCCGGCCGGGACCCGTCAGGTGTAGGTGACTGGTAGAATGCCTTGCCCGCCGATTTCTCACGAAATTCCTCGACCGGTTTGACGCGCAGTTCTGCTTTGGGAAGCGTATTGAAATAGCGGGGAAGCTCGGCTTCCATGGCTCCAAGCACCTTCGCTACATCTGCGAGGTAAGCCTCCCTCGTGGTATAGAAATACTGATCGCCGCCGCGCAGGTGGGCGAAGAATTCCTGCAAGGTGCCTTCGAACCCGACTGTCTGCATGATCGCCCGCATCTCTCCGTGGATGCGTTCAACCTCCCGCAATCCCAGCGAGTGAATCTGATCGGCGGAAAGATCAGTCGTCGTGTAATTGGCCAATCGCTCGGCATAGTATTCAGCTCCGCGAGGGAGGCGCCAAATGCCATCGTCTGTCGGAGCGTTCGCTTGCTGGCGTTCCATCTCGGCGATCATTCGGCGATAGGCCGGCGCCATATCGTCAACCATCGCCGCAGCGCCGGCAGCTATCAGCCGATTCTTCTCGGTATCGGAAATCTCAAGCGCGCCGACCTTTTCCTTGAGATCGGCGAAAATCGGTGAATCATCGCCCGCTTCGAAAGGGGTACCTTTGATGACATTCTTGGCGTCGCTGATCACATAAGCATAGACCCAGCGCGGCGGCGTGACGCCAGCCGCAGCCCTCTCCGCGCTCTCAGAGATCGCCTGGTCAATCAGTGTATCTGCAGACTGCAAACGGCTGATATAAGCTTCGGCGGTCGCGAGGTCGGACACGCGGTGTATGTTGATGAGGAAGCTTGGGACAAAACTTTGCAGCCCATTCATCTGGTCGAAGAGGAAATAATTCTCGCGGAACTCGTAGGCTGCGGTGCTCCGGGCGACCTTCGCTTCGAAAAGATCATACGACAGGCGATCTTCCGTGTTGAGGCTGGCGCGGTCAAACTGATCACGCATTTGCGATACTGTAGCGATGTCGAGCGCCCGGCTCTTTGCATCAGCAGCGTCCGACAGCTCGTTCCACTGTCCATAACTTTCATCGACAATGCCGCGATAGGCTTTCGAAACCGGCGACATGGCCAACTGCGCCGTATCGTAATCTTCGAAAAGCTGAGCGAGCTGAGCACTCTTGTTCGCTTCAGGAGCAATCGCTTCACTCGGGGAACTAGCCACCCCGACCGGCGTCGGAGCTGTCGCGCAAGCGGAGAGCAATGCAGTGGTGCTGAGCAGCAAAAGGCGCATGGTATAATCCTCGAATTCTAAAGTTGGCCGACCCTAGCTAGAGTTGAAGCGACATGGCCAGCCCCCATGCCTGCTCTCATTGCCACTACCTGCGAACAACATCGGATTTCTGCGGCGCCGTGTCAGGACACCGCCGCCCACCGCGTAAGGTGAATATCGGCCCTACAAATAAAGGCGCTCTCGATTCCAGCGGCGAGAAGTCGTTGGCCGGGTGGCAACGATTGGCAAATCCACGGTTCGGATGTTAGGCACCGTCCACCGGGTCGCAAGCTTGGGGACAATGCAATGTTTCGAAAACTTCTAGCCGTCCTCGGTGCTCTGTCGGCATTCGCCATCAGCGGGCAGTCCGTGGCCCAAGATGATACCGGGAAATATCTTTACGTCTGGGTTGGCGATCGCGCCGGTGAGGGAAACGACTTCATCGCGGTTATTGATGCCGACCCGGGCTCCACAAACTACGGCCGGATCGTCACAAGCAAGGCTTCCGACCAACAGAGCGTGAATGCGCATCACACTGAATATGAGATGCCCGCAAGCGGCATGCTGTTCGCAAATGATCACGACGCGAACCGGACGGTAATTTTCGATCTCACGAACCCGTTGGAGCCGCGCCAGGCCGCGGCATTTACGAGCCTTGGCGGCTATAACATGCCGCACAGCTTCGCTCGCCTGCCGAATGGCAACGTCCTCGCGACATTCCAACACGCAAAACACCAGGCTGGTATGAAGATGCCGATCTTGAGCGGCGGGATCGTGGAAATTAACGACGCAGGCGAGATGGTGCGTGCGGTCGGGAACGCTGATCCTGCATTCGCCGACGAAGGCCTGCTGCCCTATGGCTTGGCAGTCCTCCCTGAGATTGACCGGGTACTCGTCACCAACTCCCCCATGGGCGACGACTGGCTGATGACCAGCAACACCTACCAGGTCTTCCAGCTATCAAATCTCGCACTTCTCGGTACATATCGCCTTGATCCCGGCCCCCGCCTCAATGGTCATATCTCCCCGGAAGAACCGCGGGTCGGGCCGGATGGCGCAGTCTATGTGCACACCCTGTCATGCGGATTGCAGCGCGTGACCGGCCTCGACGGCCCAGCTCCCCAAGCGCAGTTGGTGCACCAATATCCGGGAAACTGGTGCGGCGTTCCCACGATAATGGGCCGATACATGGTGCAGGCCGTGCCCGACATCCATTCCTTCGTTGTCCTCGATATTTCAGACGGGGCTCAACCGGTGGAGGTCTCTCGCCTCGACATGGGAGAGGACTTCGATCCTCATTGGACAGCTTGGGACACCGAAATTCGCAGGCTCGTTGTGACCCCCAGCAAACCTGGCCAACGGATGTATCTTCTCGAGCTCGATGAAGCGACGGGAGCACTGACGATAGATGATCGCTTCCGCGGCGAAGACAGCGAGGTAGGTTTTAGCTTCGGAAGGCGAAACTGGCCTCACGGGTGGACCGGGGAAGGCGCACCTCACGGTGCCGTCTTTTCGCGCTGAACGAAAATGGTAGCGGAGAGGGACTCGCCCCTAGAAACGCGGATTTGCATTCGAAACGAATAGGCCTAGTGTGGCGAGCACAGGGGCCCAAAAAAAATCAATAACTGAGGTCGCCTTCTCCCTGTTGGAAGCCCAGGCAATTCGCCGGGCCAGATAAGGGATCTTTTATGCGAACTGTTAAATTCGCCATCACTGCTTTCGCATTGGGTGCGTTTGCGGCACCGCTAAGCGCACAGCAGTGGACCGACAACCAGACCGAAGTGTGGACTTATGTCTCGGAATCGTGGTCAGAACACGTCGATCCCGGGACTTGGTCCGAAGAGCTCGACCCCAACGGTTATGGCTGGAACACTGATTATCCAGTTCCAACCTCGCGCGATCAGATGGCGGCGCGCACCCGCGTTTTCGGCGCCGAGGGCAAAGTGCTCCACTACCAACTGGATCCCATCAAGATCGCTGTTAGCGGCGATACCGCTATTGCCTTTTATTACGCCAACGTTGTTGAAACCAATTACGAAGGCAAGCGTGAGAACAGCACGGAACGTTGTGCCGATACCTTGGTAAAGCGAGGTGGCCAGTGGCGTTTCCTCGGTTGGTTCTGTGAAACCAAGAGCTCGGGATCGGACGACTAATTCGATAGGTTGCAGCGGTTCGCCCGGCAAAGCGCCAGCCGGCGAACCGTTCGATTTGGCGAGATCGAAACAAAGAAAAAGAGCAGTCGAATCTACTGAAATGCGCAGAATTCGGGTCGCGAGCCATGAGGGGCTACGCTTATGATTCTGGAGAAGAGCGCAGGATTGCGCGGCCATTTGACTGACCCGTCTGCCGCAAATGGCGCACCCGTCGATGATCCTTCGAGCACCATTGATGCATAAGCACCGGGCATTTCGTGTGCCGCTGCGAGCACTGTCCAGCCGCCCATGCTGTGCCCTTCCAAGCCGATCTGAGTTGTATCGACCATCGGCAAGGATCGAAGATATTTCAGACCATCCGGGCCGCCAATACCATTCGAGAATGCTGCGCCGCCGCTATATCCGTGCCCGGTCTGATCGAGCGAAAGAACAACGTAACCGCGGCGGGCGAATTCAATGGCGAAACCGTCCTGTGTCTCGCGTGAATTGATGTAACCATGAACTGCAAGAACACCTGGGGCGGGCGTGTCGGCAGTGGCGTTTTTGGGCACGTACAGCAGAGCGCTCATGACGGTACCGTTCGTGCCGGTAAACCGTATGTCCTGAACAGTAGTGCCATCGGTTGTGCGGATAGTGTGCGCAAGAAATGCACCTGCCAGGACAATGGCGAATCCGGCGACGATCAGCCACCAGCGCCGCTTGGGGGCTACGGTCTTAGCTGTAGCTTGAGCCGAGATTGTCAATCGAGCTTCCCCCTCGTTAATCCCCAAAGCGATCGCTGAAGAGAATGCCGTTCAATTTGCATTTGTCGCTGCGGGTGGCAGCAGAAGCGAAGTCTCAACAATATGCAGGCTGATCAGCGCTGCTTTTTTGCCGTAGTCGCGGTGAAATCAGGATCTTTTTTCGCTACCCAGTCGACAAATTTTCGCACCTTGGGGTTTGCCAGCAGTGCATCCACATCCATCGCATGGCGTTCCAGTTCGGAGTTGGTGAAATTGGTTGTCAGAGTGTTCTGGCAAATAGGATGCATCGGCACGACATCGCGCCCGCCCCGGCTTTTTGGCACGGGATGGTGCCAGATAATGGTCTTCCCGGTGGGCCGGCCGCACAGCCAGCAGGTAACCGGCATCGCCGGAGCCTCGACTTCATCGCGGTTGAGGTCTTCTCGGGGACCATGTTTGGAATATTTGCGCGCCATTCAGTTGAACCGTTCGCCCGCTTCCGCTTTGCGCCGAAGATAGTCGCTGACCGGCAGGCCGTGCTTTTCGAGGCCCGCTAAAACAACATCAAGCCCGACCGTGTCGGCCCAGAACATAGGGCCGCCGGTGGTCAGCGGCCAACCATAGCCGTTGATCCAGACCACATCGATGTCGCTCGCGCGCTGCGCCATACCCTCATCCAGGATCATCGCGCCCTCATTGACCATGGGATAGAGCAATCGCTCACGGATTTCGTCGGTCGAGATCTCACGCTGCTCGTGACCCTCTTTCCTGGCGAAATCCGCGATGATGGACTGCACTTCATCTGACGGGGTGCGATTGCGCGCCTCGTCGTAATCGTAAAAACCCTTGCCGTTTTTCTGGCCGAAACGGTCTGCCGCGCACAGTGCCTCGCGGATATTGGTGACCTTGGACGGATCCCGGTGCCAGCCGATGTCGATCCCGGCGAGGTCAGCCATCTGGAATGGCCCCATAGGAAAACCGAACTCCAGCAATACGTCATCTACTTCCCAGTACTTGGCCCCTTCCATCAGCAGGGCATTGGCCTGAACCTGCCGCGGGCTGAGCATACGGTTGCCGATAAAGCCGTGGCATACACCTGACACCACGGCGACCTTGCCGATTTTCTTGGCCAGTTTCATTGCCGTCATCAGAACATCGTCGCGCGTTTCAGCACCCCGCACGATCTCCAGCAGCTTCATGATGTTGGCGGGCGAGAAGAAATGCAGACCCAGGACATATCCTGGCCGCTTGGTAGCCTGCGCGATCTCGTCGACATTCAGATAACTGGTGTTGGAAGCCAGGATCGCGCCCTGCTTGACCACCTCATCAAGCTTACCGAACACATCGATCTTCACTTCCATGCTTTCGTAGACTGCTTCGATCACCAGATCGCAATCGGCCAGATCCGCATAGTCGAGCGTGGTAGTTAGCAGGCCCATCGCCTGGTCAACCTGCTCCGGCTTCATCCGTCCGCGCGCCGCGGTACGCTCGTAATTCTTGCGGATTACGCCGGTCCCGCGATCGAGGGCATCCTGCTTCATTTCCAGGATGGTGATCGGAATTCCGGCAGACAGGAAATTCATCGCGATCCCGCCGCCCATCGTGCCCGCTCCGATCACGCCAACCTTGGCGATTTCGATCGTCTTGGTCTGGGGATCGATGTCGTCGATCTTGTTGGCGGCGCGTTCAGCGAAGAAATAATGACGCATTGCTGCGCTCTGGGTACCGGACATCAGTTCGACGAAGAGTTCGCGTTCTTTCTTCACGCCATCGGCATAGTTCAATCGCGTCGCTGCCTGGACCGCTTGAATGCCAGCCTCAGGCGCATGCACACCGCGTATCCGGCGTGCGTTCTTGGCGCGAAATTCGTCGAACAGGCCGGGATTCTTCACTCCATCTTGTTGGGCGGTTCCTTCAGAACTGCGTTTCACTGGCTTGCCGATTTGCGCGCGGGCAAAGGCGATGGCATCCGCCTCCAAACTGTCTTCTCCCACGATCTGGTCGAGCAATCCGATTTCCAATGCCTTCTTGGCTGTAATCGGATTACCCTGAACAACCATGGGCAAGGCGTTCTCCACGCCGACGACGCGCGGCAGGCGCTGTGTTCCGGCAGCGCCTGGGATCAGCCCCAGCTTGACTTCGGGTAGTCCCATCTTCGCACTCGGCACAGCAACGCGGTAATGGCATGCAAGAGCGACTTCACATCCACCGCCGAGGGCAGTTCCATGGATCGCAGCTACCACCGGCTTGTCACTTGCCTCCATCTCATCGAGAGTTTCAGGAAGGTTCGGGCCGACCGGAGGCTTGCCGAATTCGGTGATGTCGGCACCCGCAAAAAAAGTCCGTCCGTCACAGCGTATGACTACTGCTTTGACGCTGTCATCGGACAAAGCCTGTTCGATCCCGTCTTTCAGTCCCTGGCGCACCTTATGGCCCAGCGCATTGACCGGAGGATTGTCGGAGATGATTACCAAGACATCATCGTGACGTTCGGTACGAATTGGAGAAGTCATCGGGGTACTCCTTGAATGTGCTGAACTGGTCTTTCCGGCGGGGCTTCAGGCCCGGCTTTCAGTCAATGCGGAATAGATTAAAGTCTTGAGCTGGCGGCGAATGGGATAGGTGCTGGACGGGTAAACCTGGGTCATAAAGACCATCGTAATCGCCTCCACCGGATCAACAAAAAAAGCGGTTGAATAAGCACCGCCCCAATAGAATTCCCCCATGCTGGAAGGCATCAGCGTCTTTGCCGGGTCGATGACCATCGCGAAGCCAAGGCCGAAGCCGGTTCCAGCATTATTGGCTTCGGAAAAGAGGCTGCTCGACATGTCCGTCAAGTCTGCACCGCCTGGCAGATGATTGGTACGCATCAGTCGTAGCGTCTTCGGACTGAGGATGCGGGCATTTCCAAGCTTCCCGCCATTAAGCAGCATTGTGGCGAAGCGGTGATAATCCGCGATCGTTCCGCACAAGCCTCCGCCGCCGCTGTCAAATAATCCTTCCTGTGCCAGCCGACTGCCTTGTCCAGCATCGATCATCTTGGGCGGTTTGCCGGGTAGATACTGATAAGCATCGACCAGCCGGTCACTGTCCTGACTGCGGACACCGAAGGCGGTGTCTGTCATTCCAAGCGGGCCAAAGATATGTTTCTCGAAATACTCGCCCAGCCGCATGCCCGAGATGCGCTCTACTGCGACGCCAAGCACGTCGGTGGCGACCGAATAATTCCAGCCTTCCCCGGGCGCAAACTCCAGCGGCATTTTCGAGAGAATATCGATGTAGGTATCAGAATCGTGCGAATTGCGTGCAAAATCGAGGTTATGTTCGCGGTAGACGGCGTCGATATTGGTCCGGTTCTGCAACCCGTAAGTAAGCCCGGACATATGGGTAAGCAGATCGACGAAACGCATCGGCGCGGCCTTCGCACCTGGAGCGAACGGTATGGAACCGCCGCCGCCGGCATAGACGCTCAAATTGCCGAGTTCGGGAATGACCTTGCTGACGGGGTCTTCCAAAGCGACCGCGCACTTTTCCACCAGCTGCATGAAGGCCACCGAAGTGACCGGTTTGGTCATCGACGCTATCCGGAAAATCGCGTCGTGCCGCAGATCTTCGCGGTTTTCGCCCATCGTTCCTTGCGCATCGTAGAATACGGGCTGCTTGTCCCGCGCAACGACCAGCTGGGTCATCGGGAGGCGGCCATTGCCAACATACGTGCTTTGCAAAAATTCCGGGATGCGCGCGAGCCGCTCGGAATCGAAGCCCAGTGAAGCAGGGTCGGCGCAATGAAACGGTGTCGGCATTCTCTCTCCCCAGCACGACGCTTGAGCGCGCTGCCAAACCGACCTAGCATCGGTTGCAGAATAAAACATACCCCATTGGGAGAGATGGTTTGAACGGAATTGAGGCGGGCGCCGAAGCACCGTGGCATTGGCAGCCACCTGCAGGCTGGCCGGCCAAATCATTAGCGCAGATCGAAAAGGAGCTCTGCGCGGCGGGCCAGACCTTCGAAATGGAAACGCTCGATATTCGCGGTATCCCGACCCGGACGTGGAAGAATGCACCGCCGTCACTGCGGGCTCTGGCTGATCATGCGCGTGGGCATGGCGAACGGTTGGTCACCATCTACGAAGATGAACGGATTTCATACGATGCTTGGTACCGCGCGGTAGCCAGGCTTGCCGCCGAATTGCAGCACTGCGGAATTGATAAGGGGGACAGAGTTGCCCTTGCCATGAGGAACCTGCCCGAATGGCCAGTCGCATTCTTTGCAGCGACTGCGATCGGCGCGATTTGCGTGCCCCTCAACGCATGGTGGACGGGGCAGGAACTCGCATTCGGCCTTGCCGATTCTGGTGCAAAGGTGCTGATTTGCGATGCCGAGCGCTGGGAGAGAATCGCGCCGCATCAGGCTGAATGCCCGGATATTGAGACGGTGTTCGTCGCGCGCTCCGACAGCGAAGATCAGACTGCTAGGAAACTCGAAAGCGTCATCGGCTCTCCGCGCGAGTGGGCTGGTCTACCCGATGCCGTTATCCCGGAGGTTAGCATCTCGCCCGATGATCCGGCGACCATTTTCTATACTAGCGGCACCACGGGCAAACCGAAGGGCGCGCTCGGCAGCCACCGCAATTTGACCACCAACATATTCTCAAGCGCCTATGCCGCAGCCCGCAATCTGCTCCGCCGCGGAGACCCGATCCCCGCGCCAGCGCCCAAAGTAGGGCTTACCGTGATCCCGCTGTTCCACGTCACAGCGTGTTCGGCAGGGCTGATGGGGCAATTATATGCCGGCCACACGATCATCTATATGCATCGCTGGGAAGCCGTCGAAGCCTTCCAGATTATCGAGCGCGAAAAGGTCAACATAACAGGCGGCGTGCCAACCATTGCCTGGCAGATGATCGAGCATCCTGAGCGTGAAAAATACGACCTCTCAAGTCTGGAGGCTATCGCTTACGGCGGCGCGCCTGCGGCACCCGAACTAGTCCGCAAGATCTACGAAACTTTCGGTTCCATGCCCGGCAATGGCTGGGGCATGACCGAGACGATGGCTACCCTCACCGTCCATTCAGCCGAGGATTATCTGAACCGGCCACAAAGCGCCGGTCCGCCCGTGCCGGTAAGCGATGTGAAGGTAACGGATGATCAGGGAAACACTCTCCCGGCTGGCCAGGTCGGCAACCTTTACGCGCGCGGCCCGCAGGTCGTCATTGGCTATTGGGGCCAGCCAGAAGCAACTGCGGCAACTTTCGCCGACGGCTGGGTCGATACCGGTGACCTCGCCCGTCTCGACGAGGAGGGTTTCTGCTACATCGTCGACCGCGCCAAGGACATGGTCATCCGCGGCGGAGAAAACATCTATTCTTCCGAGGTGGAGAACGTCCTTTACGATCACCCAGCGGTAACTGATGTCGCGGTACTGGGAATCCCGCATAGGACACTAGGAGAAGAGCCCGCAGCGATGGTGCATCTGGCACCGGGTATGAAGGTGAGCGAGGAAGAGCTGAAACAGTGGGTGGCGGATCGACTGGCGAAATTCAAAGTGCCAGTCCGCATAATTTTTTCTGCGGAAACTCTGCCTCGCAACGCCAATGGCAAAATTCTCAAGAAGGATCTGAAAGCAGGGTTCGAGCAGGATTGAGCTTGCGGCCCAAAGCGACACGTTTTTTGATCGCTGGCGGATAGCATCAGCTAAAGTGTCTGTAGTCCTTAAGCGACCTCATGGCTTGGCATACTGTAAATTGGACGGCCTTGTATCGGCCAGAAGCAGATATTTATGCACCATTTCCGTACGACCGGTTTCCACCCATTTGAGGACGGATTTACCGCACGATCGATGTGCCATGAGCGGACGGGCAGCCAACGACCCGATTACGGACATTGAATGCCGCGCTTTTTAGTAGGAAGTAGCCACAAGGATTTCAGCGACCATAGGCATAGTTGAGCAGAGTTCGGCTATGTTGCCTCCGCTCAGTGCCACACGCTTCGCTTGCCAGAGCGGCAATAGGCTGCTGGCGTCAGAGCAAGCATCGAAGGGATGGCAATCTCTGCGCGCCAACCTCGTGCCAAACTTGAAACATTAGCATTGGGAAGCTGAAGCAAGCGAACCGATGAGGATCCGTCTATGGTAGCGGAGGAGGGACTCGAACCCCCGACACGCGGATTATGATTCCGCTGCTCTAACCAGCTGAGCTACTCCGCCCCAAAGGGCCGTGATGCGAGCCTTGGCCGTTGTGGCCACCCGCTCGGCAGGCGGCGCATTTAGGGCGCGCAGGCCTATCGGTCAACACTCATTTCCCGCGAAATGCGAAGCGCCGCAAGAACTCCCACGGACCGCCGCGATATGCATGGAGTGCAAGCCCCGGAAAAGCGAAGTCGTGCGGCTCTATCTGGCCCGCCAACTCTGCCTGCAAAGCCTTGGCTTCTTTGGACGTTACCTTGTTCTGGATCGTCACGTGAAGCCGCGGTCGGTGCTGATCCTGGGCCGTCAGCATGCCATGGAAATGATCGGCAATCTCGTCACGAAGAGCTAGCAGATCAGGACTGGTAAGCTTGATGGCAGTGCCGCCGCCCAGCGACATCAGGCCTTCCACTCGTCCCGAGATGGGCGGCACTTCGCCGGCAAGCCGCGCAAGGTAGCTCCGCGCCTCGCCCTCGCACTGGGCAGGCAGCGCGTGAAACAGCGTGACGTGCGCCTCGAGATAGTTGCGTTCAGGCGGGAAATGTTCAGTGCGCAGCCCGGTGTAGCGCCGGTGGAGGTCCGCCGGCAGTTCGGCTGTCAGGATGAGCGGGGCATCGCTCTGTGTCACATCTCACCACGTTCACGGCGCAGGGCAAACCACTTTTCGACGTTGGCGTTATGCTCTGCCAAAGTTTCCGCGAAGGCATGACCGCCGGTGCCATCCGCCACCATGTAGCGAGCTTCAGTGGCCTCGGGGTCGAGGACGGCGGCAATCGATTCGCGCCCCGGATTTGTGATCGGTCCCTTGGGAAGACCTACCATCGAATAGGTGTTGTAATCATTGACCGCTGCGATCTCGGACTGGCGAATGCGCCGCCCCAGCGGCTTGCCCTTGGTGATCGGATAAATGATCGTCGGATCGGCTTGAAGCAGCATTCCGTCCTTCAGGCGGTTTGAATACAGGCCCGCGACCATGCGACGCTCCCGCGCAACACCCGTTTCCTTCTCGACAATCGAGGCCAGGATCAGCGCATCCCTGATATTGTCTACTGCAATGTCGTCTTTGCGCTTGGGCCAGGCTTCGGCGAGGTAGTTTTGCATAGCCGCCTGCATCCGGGCGAGGACGTCGGCGCGGTCTTCGCCGCGCTCGAAGTCATAGGTGTCGGGAAGGATGCTGCCTTCCTGCGGCACAGGTATGTCGCCGGTCAAATGATCCTGCGCCATCAGGCGCTCCCAGACGAGGATCGAGGGCATGCCTTCTGGAATGGTCACGAAGCGGCGGATCACGTCCCCGCTCTGGAACATGCCGAGCAGTTGCGCCTGGCTCGCTCCGGCGGGCAAGAGGAATTCTCCGGCCTGGATCGGATCGCTGCCGCCAAGGATCTTGGCGCGCAGGAGGAAGGCGTCGGCAGAACCGATCACGCCTTCTTCCTCCATCCGTTTGGCCACCGATGTCAGTGTCGAGCCGGAGGGCACGATGAATGCGGTTTCCTCCTCGATCACGGCCGAACTCCACCATCCGCTGGCGAACCAGATGCCGCCGATAGCGACCAGCAACGCGGCGACCGCGCCGAGGATCAGCGCGGTCTTGCGCATCATATCAATCGACCTTCTTCACGATCAGCGAGGCATTGGTGCCGCCGAAACCGAAGCTGTTATTGAGCGCGGCTTTGACTTCGCGTTTCTTGGCTGTGTGCGGCACGAGATCGACGCCCTCGGTTCCTTCATCAGGATCGTCGAGGTTGAGCGTTGGCGGCACCACCTGATCGCGGATCGCGAGGATGCAGAAAATCGCCTCGACCGCACCTGCACCGCCCAAAAGGTGGCCAATGGCGGACTTGGTGCTGCTCATCGATGCTCCGCTGAGATCGTCGCCCAATACACGCTTCACCGCTGCCAGTTCGATCGTATCGGCCATCGTCGATGTGCCATGCGCATTGACGTAATCGATATCGCCCGGGCCAAGGCCGGACTTCTTGAGCGCCATGCGCATGGAGAGTTCCGCGCCCTTGCCTTCGGGATGCGGTGCAGTCACGTGGTAGGCATCGCCTGACAGTCCGTAACCGACGACTTCGGCGTAAATCTTCGCGCCGCGCGCTTTGGCGTGTTCGTATTCTTCCAGCACCACGACACCGGCGCCCTCGCCCATGACGAAGCCGTCACGGTTCTTGTCGTAGGGACGGCTGGCCTTTTCGGGCGTGTCGTTCATGCTCATGTTGAGCGCACGGGCCTGTGCAAAGCCAGCCACGCCGAGCGGGTTGACAGTGCCTTCCGCGCCGCCTGCCAGCATGATGTCGGCATCGTCCAGCGCGATCATGCGCGCCGCATCGCCGATGGAGTGCGCACCTGTCGAGCAAGCCGTCACAACCGCGTGGTTGGGGCCCATGAGGCCGTATTTGATCGAGACCTGGCCGCTGATCAGGTTGATCAGGCGCCCGTGAACGAAGTGCGGCGAGACACGGCCCGGGCCGCGTTCATGAAGATTGATTGATTCAAGTTCGATGCCCGGCAGTCCGCCGATGCCCGAGCCAATCGAAACGCCAGTGCGTTCCTTGGTCGCCTGATCCATGCCTTCAAGCCCGGCATCCTCGAATGCCTGGCCAGCTGCATCAATCCCGTAAATAATGAAGGGATCGACCTGGCGCTGGACCTTGTGATCGACACGCTTGTCGGGATCAAAACCGTATTCGTGGTCCTTGCCCTTCACTTCACAGGCGATCCGCGCCTTCTGATTCGAGGCATCGAAGCGGGTGATAGGCCCTGCCCCGCTCTTGCCTGCGATAAGGTTGGACCACGTTGTTTCGACATCGCCGCCCAAGGGGGTGACGAGGCCAAGTCCGGTTACGACCACACGACGCATGAAATTCTCCGCATAAAAGACAACAGGCCCGGCCCGCTATCGGGTCGGGCCTGTCCGGTCCCGCTCTGGGCGGGAAACTGAGCCTTGGAGGGGATTAGCCCTTATGCTCTTCGATGTACTTCGTGGCATCGCCGACGGTGGTGATCTTCTCAGCCGCATCATCGGGGATTTCGACGCCGAATTCTTCTTCGAACGCCATGACCAGCTCGACGATGTCGAGGCTGTCAGCGCCAAGATCATCGATGAAGCTGGCTTCTTGTGTCACCTTGTCGGCTTCAACGCCGAGGTGCTCAACAACAATCTTCTGCACGCGGTCGGCAGTATCGCTCATTTTTATCCCTCTCGAATTCCTGGGGGTTTGCAAATTGGGTTTCGCCCTAATGAACGGCGCGATGTAGCGCAAGGGGGGACAGTGTGTTAGTGACACGCACAACGGTTCGCCCACGATAAAACAACGACTTCGTCGATAGGGAGAGAACCATGAAACCTGCCCGTAGTATTTTTGCAGCCTTGCTGATCGCGACTGCACCGGTTGCCCTTTCAGCGCAGGATGCAGTCCCTCCTGAAAAGATGGCGGTCGGCTCGGGAGCGGAAATGAACCCGATCCCTGGCTGGACCAGCGCACAACGGGGCAGTGCTACGGTGTTTACCGCGCCAGAGGGTGACGCGACGATCGCGCTTCTTCCGGTGGAAACGGCGGCCGACGCAAGTGATGCGGTCAAATTGGCGTGGCAGCAGTTCGATCCAGCATTCAACCGGGAGGTTCGGCTGGCACAGGATGGCAGTCCGCGTGACGGCTGGGACCAGATCACCAATATTTCCTACGAGATATCTCCGGCAGAAAAACTGGCCCTTGTCGGAGTGGCCTTGCGCAAGGGTGATGCTTGGACCGTTGTCCTGGTTAGAGGCGCGCAAGCTACGATGGCCAAACGCGGCGCGCAGATTTCACAGGCAGCCGGATCGCTCAGACCCTCCGGCTTCGAGAAAGAGACATTTGCGGGCAAGCAGGCCAATCCAATGACGCCTGAACGCATGGCTGAACTGAAGGGCTTCGTAGAATCCACGATGGAGAATGTCGGCGTGCCCGGCGTTGGCCTTGCCCTGATTGAAGACGGCAAGGTTATTTTTGAAGGCGGTCTGGGCGTTCGTGACCTCCAGACCGGGGAGGAAGTGGATAAAGACACCCGCTTCATGATCGCATCCAACACCAAGGGCATGGCGACATTGTTGCTGTCGACGCTGGTCGCAGAGGGGCGCCTGGACTGGAACAGGCCGGTGACGGACTATTACGCGGACTTCCGCCTGGGCAGCGATTCAACCACTTCCAAGACGTTGGTCAAACACCTCGTGTGCGCCTGCACCGGTCTCCCGCGCAAGGACATGGAGTGGATTTTCAATACCCCGCCCGGAACGCCGGCACGAAACACGTTCATGCAGCTTGCCGCAACCGAGCCGACCACCGAATTCGGTGAGACATTCCAGTACAACAACCTCATGGCCTCGGCCGCCGGATTCCTTGGCGGTCATATCATCTACCCTGACATGGAATTGGGCGAGGCATTCGACCGTGCAATGGACGAGCGCGTTTTCGAACCTCTCGCGATGACCCGGACCACTTTCGACAATGCACTGGCAATGCAGGGCAATTGGGCGTTGCCGTATGATTACGACATCACCGACGAGCTGGTTCAGGCACCGATGGACCTGAACTACACCATCGAGCCTTACCGCCCCGCCGGTGCGGCCTGGTCGACGCCTCATGATATGGCGAGATACGTCATGAACGAGCTATCGGGCGGACTCTTGCCCAATGGCGAACGCTATATCGACGAGGATGCCTTGCTCGAACGGCGCAAGCACAACGTCAAGACGTCCGAAAATGCCTGGTATGGCATGGGTCTGTCGGATGACCGGAGCAACGGTATCTCGATCATCGGCCATGGCGGCAGCCTCGTCGGCTACAAGAGCAACTGGTTCGCAATTCCGGAAGCGGGGGCCGGTATCGTGATCCTCACCAACTCCGACACCGGCGGCCGTCTGGTCGGTGCAGTCCAGCGCAAGTGGCTGGAGATCCTGTATGACGGCCAAGACCGCGCTGCTGATGAGTTGGCAAATGGCCTGGCCCGCCGCGAGGAAGGCCGGTCCAAGTTCATAAGCGAACTGGAAACAGCTCCGGACGAAGAAATGATGGCGGAGCTCGCGGGTCGTTACACCAACGACGATCTCGGACCGCTGACCTTGGCGCGCAAAGGCGACGCGTGGCATCTCCAGTCGACTTCGATCGGTTCAGAACTTGCCACCCGCAAGAATGAGGATGGATCGCAATCTTTGGTGATGACCGCGCCTGGCATGTTCGGCTCATCGATCCTCGTGTCGCAGCGTGATGGCGGGACAGTTCTGGTGCTTGACGATGGGCAGCATGAGTACGTGTTCACTCGCCTTCCGGGCTGATCGGAGCCTTTAGAGCGACATACGGAAAGGTCCGGGCGAATTATCCCGGACCTTTTTCCTATTATCCCCGTTGGTAGGTCATAACTCATTCAAAAAAGGTAATAATGTTATGACCAGCACCGTGTTCAAGAGCCTGACCGACACCGCTTTCGATTCTGTCGAAGGCTATCGTCAAGCAGCCGAAAAGGCCGACAGCCCGCAGCTCAAGCAGGCTCTCCAGCAGCGCTGCCAGCACCGCGAGCAGACGCTTCAGCAGATGAATGCCGAGCTGCAGCGCCAGGGTGACGAACTCGTAACCAAGGGCACCATGGCCGGCGAAGCGCACCAGATGTGGGCGAGCATCACGAGCGCATTCGAAAACAACGATGAAGCCGCAGCGGAGCGCGTCGAAGAAGGCGAAGATTACATCAAGGGCAAGTTCAAGTCAGCGCTCGACGACACCCAGATGGAAGCGCAGGAGCGCGCCATCGTGCAGCAGTGCTACGCTGAAATCTGCGAAGGCGAACGGTTTGGCGACATGATCGAAAAGCAGTTCGATTGATCCGCTAAAAAACTAATCGAGAAAAAGGGCGTGGAGTGATCCGCGCCCTTTTTTTATGGTGCGCCGCTTTCACCGCGACCATCCGAAGCCAATGTTTCCTCAGCCAGCGCTTCGTCCGCAAAGTGGGCTGCCAGTTGCTGTTCGGCCAGCCGCGTGGCTGCGATGCGGGTAATTCCGCCCCGTGAGCGCGCGTGACCAGCGTCGCTCTCCAGAACCTTGTTGTAATAGGCAACAGCCTGTTCGAAGTTGCCGTCCGCCTCGGAACACAGCGCGATATTGAACAGCACCGACGCGTGCGCTGGGTATTCGGCTTCGAGTTCGCGGAACGTCATGCAGGCACCAATCGGGTCGTGTTCGACCAGTTTGATCGCTTGCTTGAATTGTTCGCGCCCTTCGCCCTTCATGCCTTCGCGGCGCTCCAGAATCCGCTGATCTGTGCGCACCTGCCGCGGTGCCAACTCACGGCGTAGATCGCTGACGGTCGATGAAAGCAGGCGTTCACCGATGCCGTCACTCGATGGCAAGGAATGCCTCGAACAATGGGTAACGCCATTCGTACGGTAATCCGAGAACGCAAAAATCAGCTCGGCGTCATCAGCTTCGCGGATATGCAATTCGGGGGAAATGGACACGTCGAGGCGGTTGCACGGGATGACCTTGCGAACGCGCTTGATGCATTTGTCGTCATCGTCGCGCTCCACGCACTTTTTCGTAATTTCGGGCTCGACCGAATAGATGGTCTGATCCCAGCCGAGCCGCCCACCGATCACGATGTCAGCATCGTCGCGGTCGAAACCGTTCCTTATTTCGAACAGCGGCTGACCGTCGACATTGGCACTTGCCAGTGAAGCGATCATGCGCGCGCGGAAATCGTCTCCGCCAAGGCCAAGGAAGGGTTCGACCGCGATAGTGCGCACTCCGATGAGCGCTTCACTACCGGCGGGTTCGATGCTTTCGATGGACAGGGTCTCCGCGACGACAGGCGCGGCTGCCAAAAGCGCGAGTGCAGCGATCGGAAATGCCAATGCGGACTTCATGATAACCCCCTTGATCTGGGGTCACTTGTATTTTCGTCAGTCTAAACGAGGCATGAAGCCGCTTGGCAGTATCCAGTCATCAACTCTTACGCGTCTCCGGCATGGTCCACACGCGTTGATTCCGCGCCTTCGGGCTTGGGCGCATCCACGGTGCGAATGTGAACATCGCGTAGCTGGCGCGGGCTGACGAGATTGGGCGCACCCATCATCAGGTCCTGTGCCTTCTGGTTTAGCGGGAAAGCGATCACTTCGCGAATGTTCGGCTCGTCGGCCAGCAGCATCACGATGCGGTCGATGCCCGGTGCAGACCCGCCGTGCGGCGGTGCGCCCAGCTTGAACGCTTCAATCATGCCGCTGAAGTTTTCGTCCACGTCGGCCTGCGAGTATCCGGCCAGTTCGAACGCCTTGTACATGATGTCCGGACGATGATTACGGATGGCACCGCTGGACAACTCGTACCCGTTGCAGACGATGTCGTACTGCCAAGCAAGAATATCGAGCGGGTCCTGCGTTTCCAGCGCTTCCATCTCGCCCTGCGGCATCGAGAAGGGGTTGTGGCTGAAATCGACCTTTTTGAGCTCTTCGTCATATTCGAACATCGGGAAGTCGACGATCCAGCAGAACTTGAAGCAACCTTCTTCGATCAGTTCGAGCACTTCGCCAACGCGGGTACGTGCGGCACCTGCCAGCTTGGCGGCGTCCTTTTCCTTGCCAGCGGCAAAGAACAGACCGTCGTTTTCGCCCAGGCCCAGTTCGGCATAAAGCTTTTCCATGCCTTCCGTGCCGTGGTTCTTGGCAATCGGACCGCCGAACTCGCCGCCCTTGCGAGTGACATAGCCAAGGCCAGCGAAGCCTTCGCGGCGCGCCCAGTCGTTCATTTCGTCGAAGAACTTGCGGCTCTTCTCGTTGGTGTTCGGAGCCGGAATGACGCGTACACGTCCGCCGCCGCCGACGATCTTCTCGAACAGGCCGAAACCGCTCGTTTCGAAATGATGGGTCACGTCCGAAATGATCAGCGGGTTGCGCAGGTCAGGCTTGTCGGTGCCGTATTTAAGCATCGATTCGGCATATGGAATGCGTGGGAATTCACCAGCCGGGGTCACGGTCTTGCCGCCGGAAAACTCTTCGAACACGCCCGCGAGAACCGGCTCGATTGCCTGGAAGACGTCTTCCTGCGTCACGAAGCTCATTTCGAAGTCGAGCTGGTAGAATTCGGGCGAACGATCTGCGCGCAGGTCTTCGTCGCGGAAACAGGGCGCGATCTGGAAGTAGCGGTCGAAACCGGCGACCATCAACAGCTGCTTGAACATCTGCGGTGCCTGCGGAAGGGCATAGAACCGGCCCGGATGCAGGCGGCTGGGCACGAGGTAATCGCGCGCGCCTTCGGGGCTGGATGCGCCAAGGATCGGCGTCTGAAATTCGGAGAAGCCCTGCGCCGTCATGCGCTGACGCAGCGAAGTGATCACGCGGTTGCGCAGCATGATGTTGTTGTGAACCCGCTCGCGGCGCAGATCCACGAAGCGGTACTTCAGGCGGGTTTCCTCCGGATAATCTTCCGCCTGGTTCACGATCAGCGGCAAATCTTCTGCCCGGCTCTGGACGGTGATCGAGCGGGCGAACACTTCGATTTCGCCGGTCGGCAGGTTCTTGTTCACCGCCACATCGTCGCGCGCCTTAACATCGCCGTCGATAGTGATGACCGATTCCAGCTTCAGCCGTTCCAGCACCGGCAGAGCTTCGCTGTCGCTGTCGGCAACGATCTGGGTGATGCCATAATGGTCACGCAGGTCGACGAAGAGCACGCCGCCGTGGTCTCGCTTATTGTGCACCCAGCCCGACAGACGGACTGTTTCGCCGACATTTGTCTTGGCCAGCTGTGCGCAGTTGTGGGTACGATAGGCGTGCATCTAAAATCTTTCCATTTTCGGAGTTATACCGCTAGGGGCGCGAGCGCCGCGCTCCTCTAGCAGGAATCGCGCGCGCTAACAGGGCAAGGGCGGATTTTTGTCAAGTCCAACCGGGCCGAGAGCGGTACTCCGCTCAGGATAAGAAAAGATACGATGAAAATACATGATCTGATTACCACTTCCGATGCGCTGGCCCATCTATGCGAGCGCCTTGCGAAAAGCGACTTCGTCACCGTCGATACCGAATTCATGCGTGAGAACACGTACTGGCCGGAACTGTGCCTCATCCAGATCGCGAATGAGGAAGAAGCTGCGGCCATTGATCCGCTGGCGAGCGGGATCGACCTGGGCCCGCTCTGGGACCTCATGTGCGACAACGAGGATGTCCTGAAGGTCTTCCACGCTGGCGGGCAAGATGTTGAAATTGTCTACAATTTCACCGGCAAGACGCCCCACCCCATCTTCGATACGCAAATCGCGATGATGGCGATCAGCCAGTCGGAGCAGATTGGATATGCCAATCTGGTCGAAAGCTGGCTCGGCTTCACGGTCGACAAGGGAGCGCGCTTCACCGACTGGAGCCGCCGCCCCCTGACCGACCGACAGATCGAATATGCCATCGGCGATGTCACGCATCTGTCGGAAATCTTTCCCAAGATACTCAAGAAGCTGATCAAGACCGATCGCGGCGGCTGGCTTAATGCGGAAATGGAAAAGCTCGCCAATCCGGCCAATTACGCGAATGACGCGGACCTTGCGTGGAAGCGGATTCGTTCTTCCGGCCGCAATCCTGCCGTTCTGGGCCGTCTGAAAGCGCTCGCCGCATGGCGCGAAGGCGAAGCGCAGCACAAGAACATTCCGCGCGGCCGAATCATGCGCGACGAAACTCTGGCGGATATTGCCAGCCATCCGCCCAAGAAACAGGCCGACCTCACCAAGGTTCGCGGCCTGTCCAATGCGTGGCGTGACAATGACATAGGCAAACGGCTGCTGAAGGTGCTCGACAAGGCAGAGCCGCTGCCAAAGGACGAAATGCCCGACAAGCCCAAGCGCGGCGCACCGCTGGGCAAGGAAGGCGCATTGGTCGCCGACCTGCTCAAGCTGCTCCTCAAGATCCGGGCCCGCGAGATCGACGTTGCAGCCCGCCTCCTGACCCGTTCCGACGAGATGGAAGCGCTGGCTGCCGGCGTGCGCAAGCTGCCGATCCTCGAGGGTTGGCGCTACGAAGTCTTCGGCAAGGACGCGCTCGAACTCGTCGAGGGCCGCCTCGCCTTCGCGGTCAAGGACGGCAAGCTGCTGATGACCCACATCGACGACATGGAGAGCGAACTGAGCGACGCGCAGGCCGCAGAGTGAGCACTTACCTCCCCACGCTCAAGCAACTTCAATATCTCGTTGCGCTTCATGAACATGGTCACTTCGGCCGTGCGGCAGAGGCGAGCTTTGTGTCCCAGTCAACGCTGTCGGCAGGCATTCGCGAGTTGGAATCGCTCCTCGGCGTGACCTTGGTCGAACGCAGCCGCCGCGTCGTGCGATTTACGGCGCTGGGCAATCAGGTGGTCGAAAAAGCGCACCGCATCCTGCGTGAGGCAGAAGAGCTTTCCGATCTGGTCCAAGCCGCAGGTAAACCGCTTGTCGGCCAATTGCGGATGAGCGTGATACCCACAATCGCGCCCTTCATGCTGCCGCGTTTCTTGCCGCGCTTGCGCAAGGAACGCCCCGATCTTGAACTGTTCCTGCGGGAAGAGACGAGCCAGGATGCCGTCGAATCGCTCCAGCATGGACGGGTCGATTGCGTGCTGCTTGCCCTGCCCTTTGCCACTGGCGAGGTAGAGCAAGCGCATATTGCGGACGATCCGCTCTATGTTGCCTTTCCCAAGGACGATCCGCGCGATCCGCCCGCAACGATCTCCGCTGACATGATAGACGAAGGCCGTCTGCTGCTGCTCGAAGACGGTCATTGCCTCAAAGAACACACCTTGGCTGCGTGCAACCGGCCTGAACTGCGCGGCAGCGCGACCATGATCGGCACCAGCCTGCACACGCTGGTCCAGATGGTCGACAATGGCCTTGGTCTGACGATGCTGCCGGAAATGGCGGTGAAAGCAGGTATATTGAACGGCACCGAAGTGGTTTCCCGCCCGCTAAAAAGCAAAGCGGCCAGCCGCGAAATAGCGCTCATCTGGCGCAAGAATTCCCCGCGCCGGGACGACTTCGAATTGTTGGCTGAAGAACTGCGCGCCGGTTAGGCAGCGAGCGGTTCGCTGTCCTGTTTCGCTTTCGATTTCAGGACTTTGTCGAGCTTTTTTACGGCAAACATCGGCACGATCACACTCAGCGCTATACCCCCAAGCGAGCAGAACGCGAGCCATATTGCCATGGCAGTTCCGCCGGACAGATACAGGCCATAAAGCACTGGCACCGCGAGGACGAGCCCGCGGATCTCGTTGAAGATGATCGCCACAGCGCCAATCTTGAGCAGCGCAGCCAGAGCTAGATGTAGTGTTGCACTCATGTGAGCGGTTCTAATCGCCGATGGTAAAGGAACCGTTGACCACGCGTCTGGCAATCCCGCGCAGCCCAAACTAAAGGTGGAGCGGTCTGGTCATCGCCAATCAAGATGACCTCTGGGGAATCATGCGGGTAAGCAAACAGACAGTCGCGGCCGATCGATGAGCGGAGAAGCTGGGAAACCGCGCGGCGTTTACCGCGGCGCCGCTGTCGCGGTTGGGCTGACCTGGGTCCTGCGCGCTATCGGCCTGGTATCGGTCTTTATTCTCGCGCGCCTGCTGACGCCGTCGGACTTCGGTGTCGTGGGCCTTGCCATGACCGCTGTCGCCCTCGTCGAGACATTTTCCTATCTCGGCATGAAGCAGGCCCTGCTCCGGATGGATCGTCTCGAGCGGGATTATTACGACACCGCCTGGACCATACAGATCGTGATGTTCGCGCTGCTCGCGCTGGTATTGTTTGCGATTGCTGGTCCGGCGGCAGCGTTTTTCGCCGAACCGCGCGTCGAGCCGGTGATCTATGCGCTTTCTTTGCGCTTCCTGATGCTTGGACTGATGAATATCGGCGTGGTCGAGTTCGAACGCGATTTCGCCTTCGGGCGCGATCTGAAAATGAAGGGGACGGCGCGTATCGTCTCCTTCTTCGTTACGGTCGGCCTTGCCCTGTGGCTGCGTTCCTATTGGGCGCTGGTTGCCGGAATGATCGTACAATCGCTGCTGCTGACGATCCTTTCGTACACGATGCAGCCTTACCGGCCGCGCCTGTCGCTCGCCCGCCGGGCAGAATTGCTCGGGGTTTCACTGTGGATTTTCGTCGGCGTCGTAGCGCAGACAATCTACAGTCAGGTCGAGCGGATCGTGATTGGCCGGACCGCCGACACCGGCACTGTCGGCGCTTTTTCGGTCAGCAAGGATGTTTCCAACATCCTGACGCAGGAAATTGCCATGGCGCTTAACCGCGTCACCTTCGTAACTACCGCGCGCAGCGGCGCATTCTCAGAGCAAGGTGAACGCATAAGCAGGTCACTTGGCGGATATGCGATGATGGCTGCTCCGATGGGCCTGGGGCTCGCCGCGGTCGCCGAATTCTTCATCCGCGTCTTTCTCGGGGATCAATGGGGTGCCGCGGTGCCGCTTGTCGCACCCATCGCGGTCGCAACCGCTCTCATGGCAGTGTTCCGCTTAATCGCCTCATCTCTGCAGGCCGGCGGGCACGAGCGCGCTTCCGGGCTAGTGTCACTTGCCGGGTTGGCCGGGATGCTTGCGGCGGTCATTGCGGTAGCTGACGCAGGTGGCTCACCTCTCCGGATCGCGCAAACCGGCCTCGGCGTGAGCATCGCGACCTTGCTGCTGGGTCTGTTCGTGATGGCGTATTATGCGCGCCACAGCATCGTCCAGTTCGTGGTCGCCGTCGTCAGGCCATTCTTTGCCGCAACGATCATGTATTTCGCCGTTCGCGCTCTACCGGGTCTGTCGCCCTCGCCCCTGCTCGAACTGGTCTGGCGTGCGACAGTCGGCGCGGCACTTTATGGCGTAATGCTGTGGGTGTTGTGGTTTGTGTCAGGTCGCCCGAAATCGAGCGAGAGCGAACTGTTTCGTGTGGCGCGAAAATTTGCGCGCCTTGGCTAGTCCATGTGCTTCAGGCCGACCCTGAGATAATCCCAGCCGGTAATCACCGTCAGCATTGCGGCGGCCCACAAGGTGATGAGACCCACGGTATGCGGGACGTTGGCCGCGAGATCGCCGATCATTACCGTCCAGCGCGGCAGGCCCTGACCAAGAATAAGTGATCCCAGCGCCATCAATTGGAACGTGGTTTTCCATTTGGCCAATTTGCTCACCGGGACCGATACTTGAAGCCCGCCCAGGAATTCGCGCAGGCCTGAAACGGCGATTTCCCGGACCAGTATGATAAGTCCGGCAATCACGTGCATATCGCCGACATACGGACCGCGGAGGACGCCCTGCGCAGCGAGTACGAGGATGACCGAAGCCACCATGATCTTGTCCGCAATCGGATCGAGAAAAATGCCCAGCTTCGATACCGCACCGCTTGAACGGGCCAGCATTCCGTCGAAGTAATCGGTAATGCCCATCGCGCAATACAGCACGAATGCAGCAAGATAGCCGGTTTCCCAACCTGGCCACCATAACAGGAAAGCCAGGAGCGGGATCGCGACAATGCGCGAGAGCGTGAGGACGTTGGGCAGGCTCAACATGATAGCATCCCCCTAACCGCAAACTCTCCGCCGCAAAAGCCGCACAATTACCTTGTCCGCGCCTCTGTTGTTCCTCACAAGGGCGCCGAGACGCGAAGTTGCGCGCGGGGGGTCATGCTTACATCTACGCATTTGCTGCGCAGCAGACGGTTTCTACCGCTGTTCATCACTCAGCTTTTCAATGCTTTTAACGACAATCTCTACAAGACCGCCATGGTGCTGTTTGTAGTGTACAGCATTTATAATTCCGAAGAAGCCGAAGGGCAGTTCAGCGCAATCGCTTCGGGACTGTTCATCCTGCCCTTCTTCCTGCTTTCCGCACTTGCCGGGCAACTGGCCGACATGCGCGACAAGGCTGCGATCATCCGCAAGGTGAAGTTTTGCGAGATTATCCTGATGCTGATCGGGGCAAGCGGGCTCTACTTGGCCTGGAAGGGCTATGACCTTCCGCTCAACCTTTTCGGCATCGAGACTACGCTACCGATCGCGTTGATGCTGTTTGCCCTGTTCTTGACCGGCGTCCAGTCGACATTCCTTGGCCCGATCAAATATGCGATCCTGCCGCAACATCTCAGGAAAAACGAAGTCCTGGCTGGCACGGGCCTGGTCGAGGCAGGCACCTATATCGCCATCCTTGCAGGCACCATCCTGGCAGGTTGGATCCCGGTAGAAATTGCAGCGGTCGGGATCATCCTGACGTCCGTCGTGGCCTATTTCGTCAGCAGGCAAGTGCCCGACGCGCCGCCCCAAGGCGCTCCCGAGAAGCTTGATTGGCACATCCTTCGCGCGTCGATCCAGCTCGTGCGCGAAACGATGCATTCGCGCGAAGTATTCTTCGCGATCATCGCCATCAGCTTTTTCTGGACCATCGGTGCGGTGCTGTTCATCCAGTTTCCCCCGCTTGCCAAGAATGTAATCATGGCGAGCAAGGAGGTGGCCAGCCTGTTCCTCGTAGTGTTCTCGGTCGGGATTGCCATCGGTTCGATTGCAATCAACGCCTTGCTCAAAGGCGAGGTTTCGGCCCGCTATGCACCGCAGGCAGTCATCGTCATGGGCCTGTTCGTGGTTGCATTCTATCTGGTAGCCAAGCTGTGGCAGGCGGATCAGCCGACAGAATTGCTCGATGTGGCTGGGTTTCTCGCCTGGCCGATGGCGACTGTGCTGCTGCTTTGTCTGCTCGGCATATCGGTGGCCGGCGGGATGTTCGTGGTGCCGCTTTACGCATTTCTCACCACGCGGGTCGCGCCGGAAAAGGCGTCGCGCACGATTGCAGCAAACAACATCGTCAATTCAGGGGCCATGGTTTGCGGCTCGCTGCTCGCCATGGCGATGAGCGCTGCGGGCGTGCCGATCGTTGAGCAAGTGCTCATCAGCGCATTGATGTGCGTGATATCCGCCTGGCTGGCGCGCAAGCTCTTGGTCGCAGAACGCGACGCAATTGCGGAACGGATGTTCTAGACTATCAGGCGATAAATGTGAGTACGGCAGCGAAGGTCGCAAAATAGACGGTCGCTGCGCCGCGCACGTCGGAAGCGGTCAATCGCCAGTCTACCGCCTGTTCCTGCGGAACGTCGGCAAACATTGCCCGGCGATGGGGTAGACTTGCCCGCAGCCAGTGGCGGGCGGCTTCGCTGTTAAGGACTAGTGCGCGTCTCATGATGTGGCTTTTAACGCATTTTTAACCATCCGGGTTCCGCAGAAATGGCCTTGTCGCAATTCGGGACAATAAGGGCGTTTACCAAGGATACCCACAGCATAGACGACGCCGATTGCGCGCAGCATCGCTCGGGGCTAATCGGCATAACCATGACATCACGCCCCACGCCCGCCGCTTCGAAGCTCCTCGTCGACTGCCTTATCGAGCAGGGATGCGAACGGATTTTCACCGTTCCCGGCGAAAGCTTCCTGCAAGTGCTCGACGCGCTGGGGCAGCAGGACACCATTGAGCTCGTCACCTGCCGTCAAGAAGGCGGCGTTGCGATGATGGCGTGCGCAGACGGCGCAATGACGGGTACGCCGGGGGTGGCTTTCGTCACGCGCGGTCCCGGTGCGACCAATGCCAGCATCGGCATCCATGTGGCGCAGCAGGATTCGCAGCCGATGATCATGTTCGTGGGTGATGTCGATTCCGGCATGAGAGACCGTGAAGGCTTCCAGGAAGTCGACTTTGCAGCGTTCTTTGGGCCGATTGCCAAATGGGCGGCACGGATCGACAGCGCTGACCGTATTCCGGAATATATTGCGCGCGCTTACGCGACCGCGATCTCGGGCCGCCCCGGACCTGTCGTGCTCGCCCTGCCCGAAGACATGCTCAGCCATGACACGCAGGCTGCGCCGCGCAAGCGGATCGAACGTCCGGCGCAGGCACCGTGTCCCGACGCCATGCAAGCGATGATGGCGCTCATCGCCGACGCAGCCTCGCCCGTTGCAATTGTCGGCGGCGCTGGATGGAATGCGAAGGCCCGCGAACATTTCCAGCTTTTCGCCGAACGGCTCGGCATTCCAGTTGCCACCGCTTTCCGCAGGCAGGACGCGATCTCGCCTTCCAGCCGCGTCTATGCCGGCTCGCTTGGCTATGGCCCCAATCCCAAGCTGGTCGAGCGTGTGAAAAATGCCGACCTCGTGCTGGCAGTGGGTGCCCGGTTGGGGGAGGCGACGACCGATGGATATACCGTCCCGCCGCTGGAGGCTGAGGACCGCACGCTGATCCACATCCATCCCGACCCGGAAGAACTTCACCGGGTATATCCCACTGATCTAGCAATCTGTGCGGAGATGGATGAATTCGCCGAAAGCGCAGCCTTGTGGGACGACGGTGAGGCCATCGATTTCGACGCTGGAGCGCAGGCCAATGCAGAGTGGCAGGAATGGGCCACCGCCGTGCCGAACGATTTCACGCTCGACATGGGAGCATGTGTCCAATTCATGCGCGACACACTGCCCGCGGACAGCATCATCTGTAACGGAGCGGGCAATTTCGCCGGATGGTGGCATCGTTACTGGCGGTATGAAGGATACCCAAGCCAGCTCGCTCCGACGTGCGGCGCAATGGGTTACGGCGTGCCTGCTGCGGTGGCAGCGTCATTGCGTTTCCCCGAGCGAACCGTTGTTGCCGTCGCCGGTGACGGCGATTTCATGATGAACGGGCAGGAACTCGCCACCGCCGTCCAGCACGGCGCCGACCTGATTGTGATCGTCGTGGACAATGGCGCTTACGGCACGATCCGCATGCACCAGGAGCGCGAATTTCCGGGCGAAGAACGGATCAGCGGGACGCGGCTGGCCAACCCCGATTTCGCGGCGCTCGCCACTTCCTACGGCGGCTGGTCTGCCCGTGCGGAAACGACCGCTCAGTTCAAGGACGCCCTCGTCGCCGCGCAGGGCCGCAGCGGACTGCGGCTTATTCACTGCCTGATCGAAGTCGAACAGCTCGCAGCCAGCGGCGCGACGGTCAGCGGACTGCGCGCTCGCAGTTAATTCGAAAGCCGGATCAGACCCCGGCCATTGACATGATCACCGACCATTCCTCGGGCTTGATCTCGGCAACGGACAGGCGCGACAGTCGAACCAGTTCGCAATCTTCCAGCATTGGTTCGGCCTTGATCTGCTTGAGGGTCACAGGGCTCGGCAGTTTCGTCTTGGGCACAACCTTGACCGCCGCCCATTTGCCTTCGGGATCGGTCGGGTCTGTTATACCTGCTACGCTGACCTCGCAAATGCCGACGATTTCCAGCCCTTCACGCGAATGGTAGAAGAACACCTGGTCGCCAACTTCCATGGCCGCCAGATTGTTCTTGGCGCGGTGATTGCGCACACCGTCCCAGGTTCCCTCTTTTTCCGCGACAAGGTCGTCCCAGCTATATTTGAACGGTTCGGATTTCATCAGCCAGTGACGGGCCATTGTACGTCTGCTCCTCAGGGAAATTTGTCTGTCCGGGCGCTGCCTAGCGCGCCGGAAAGCTCAAGGCCAGAAAGCCTGTAAACTCTTGCGGTTCCGATTAACCGGTTCTTAGATTTCGCGCCCTATCAGTAACCCTCGATCTAAAGTGTCCGGGGGACGAATTGGGCCTTAAACCGTCAAAAGAGCGGCAAAAGCAATTAGACGGCAAGACCCGGGGTCCTGCCGCCACCCCACGTCACGACCTGGTTACACAGGGCATCGCCTTTGCAGCCATGATACTATTCGTAGGCACGGCGGGCGTTGCAATGCCGGTCGTCTTCAAGACCTTGATGAGCGGCGTGGGCGGGCCGGATGTCATCCTTACCAACGCGCTGATCTTGAATATCGCGCTGATCTTGCTGGGTTGGCACCGATACAAGGACCTCAACACCGAACTCCAAGCCCGCCGGATCAGCGAAGAAAAAGCGCGGCGCCTTGCTGAAATCGATGACCTCACGGGTTGTCTGAACCGCCGCAGTTTCGCGGAGCGTCTTTCGATCCTGCTAGAGACCGGCTGCACCGAAGACCGCTCCCTTGCGGTTGTTGCAGTCGACCTCGACAATTTTAAACGCGTGAACGACCTGAACGGACACCTGGCCGGCGATGCCGTCCTGCGCGCCACCGCCCAGCGGATCGAGCGTGTCCTGCCCGCAGGCGGCGTGCTTGCCCGCATCGGCGGGGACGAATTTCTTTGCGTCCTGCCGTATCACGCCAATGCCCCCGACCGGATCGAAAACCTCGTTACGCGGATGATCGAACAGGTCGCGAGCAGTGTGAAACACGAAGGCTCGGCGCTTGAAGTGACCGTATCCATCGGTATCGCCAGTTCCATTCACCTGGTGGGCGATGATCTCGGGGATCAGGCCGCGCAGAACCTGATGCACAAAGCGGATATCGCGATGTATCACGCCAAGAAGCAGGGCAAGAACCGCTTCTACTGGTTCGAACCGCCGATGGAAAACGAGCTTCGCTTCCGCAACAAGCTGGAGGCGGGCATTCGTGATGGCATCGCGAACGGCGAATTCGTCCCCTATTACGAACAGCAGATTGACCTCGAAACCGAGGAACTGGTCGGCTTTGAGATGCTCGCCCGCTGGGTATCGCCTGAGCTGGGCATCGTCGGTCCCGATATTTTCATCCCGATCGCCGAGGAAATCGGCGCAATCGGCGAGCTGTCGGAAAGCCTGATCGCCCAATCTTTCGAAGATGCGAAAGAATGGGACCCAACCCTCACGCTGTCGGTCAATATCTCGCCGGTGCAGATGCGCGATCCCTGGTTTTCACAGAAGATCCTCAAGCTGCTGGTCGCGCACCGCTTCCCGCCGGATCGGCTCGACATCGAAATCACCGAGACGTGCCTGCACGAAAACATCGGTATGGTCCGTTCGATGATCACGTCGCTGCGCAATCAGGGCGTTCACGTCAGCCTCGACGATTTCGGCACCGGCTATTCCAGCTTGGCACAGCTGCGCAGCTTGCCGTTCGACCGCCTGAAAATCGATCGCAGCTTCATCAGCGAATTGAAGCAGGAAGAAAACGGTTCTGCCTTGGTGGACGCCATCATCTCGATGAGCGACGGCCTGAAGCTGCCAATCACCGCGGAGGGCATCGAAAACGAGGCTGTCCTCGAAGTCCTGAAAAGCATGGGTAAGATGAAGGGCCAAGGCTACCACTATGGTCGGCCCGAACCGGCCGATAAGGTGGTCGAACGTCTCGCAGCGCGGGGTATGCTGGCAGGATCGCACCAGAATGTGGCCGACCTTGCCAAGGCCCGCGAGATACGGAACGAAAAAGCCGCCAGCGACAAGCTTACCGGCTGATACTGGACGCTGGCCCTTCCAGCGCATAGATGCGCGCCATAATGCGCGTACCGTTCATCAAGATGCATGGCCTTGGCAACGACTTTGTCGTGCTGGACGCACGCGCGCAGGAATTGCCCGATCTCGGCCAGGCACTGGTCCGCAACCTTGCCGATCGGTTCACGGGAATCGGCTGCGATCAGCTAATTCTGCTGCAACCCAGCGAAACCGCTGATTTTCGGATGCGGATTTACAACCACGATGGCGGCGAAGTGGGCGCCTGCGGCAATGCAACGCGCGCAGTCGCGCTGCTGCATGGCAGCGAAGCACGCATCGAGACAGCTGGCGGGGCGCTGTTGGCTTCGCCAACGGATGACGGCGCGAGCGTCGACATGGGCCCGCCGCACTTCGATTGGGACGCAATCCCCCTCGCCTATCCCATGGACACTCTGTCGATGCCGGTGGGCTGGGAGATGCTGGAAAACCCCGGCGCGGTGAACGTCGGCAATCCGCACGTCGTACTCTTTGTCGACGATACCGATGCCGTCCCGCTCGATCGGATTGGCCCGGAAATCGAGAACGACCCGCTGTTTCCCGAGCGTGTGAACGTGAATGTGGCCACCATCGTCAGCCCGTCGCATATTCGGTTGCGGGTGTGGGAACGCGGTGCCGGCCTGACAAGGGCATGCGGAACAGGGGCCTGTGCCACGGCCGTCATCGCCATGCGCCGCCGACTTGTCGATCGTGAAGTCACGGTTACCCTTCCCGGCGGCGACCTCCAGATCGGCTGGTCCGAGGGTGAAAATATCCGCATGACCGGCCCGGCGAGCGAAAGTTTCCGCGGTAGTTTCGAATGGGACGATTACGCATGAACGCGCCCCGTGTCGTGTCGCTCGGTTGCCGTCTGAACATTTCGGAAAGCGAGCGGATCCGCGCCATGCTGGCCGGCGAAGACAATCTTGTCGTCGTCAATAGCTGCGCAGTCACGAGCGAAGCGGTTCGCCAGACACGGCAGGCAATCCGCCGTGCGCGGCGCGACAATCCCACAGCGCGGTTGCTGGTAACCGGTTGCGCCGCAGAGATCGAACGCGAACAGATTTCCGCCATGCCTGAAGTCGATGGCTTGATTGCCAACGAGGCGAAACTAGACCCGCGCGCCTGGAATGTGCCGCCACAAGCCCCGCCGGTCGCCAAGCAGCGCACGCGCGCCTTCGTGGCCGTACAGAATGGCTGCGATCACGCCTGCACCTTTTGCGTCATTCCCCAAGGCCGAGGAAAAAGCCGATCGCTCAGCGTCGAAGAAGTCCTGAGCGAAGTCGCACGCCATGTCGACGAAGGCGCGAGCGAAGTGGTGCTCACGGGGGTCGATGTGACTTCCTGGGGCCACGACCTGCCCGGCGAACCCTCGCTTGGAAGCATGGTCCGCGCCGTGCTCAATGCGTTTCCCGAACTTGCGCGCCTGCGCATGTCATCGCTCGACGGCATTGAGATCGACGAGGAACTGTTCGAACTTTTCGCTGCAGAACGGCGTATGATGCCGCACCTCCACCTCTCGTTGCAGCACGGCCACGACCTGATCCTGAAGCGCATGAAGCGCCGCCATTTGCGCGCCGACGCAGTCGATCTAGTTGCTAGGCTGAAAGAATGCCGGCCGGAATTGGCTGTAGGCGCCGATTTGATCGCCGGTTTCCCTACGGAAACCGAAGACCATCATCAGGCGAACCTCTCGATCATTCGCGAGCTTGGCATCGTGCACGGCCATATTTTCCCCTATTCGCCCAGGCCCGGAACCCCGGCCGCGCGGATGCCCCAACTCGACCGGACAACGATCAAGGACAGGGCATCGCAATTGCGCGCAGCTGTGGCTGATACGCGGGCCGAGTGGCTGGCGTCACTCGTCGATAAGCCGCTCAGTATCCTCGCAGAGCGCGACGGTACCGGCTATGCGGAAAACTTCGCGCGGGTGGACCTGCCCGTAGGCACCGAGCCGGGGCAAATCCTGACCATCACCCCGACCAAATTCGAGGACGACCTCCTGGCATGAGTAAACCCAGCTGGACCGAGCGCCTGTTCGGCGGCTTCAAGAAGACTTCCGAACGCCTGACGGAAAACCTCACCGAAGTGGTGAGCAAGGCCAAGCTCGACGATGCAACGCTCGACGATGTCGAAGATGCGCTGATCATGTCGGACCTTGGCCCGAGCGCCGCAGCGCGCATCCGAGCCAAGCTCAAGGAAAAACGTTTCGGCCTGGAAATCAGTGCGGACGAGTTAAAGGAAGCAGTGGCCGAGGAAATCGCGGCCATCCTGCGCCCGGTTGCAAAGCCGCTGGAAATCACCGCTTTTCCGCGTCCCCAAGTGGTGCTGGTGATCGGTGTGAACGGCAGCGGGAAAACCACCACGATTGCCAAGCTGGCTCACTTGTTTGTCGAGGACGATTACAACGTCATGCTGGCCGCTGGGGACACGTTCCGTGCGGCAGCGATTGGCCAGCTCCAGACATGGGCGGACCGGGTCGGCGTCCCCATCGTTCGCGGCGCAGAGGGCGGCGATCCGGCCTCTATCGTCTTCGACGCGGTCAAGAAGGGCACGGAAATTGGCACCGATGTGCTGATCGTCGACACTGCCGGACGCCTGCAAAACAAGCGCGAATTGATGGACGAGCTTGCCAAAATCAGAAAGGTTCTCGGCCGCCTCAACCCCGAAGCGCCCCATGACGTGGTACTCGTGCTCGATGCGACAAATGGCCAGAACGCACTTTCGCAGATCGACGTCTTCAAGGAAGTGGCCGGCGTGACCGGCCTCGTGATGACCAAGCTCGATGGAACCGCCCGCGGCGGTGTCCTGGTTCAGGCGGCCGAACAATACGGCTTGCCGATCCACGCAATCGGAGTGGGTGAGAAAATCGACGACCTGCGCCCCTTCGATCCAGACCTGGTCGCGCGCGTAATTGCGGGAATTGCATGATGAGCGAACAAGCCAAGCCCAAACAGAAAACCGGCTGGTTGCACACGCTGGTCGATTATGGCCCGCTGCTCGTGTTCCTGGGTGTCTACAAGCTCTATGAACCGCCGGCGACATCGACTTTTGGGGAAATCGCGGCCGTCATATACGGTACGATTGCTTTCATGATCGCCGCCGTAGTGGCGCTGGCGTTCAGCAAGTGGAAGTTCGGCAAGGTGTCGCCCATGCTGATCCTTTCGACCACGCTTATTGTCGGCTTCGGCGGGTTGACGATCTGGCTGCAAGACGAACGTTTTATCCAATTCAAGCCGACCGCGATTTACCTACTATTTGGCATCGTGCTCGTAATCGGGTGGCTGAGAAATCGCGCTTGGCTGCAGGTTCTGCTCGAAGCCGCCTTCGAAGGCGTGACCCACGAAGGATGGCTCAAACTGTCGCGCAACTGGGGCTTTTTCTTCTTCGCCCTTGCCGCGCTGAACGAGGTGCTGGTTCGCACCATGACGTTCGAGGGCTGGCTATGGGCCAAGCTGTGGGTCTTCCTGCCGCTGACCTTCCTGTTCACCTTCACGCAAATCCCGATGCTGCTGCGCAACGGTCTGTCGTTCGACGATGCGGATGAAGTGCTCAAGGATGAGCCGCCCACTGGCGCCTAAGGCAGGTGGGGCGGCACCTTATTGTTAAGCAAGGTGATCAATTCCGGCTGCATGAAGCGGAATTTGTCCGGTATATCGAGGCAAATCAGGCGCGCTGACTTCAAAGAGCCGGCGTATCTGCGGCGGATTTTTTCTCGGTGGGCCTTCTCCATCACGAAGATGATGTCGGACCAGCGCACCAATTCACTGCTAAGTGGGTATTCAGCATCGCTATAAGTTCCAGCAGAACATACTTCTAAGTCCGACCTGCCGGCAAAGACCTGCTCAGCAGTCGGGCTGCGTAGTTTGTTCTGACTGCAAACAAAAAGCACGTTCGTCATGTGCGGTAATGCAGGTCCGGCATTAAATCTCGACCTGGCTTCCCAGCTCAACCACACGATTGGTGGGCAGCCGGAAGAAATCCATCGCTGTCGCCGCGTTCCGCAGCATCCAAGCAAAGATCTTCTCGCGCCAGATCGGCATCCCGGGCTTATCGCTCGGCAGAAGTGTCTGGCGGCTGAGGAAGAAGCTGGTGTGCATCATATCGAACTCGCCGCCACAGCGTTCCATTTCCTTCAGGCCCTGCGGCACGTCGGTTTCCTGCATGAAGCCATAATGCAGCACCGCACGGTAAAAGCCGTCGCCAAGATCGACCATCTCGCACCGCTCGCTCTGATCGACATAGGGCGTATCGTCGATCAGCACCGTCAGGATGACCACGCGTTCGTGGAGCACCTTATTGTGCTTGATATTGTGGAGGAGTGCCGAGGGGACCCCGGCCGTCTGGCTGGCCATGAAAATCGCAGTACCCGGAACGCGGGTAGCGCTATTCTTGGCGCTCTTGGCGAAGATTTCGATTGGTAGCGCGGTCTCGCTCATGCGGTCGCGCATCAGCTTGCGGCCCTTGGCCCAAGTTGTCAGCAGCGTGAACGCCACAAGCCCCACCACCAACGGGAACCAGCCGCCATCCGGGATCTTGACGAGGTTTGCTGCGAAGTAAGCGCCGTCTACGATGAGGAAGAAGGCGACCACCGGTGCGGCGTACCACCACTTCCATTTCCACACGCCGACAAACAGCGCGCCCATCAAGAGTGTATCGATAGTGACCGCCCCGGTCACGGCAATGCCATATGCGCTGGCGAGGCTGGACGAATTCTGGAACGTCAGGACCAAGACAATCACTGCGATCATCAGCGCCCAGTTGATGACCGGAATGTAGATCTGGCCGGCTTCGGTCTCGCTCGTGTGGCGGATCGACATACGGGGCATGAAGCCCAGCTGCATCGCCTGATGCGTGATCGAGAACGCGCCGGAGATAACCGCCTGACTTGCGATGAAAGTCGCCATCGTGGCGAGGATCACGAGCGGCAGCCGGTATTCCTCGCTCGCCAGCAGGAAGAACGGATTGCGCACGACTTCGGCGGCCTGTTCGGGCGGCAGACCGGCAATCATTGCGCCCTGCCCGAAATAGTTCAGCAGCAGGCACGGCATGACAAAGCCGAACCACGACAGTCGCATAGGTCCGCGTCCGAAATGGCCCATGTCGGAATAAAGCGCTTCAGAGCCAGTCACCGCGAGGACCACTGCGCCGAGCGCCAGGAAGGCTACCACCCCGTCTGTCACGAAGAACATCACGGCATAATAGGGGTTCAGCGCCCACAGAATGTCAGGGTTCTGCCAGATCTGGTTGAGACCAAGGCCCGCAATCGTCACGAAATATACGATCATGACGGGGGCAAACAAAGCGCCAACCTTGGCGGTGCCGCGGCTTTGCAAGATGAACAGGAAAACCAGCAGAACCAGCGCGATGGGGATCACCAGCGGGCTGAGGCCCGGATTGACGACCGCCAAACCCTCGACCGCCGACAGGACGGAAATAGCAGGCGTAATCATCGAGTCGCCGTAGAACAGCGACGTCGCGAAGACCCCGAGCAGAACGACGAGCCAACCCCAGCGTGATTTGCCAATGTGACGGCTCAGAAGCGCAACGAGAGCAAGGCTACCGCCCTGCCCCTTGTTGTCGGCCCGCATCAGGATTGTGACATACTGGATCGAAACGACGATCAGCATGGACCAGAAGATCAGGCTGACGACGCCCAGGACGTGCATCCGGTCGATGGCGATGTTCGCCGCACCGGAGAAGGTTTCGCGGAACGCATATAGCGGGCTGGTGCCGATATCGCCGAACACGACACCGACAGCGCCCACCGCAAGCGCCGTCTTCGAAGCACCGTGACCGTGGCTATGCGTTTGGCCTGGTCCTTCGCGGCGTGCACCATCATCAGGTACCGCTTCGCTGGGAGTGGCATTATCGTTCGTCAAAGGAGGAAGTCCGGCCGCATAGTGTCATTTGCCTGTCCGCGAGGGCCTGTATCCCTCGCAAGGTCGGGGCGCTTAGCACCGCATCGCAGGCCCCGCAATGGCGCGCGCACGGGTGTCACTCAGCGGGATTCACTTGCCGGGACGCCATTTCCATCAACATATCGAGCCTTTCCAGGCGCAATTCCAGGTCCGCGCGCCATTCCGCCGACTCGGGAGCAGCCTCGATTGCCTGCGTCCATAATTCCCGTGTCCGGACAGGCTCGCCTGCGCGAAGCCATGATAAACCAAGGAAATAGCGTGCACCGCCGTTCTCCGGCTGCAATTCGGCGGCACGCTCAAAGGCGTGAATGGCGGCAGGCGTCAAATTGCCCTCCGCGTGTTCGGTCAACGCTATGCCAAGTGCCAGCCAAGCTTCCGTGTCGCCCGGATTTTCGCTGATTGCATTGCTGTAGAGGCCAGCCGCGGGTTCAAACTCTCCCCGGCGGGCATAGCCGTCACCCGTCATGATCCAGCGGCTTGGCAGCATACCTTCGCCGAAAAATGCCCGGCGCGCAGAAACCAGCAGCTCCCCACCGTCGGCCTGAACCTGAGCCGCCGGTTTGGGCGCTCCTGCCTGTCCAGGCGAACCTTGGAGACCATACCCGGCAAGGCCGAATAACAGCGCGGCCCCCAGTAAAGTCCACGTATTCCGGGGCAATTTTAGCGCGAAGGCAGCGAGCCCGAAGGTCGCCAAGGCGAGCACAATGATCGGGAGCCAGCTCATGAATTTTTACCGAACCTGCGCCACAACACGCCCGCAACCAGCAGCAGGAACACCGCCGGGAGCGCGAACAGCGGCCATGTGCTCCGGCTGACCACGGGCGCATAGCTCACGTAGTCTCCATAACGCTGCATCAGCCACGCGCGCACTTCTTCAGGCTCTTCACCCGCTGCAATACGGATGCGAACCTGGTGGCGCATATCGCCGGCCATTGAAGCATCGCTGTCCGCAATGGATTGCGATTGGCATTTCAGGCAGCGCAGGGTTTCCATCAGTTCTTGCGCCGCGGCTTCTTGCGCAGGATCTTCAAGCTGGCGATAGGCATAGGGCGCAGGCGGCGCGTCGCCTTGCGCGGAGAGCGGCACAGCAAGGCTGCCCAAAACGAGCGCGAACAGCAGCTTCACCGGGCCGCCTCGTGCAGTTTCTCAAGCAGCATGGGCACGTCATCCGCACGGATATCACCGATGTGCTGGTAGGTGATCGTCCCTTCCCCATCGATCACGAAGGTTTCCGGAACGCCGGAGGATCCGAGCGCAAGCTGCACTTCGGAAAGATCATCGCGCCCGATGCGCGTGTAAGGATTGCCATGCCGCGCGAGGAATTCGGTGACGTCTGCCGGATCATCCCGAATGGCAATCCCGACGATGTCCGCGCCCTGCTCCTTTAGCGCTTCCAGCTGCGGCGCCTCCGCGATGCAAGGCAGGCACCAGCTCGCCCAGATGTTGAGGAGGCGCGGTTTCCCATCGGCGAAATCGGTAGCGGATACGCCGGGCCGTTCTTCAATCGAAGCTGGCAATTCGAAATAAGGCAGCTTCTGGCCGATCATCCCGCTTGCGATAAAATCGTCCTTGGGCTGCGTAAGCTGATAGGCCGCCACGCCGAGGAAGCCTGCGAACAGCATCAGGGGAAGCCACATGCGCCAACCCATCACACGGTCTCCATGTCAGCACGGCGAACCGCGATCTTGCGGCGGATAGAACGCCGTTTGAGGTCGGTGCGAACGCGTCCGATAATTGCCAGGACCCCGCCTAGCGCGACCAATATGCCGCCATACCAGATGAAGGTGACGAACGGCTTCCACCACAGGCGCAATTGCCAGCGGCCATTGTTCGCCTCGCTGCCCATGACAGCGTAAAGCTGCCCGTTCCAGCGGGTCAGCAGGACGCTTTCGGCAGTTTGCTGGGCCGGAGCCCAGAAATTGCGGGATTGCGGTGCGATCTTCGACGCTTCGCCGCCCTTGTAGCTGGCGAGCATCTGCCCTTCGATCGCGGTCCAGTTCGGTCCCGCAACCGGTGCGACAGCGTCAAGCTTCACGCTCCAGGGGCCGACCTGCGTCGTTTGCCCGACTTCTAGCGCCGCCAGTTTCTCGGTCGAAAATGCACTTTCACTCGCCATGCCGAAAAGTGCCACGGCAATCCCAAAGTGGGCGACCACCATTCCCCACACCGAAATCGGCATTCGCCGGATGCTGCGGCCACGCAGCGGCAGGAAGCTGGCGATGCCGAGCGCGACGGCGAGCGCAAGGCCGAGTAGCGGCAGGATCGAAATACCCTCGAACAGCGCGAAGAAGATGATGCCGGCGATGACCAGCGCGGCGATCAGCGCGAGTTCTTTTGAAATCCGTCCGAAACTGTCGCGCCGCCAGCGAAGCAGCGGACCGACCGCCATGACCATGAGCATCGGGATCACGAAAATCGCCGAAACAGGATTGAAATACGGAGGTCCCACCGACACGCGGACATCAAACGCCTCGGTCAGCAGCGGATAGAGCGTTCCCAGGAGCACAACTGCGAGGATGGCGCTGAGCATGACATTGTTGAACACCAGCGCCCCTTCGCGGCTTGCCACGGAGAAGCGTTCCCCTTCGCTGATGGCTGACGCGCGGAGTGCGAACAGCAGCAATGCACCGCCGATATAGATCGCCAGTAGCGCCAGGATAAAGCTGCCTCTTTCGGGATCGACTGCGAACGCATGGACGCTGGTCAACACGCCCGAGCGCACCAGGAACGTGCCCAGCATGCTCATCGAAAATGCGACGACGCCCAGCATGATCGTCCAGACCCGCAGGGCATCCCTGCTGGCCAGGACGCTAACCGAGTGCAGCAGCGCAGTCGCCGCCAGCCATGGCATCAGCGAAGCGTTTTCGACCGGGTCCCAGAACCACCAGCCTCCCCAGCCCAGCTCGTAATAAGCCCAGTAGCTACCGGCGGTGATGCCCAGCGTCAGGAAAACCCACGCTCCCAGCACCCACGGCCGCATGGCGCGCGCAAACTCGGGCGTGACCGAGCGCGTCAGGAGCGCACCGACCGCAAAACTGAAGGCGACCGACAGTCCGACATAGCCGAAATACAGCGTCGGCGGGTGCAGCGCGAGGCCGATGTCCTGAAGCAGCGGGTTTAGCCCCTGACCCTCCAATGCCGGGACTGGAAGTCGCTCGAACGGATTGGAGCTCAGCAGCAGGAAGGCATAGAACCCAAGCGCTACAAAGCCTTGCGCAGCGAGGGTGGCCTGCATGGTTCTTTCGGGCAGCCTGCGCTCTACCGCCGCGATCAAGGCACCTGCCAGCGCCATGACCGTGACCCACAGCAGCATCGAGCCTTCGTGATTGCCCCAGGATCCGGACAGCTTGAAAATGAGCGGCTTGAGAGAATGGGAATTGGCTGCGACCAGCTTCACCGAAAGGTCGGTGACGGCAAAGACCCACAGCAGCGCAGCAAAGGCGAACCCCGCCAGCGCGCCCTGCAAGATCGCGGCGGGACGTGACAGCGAAGCAATGCCCACGATCGCACCTTCACGAGTACCCGAAGCACCTGCAATGAGCTGTAGCACTGCGAGCGCTGCTGCAAGCCACAGCGCAGCGTGACCAAGTTCAGCTATCATTCGAGCCCGACCGTGGTTTCTTCCGCCATCTCGGCGGCTTGGTGTTCGCTCATGCCTTCCAGTTCGCGGGGCACGTAATTCTCGTCATGTTTGGCGAGGAGATTGTCGGCCACGAAGGTTCCGTCTGCATCGAGACGGCCCTCGGCCACGACACCCGAACCTTCCACGAAGAGGTCCGGAAGTATGCCGGCAAAACGCACCGGAATGCGCGATTGCTCGCGCCCGGTCACCGCGAAAGTAACCGTTATCCCGTCGCTGAGCATCTCCATAGAGCCCGGCTCGACCATTCCGCCAAGGCGCACTGCCTGACCCGGCTCCGGCGGATTTTCTGCCATCTGCTCGGGGAGGTAGAAATAGCTCGCCTGATTACGCAGCGCGTATGTGGCGAGCAAGCCCGCGCCGATGAGCGCGACCAGTGCCAACACGATCAGGACGAGACGTTGATGCTTCGCCTTCATTTCCGGCGAGCCTCCTCACGGCGGCGTTCAGCGCGCTTCATCGACTGCCAGCTCCAGGCAATCATTGCCAAGGTGCCCAATACGGCCACCACATATGCGGCGATGACAAAGTCCCATTGGTTCAGCGCCTCACGCATGTCAGTTCGCCTCCATCGCACGTCTACGCAGGCGGGCTTCAGCCTGAATGTCTGCGAGCAAAGCCCGCATTCGCGCCAGCACCACTCCGCCGAAGATCAGCGAAAAGCCGAGCACTGCAAGCAGCAAGGGCTGCAGGAACACGCTGTCGATAGCGCTATTGCCCATCGTTATGCTCGGTGGTTGGTGAAGCGAATTCCACCACACGACACTGCGGTTGATGATGGGGATGTTGACCGCGCCCAGCAGGCCGAAGATCGCGGGAATGCGCGCCGAAACGCCTTCACGTTCGGCGGCCTGAGCCAATGCTATGTAGGCCAAGTATAGGAAAGCGAGCACGAGCATGCTGGTAAGCCTGCCATCCCAGACCCACCATGTGCCCCAGGTCGGACGCCCCCAGATGGAACCGGTTGCGAGACAGATCAGCGTAAATACCAGGCCGGGCACCGCCGCTGCCCGCGCGGCAATCGCTGCCAGCGGATGCCTCCAGACCAGAAACACGAGACTGGATACCGCAATCGCGCTCCACCCGCCCATCCCCAACCATGCGGTAGGAACGTGGATGAAAAGGATGCGAACCGTCTCACCCATCAACCGGTCAGGCGGAACCGATGTCACGCCCCAGAAAAGCGCGATGCCGGTCAACACCAATCCGCTCACCAAAAGCAGCGGCGTGAGCCACTGGGCGAGCGATAAAAATCGTTTGGGATTGGCGAAGCCGTGCATGATCTAAAGCCGTCGCCAGCGCTTTTACAGGTGCCAGCCTGACCCGCAAGTGAAGATCACGGCCCTCAGCGCCCGATGAGCGCTTGAGCCATGCGGTCGGCGACCTGATCGGACGATTCGCCGGTCTCGTCGCTTTTCTGCCAGATCTGCTCGAGCCTGCCCGGGATCAGCGCGATACGCTTGCGTACTTCGTTGATATCACAGGGCGCCTCGTCCTGACGGCACAGATATTCGAGCGTCACAGAAATGATGCCGCCCGCGTTGATCACGTAATCGGGCGCGTAGAGGATGCCGCGTTTTGCCAACATGGGGCCATGTTCGGCGCGCTTGAGCTGGTTGTTCGCCCCGCCTGCAACAATCTTGCAATCGAGACGGCCAATGCCGTCTTCATCCAGGATCGCACCAAGTGCGTTGGGGCTGAAAACATCACACGGCACCGACATGATCGCGTCACTTTCGACGAAATCGGCGCCGAGTTCAGTTGCCAGCGCTTCGCACCGGTCATGATTAATGTCGGACAGGGTCAGTTTGGCCCCCTCCTTGGCGAGCAACCGGGCGACACCGCCGCCGACACTGCCCACGCCCTGAAGCGCAACATGGACGCCGTCCATGCTGTCTTTCCCGAGCTTGTATTTGACCGCTGCCTTGATGCCGAGGAAAATGCCGAGTGCGGTAAACGGACCCGGGTCCCCGCCAGCGGCATTCTCGCCCTGCACGGGAAGGCCGGATACATACTGCGTGCGCTGGGCCACGGTTGCCATGTCAGCTTCCGATATCCCCACGTCTTCAGCCGTCACGTACTGACCGCCCAGCGCCTCGACCGCGTCGGCAAAGGCGGCGAGCATTTCGGGCGTCTTGGTCTTGTCGGAATCCGCAAGGATCACGGCCTTGCCGCCCCCCATCGGCAGGCCTGCCATAGCGTTCTTGTAGCTCATGCCGCGCGAGAGGCGCAGGGCATCGCGCATGGCGGCGTCGGGCTCGGCATAATGCCAGAAGCGAGTGCCGCCCGCGCCGGGACCCAGATGGGTGGAATGAAGCGCAATAATGGCAGTCAGGCCGCTCTTCGCGTCTCGCACAAGCTGAACCAGCTCGTGGTCGTCGTAATCCGATTCGGTCCAGAAAGCCGTCATAGCTATGCCCCTGCAAGGAGATTCATAAGCTGCGCAAAGGGAGAAAATGGGGCGATCGAGGGGTCTCGAACCCCCGACCTCCGGTACCACAAACCGGCGCTCTAACCAACTGAGCTACGATCGCCACACGCCCCCGGAACGCAGCCGGGAAGGCGCCTCATAATCGCGGACAGGCGGGCGTCAACCCGCCTTGCGCAACGGCGCGTGCCTGTTGCACAAACCGCTTGCATTGGGAAGTGAAAAAGCGCTCAAGACGCTCCTCACGCAACTATATTTCAGCCCCTTGCAGAGAGCGCTCGGCTCATTATCGTGCCGCAGGATGATCGGACCAGGCGAATCTTCAGCTGAAATCTTGCTCGCGAGGCCGGGCGTGCAGCGCATACCCACCAACAAGCTCGAACTGTTTCAATCGCGCGGCTTTGTCAGCCCGGAACTGTGCGCCAGGCTCATCGCGCTTATCGAGCAGGACCGCCGACCATCCACTCTCGCCGACGCGGGCGACGACCACTATTTTCGCACCAGCGAAACCTGCGACCTTGATGCCGACGAACCAGCGGTGCGCGAGATGGAATCCCTCTTCGCCGCACTCGGCGGCATTGATCCTGCCCACGGCGAACCGTTGCAAGGCCAACGCTACGATCTGGGGCAGGAATTCAAACCGCACTGCGACTATTTCAACCGCAGCGGTCAGGATTGGGAAAGATACTGCTCCGTCGCAGGACAGCGCACCTGGACCTTCATGGTTTACTTGAACGAGGTCGAGGCTGGCGGCGCGACCCGCTTCAAGGCGATCTCGAAAAGCTTTCACCCGGAAACCGGCAAACTTCTCTGCTGGAACAACTGGCGCGCGGACGGAAGCGAGAACCCGAATACGATCCATCACGGCATGAAAGTGCGCAAAGGCGTGAAATATGTCATAACCAAATGGTACCGCGAACAACCATGGGGTTGGTGATGACCGATTATTCCGATCTATCAGACCGTCTGCGCACACGCCTGAACGACCTTCTCGAACGGGCAGAAATCATCGAAGATGATCTGCGTCACCCGCTCGAGGCCGATTCGAGCGAACAGGCGGTTGATCTGGCCGATGACGAGGCATTAGAAGGTGTCGACGAAATCCTGCGCGCAGAAATTGTTCAGATCCGGTATGCGCTGCAGAGGATCGAGAACGGAACTTACGGTGTATGCAGCAGTTGCGGCAAGGAAATCGCCCGGGCGCGATTGGAGGCCCGACCTATCGCAACGCGCTGCATCGATTGCGCTGACTGATGTTCCCGCCTAACTGAAATTCTGAGGACGCAAACGTAAAAGGGCGGCCCTTCAGGACCGCCCTTTTTAAATGTGCTTGATGCAGCAAGCTTACTTCTTGAGGCTGATGCCACCGAAGCGCTTGTTGAAGGCTGCGACGCGGCCGCCTTCCTGAAGCTGCTGCTTGCCGCCGGTCCATGCCGGGTGGCTGGTCGGGTCGATTTCCAGTGTCAGCGTATCGCCTTCGCTGCCCCAGGTGGAGCGCGTCTGGAATTCGGTACCATCGGTCATTTTGACCGTGATTGTGTGATAATCGGGGTGACCTTCGGCCTTCATGATAAACGTCCTTTTAGCATCGGAGCGGTTCCGACCGGTCCAGCTGTTTGTGGAGAAGGCGCGCGGTTAGCGCCGCGCGCAGTATTTTGCAAGCCTATTCCGGGGCGTCAGCGATCATCGCGGTGAATTGCACTTCGCAGGTGACCTTGCCTTCCACGCTCGCCTTGCCGGCGAACTTGCAGACGCGCGATCGCTTCTGGACAAACTCAGCCTCAAGATCGAGCAGCACGCCTGGTGTCACCGGGGCGCGGAACTTGGCGTTCTCGATCGCCATGAAGTAGACCAGCTTGCCAGAGCCTGCCAGGCCAAGGCTCTCAACCGCCAGAACGCCGGCGGCCTGAGCCAGTGCTTCGATCTGGAGGACGCCGGGCATAATCGGCGAACCGGGAAAATGTCCCTGGAAAAAGTCTTCGTTGAAGCTGACTGCCTTCACCGCATGGATACGCTCGTCGATGACGAGCTCCTTCACGCGGTCGACCAGAAGCAGGGGGTAGCGGTGCGGTAGGCGCTTCAGCACCTCGACGACGTCGAATCCGGTCTCGCTCATGCCCCTGCTCCCTGTATCGATTAACGGCCGTTGGAAGCCGGCTGCTGCTGCTGCTGAGCGGCCTGCTGCTGACGAGCGGCTGCAACCATCAGGATCTGCTGGATCTGCTGGTAAGCATTAACCGTCTGCTGGCTCGGCTGCCATTCCTGCGGGGGAGTGATCTGAACCGAAGGCACACGGGCGTTAAGCGCGTTGACGACCTTCTGGGTCACATTGGCGGCGGGGACCGAGTACTGGACCGCATCGGGCGAAAGCACGATCTGGAGGTTATCCTGCTGGACAACCGTTTCCAGTGCGGCGCCGTACTGCATGAGGATTTGCTCGACAGCATAGATGCGCGCCAGGTCAACCTGGTTCGAGAGCTGCGCCGTTTCGCGTTCCAGCGTCTGGATCTGCTGAGCCTGCGGCGCATTCTGCGCTGCCTGCTGCTCAGCCTGATCGAGCTGTCCATCGCTATTGGTGTCGAGCTGCACAAGCAGGGCCTGCGCCTGCTGCTGCTTCTGCTGGATCTGCTGGATCTGCGAAGCATAGGTCGTGGAAATCTGCTGGTAGGCAGTTGCGCGCGCGTTGGTCGCAGCGATCGCAGCCGGCGCACTCACGACGCCCATGTTGCCGCTAACCTGTGCGGCGGCAGGTGCGGCGGCCATGGCAACAGTGGCGAGGCTCGCAGCGGCGAGTGTCTTGGAAATCAGTTTCATTAGAATTGCGTTCCTACATTGAAGGAAATGGTTTTGGTATCGTCACCCGGCTGTTTCTTAATCGTCTGTGATAGATCGATCCTGAACGGTCCGAAGGGTGAGTTCCAGTTCACACCCAGACCCGCGGTGATGCGCGGACTGATGCTGTCGCCAAACAGGACTTCACGATAGAAACCGTTCGCATCCAGGTCGGCTTCGTTGGCGTTTCCATCCGCGTCGAACTGGTCGAAAGTCCGTCCGATTTGCGGATTTCCGTCCGCATCCACAATTGGGTCGCCAGTTTCCAGATCGTAGAGCGGTCCGAGATAGATCAAACGACCACCCGAACTGGCTTGGAAGCTGTTCGGGAAATTGTCCAGCTGCGGCGTGTCGATCGCAAAGAGCGAACCGACATCGACCCACAGCGAAGGCCGGATGCCCATTTCACGAACGCCGGATCCGAGCGGAATTTCGAGCTCTGCACGAGCGAGATAATAGGCACGACCGCCAAGCGCATCATCGAACTGGCGATTGTCGTTCTGGCGGAACTGGTCGATCGTCTCCAAGATCCGCGGCGTCGTCGGATCGGCATCATCATCGAGATATTGCAGACGCACCACTCGCGGACCTACGCCGCGAATGTCGAACCCGCGGAACTGTGGCTCACCAAGGAAGAACCGGTCGGTCAGGCGCACATCGTCGAAACCGGGGTTCGGATTGTTGCTGAGCGCGTGAATCCAGCCGCCTTCAGCATTTAGCGAGAAGATCAGCCCGCTGCCGAGGTTGAAGAATTTGCCCATGCGCGAACGCATCCGCAAGTATTTCACATTGCCGCCGAGGCCGGCAAATTCGCCAGTCACGCTGATCGTTTCGCCGCGTGTCGGCCGGATACCGCTATCGAGCGAATTGTAATTCAGCGTTGCGCCCAGGATCGACGCCGTGCGCTGGCCAACCGCTTCACAGATGAAGCGTGACTGCAGACACTCTTCGATTCCGTCGCCATTGGTGTCTTCGAAGAACGCATCGCCAATGGATACGTCTTCGTACTGGAGAGTGTAGCTACCGACGAGGGACATATACTCGGACAGCGGCACACCGGCCCGGACCGAGAAGCCGGTGGTAGCCTGTTTGTAGCGATTGAAGTCCGTCGCGAAAAAGTCGTTGTCATATTCGCGGTGGTAAATGTCTGCACCGAGCGAGATATTCCGGTCGAACACATAAGGTTCGGAGAAGCTGACATTCGCCGATTTGGAAAAACGCGAATAGTTGAGGCTCAGCCCGACCGTCTGGCCGCGGCCGCGGAAGTTCCGCTGGCGAATTGAGCCGGCAAGAATAAAGCTCTGAATGGAGGAGAAGCCCGCCGACAGCTGCAATTCGCCGGTCGGCTGTTCTTCGATGTTCGCCTCGAGGATAACGCGGTCAGGGGCACTGCCCTCGACCTGCGTAATTTCGAAGTTCTCCTGGAAGTAACCCAGCGACCTGATGCGCGCTTCCGAACGATTGATAGCGAGCGTGTTGAACGCATCGCCTTCGGCGACACGGAACTCGCGACGGACAACCTTGTCCTGCGTCAGCGTATTGCCGTTCACGTCAATCCGCTCAACGTAAACACGCGGCGCTTCGCGAATGACGAAATTGACGTCCATCGTCAGGGTTTCAGGGTTGCGCACGAACTGCGGTGCCACATCGGCGAAAGCATATCCGAAGGTACCGGCAAGGTCGGTCATCTGCTCGACCGTGCTCTCCACGCGCTCGGCATCGTACCATTCGCCGGTCTGCATGGGCAGCCGCGCAGTCATCGATTCGCTGTCGAAATCACGCAGCTGGCTCTCGACGCTAACGTCGCCGAATTTGTAACGTTCGCCTTCTTCCACCACGTACGTGATGATGAAGTCTTCCTTGTCCGGCGTAAGTTCAGCCACGGCGGAGACGACACGGAAGTCGGCATAGCCCTGCGTCAGGTAGAATGTCCGCAGCTGCTGCTGGTCGAACGCAAGGCGATCGGGATCGTAGCTCGTGTTGGAGCTGAAGAACGTCCACAGACGCGATTGCTTGGTGACCATTTCACCGCGCAGGTCGCTGTCCGAGAACGCTTCGTTGCCGATGATGTTGATCTGGCGGATCTTCGACTTGGGACCTTCTTCGATCTCGTAGACGATATCCACACGGTTCTGGCTCAGCTGGACCAGCTGCGGCTCGACCGTGGCGGCAAAACGGCCCTGGCGCTTATAGAGCTCAAGAATCCGCGAAACGTCGGCGCGCACTTTCGAACGCGTGAAAATCTGGCGCGGAGCAAGGCGGATTTCAGGAAGGATCTTGTCGTTCTTGATCCGCTCGTTGCCCTCGAGGATGATGCGGTTGATGACCGGGTTTTCGACCACGGTTATGACCACATTGCCATTGTTGTTCGTCACGCTGACGTTGGAGAACAACTCGGTCGCGTAGAGATCCTTGAGCACCTCGTCGCCAGCGGCCTGGGTGTAGGGCTGTCCGGTGCGCAGGCGAATGTAGGACAAGATGGTCTGCGGCTCGAGACGCTGGGCACCGGCAACTGCGATAGTGCGCACCGTGTCCTGCTGCATGACAGAGGCCTGGGCCTCTGCTTCAGGAGCTTCCTGCGCCTGCGGAGCGGTAGCATCCGTATCCTGGGCAAAGGCTATGGTCGGCAGACTTGCCAGCACGGTGCCGGCCAACAGTCCGGCGACGAACCGCGCACCATGGGGTTTCGTCTCGCTCGCGGCGTTCGCAAATCCAGTCATCGACAAGGGAATTCCCGTCCTCAAATATACAAAAAGACGCCTTGCGGAACGTCTGGAGGCCCCCTGCCCCATGCGCGCCGCGCGATCAAGCCGTGTGACGCCGCAGACGCGCCATCACAAGACCCTGTCCCCGCCTAATCCCCGAAGAACGGGAGTTTGGCGATATCTATGAAGGTGACGAAAACCATCAGCGCGAGCACAACCGCTACACCGGCCCGATAGGCCACCTCCGTACTACGGGGGCCCAGCGGTTTCCGGCGGACTGCTTCAGCCGCGTAGAATGCCAGGTGCCCGCCGTCGAGAGCCGGGATTGGCAGGAGGTTGATGAATGCCAAGTTAAGCGAGATCAGTGCAGCCAGATTGAAGAAGGCCAGGGCCCCAAGGCTGAGTTGCTCACCGGCAAATTTGCCGATGGTCACCGGTCCGCCGAGCTCCTTGACGGAGCGATCGCCCACGACAATTTGCTTAATGCCCGTCACCATCATGTCGAGCAATTTGCCCGTCTGGATGACGGACAGCTTGCTCGCCTCCACGATGCCGACCGGTTCGGTCGTGATTTCCGACGAATAAATGCCGATCCGCCCGATGCGCGATACATTGCCGAAGCGGTCTTCCTCGCGGATGTCCGCTATGGTCACCGGAATTTCGACTGTTTCGTTGCCGCGCTCCACGCGCATGTCCACGGCCTTGCCGGGATGCATCATCACCTGGTCGCGAATATCTTCGAAACTTGCGACCGTCTGGCCGTCGATCGAGATCAACCGGTCGCCGATCTTCATCCCGGCATCGCGGGCGACGGAATCTTCTGCGAACCTCGTTACGACATTCACCTGCGACGGATCGACCGTCACCGGCTTGCCGAACATCATGAAGAAGGACACGAGGATCGCCAGAGTGACCAGCACGTTCGTTGCAGGTCCTGCAAAAACGATCAGTGCGCGCTTCCACAGCGCGGCGTGATGGAAACTGCCATCACGTTCTTCTGCACTGGCGCGCTCGATCTCGTCAGGATTGGGAATGCTGGCGGGGTTCATATCGCCCTTGAACTGAACGTATCCGCCCAGTGGCAATGCACTCAACTTCCAACGGGTGCCTTGCCTGTCGGTAAAGCCGGCGATTTCCTTGCCGAAACCGACCGAAAACGCTTCCGCCTTCACTCCAAACCAGCGGCCCACCAGATAGTGGCCCAGTTCGTGCAGCGTTACCAGCGGCCCCAGCAACAGCGGGAAGCCGATGATATACATCCAGAAAGGTATCGATCCGTCCAAGTCAGCAAGTCTCCAGCATGGCGTTTGCGCGCCTACGTGCGTCCTCATCAACGCGCAGGACCTCTTCGAGGGTCCGCGGCGGCGACGGAAGTTCAGCTTCTGAAAGGACGCTTTCCACCATTAGGGCAATGCGGCTGAACGGGATGTTGCCTGCAAGGAATGCGGCCACTGCCACCTCGTTCGCGGCATTGAGCGTTCCCGGAGCCGCTCCGCCCGCTTCTGCCGCTTCACGGGCCAGCCGGGTTGCTGGGAAGCGTTCTTCGTCGGGCGCCTGGAAGGTCAATTCACCAATCGATGCGAGGTCGAGCGGCTCCATCGGAGTGTCCATGCGCGCCGGATAGGCGAGACATGACGCAATCGGAACTCGCATGTCCGACGGACCAAGCTGAGCCAGGGTCGAGCCGTCGCGGTATTCGACCAGGGAATGGATGACACTCTGCGGGTGGACCACGATACGGATGCGGTCGAGGCCGACCGGGAAAAGATGATGCGCCTCGATCAGCTCGAGGCCCTTGTTAAACATGGTCGCGCTGTCGACGCTAATTTTTGCGCCCATGTCCCAGTTGGGATGGGCAATCGCCTGGGCAGGCGTGGCCGCATCGAGCTGCTGCTTGCTCCAGGTGCGCAGCGGACCGCCGCTGGCGGTCAGCGTGATGGAGCGCACTTCTGCCAGCTTGCCGCCCTGCAAGCACTGGAAGATCGCGTTGTGCTCGCTGTCGACCGGCAGCAGCGTGGCGCCATGTTTGGCCACGGCTGCGGTCATTACTTCCCCGGCGGAGACCAGTGCTTCCTTGTTGGCGAGCGCCACAGTAGTGCCCTGTTCGATCGCTGCCATGACCGGGCCGAGGCCTGCACAGCCGACAATGGCCGCCATCACGATATCGACCGGACGCGAGGCCGCTTCACACAGCGCCGACTTCCCGGCAGAAACCTCGACGCCCGATCCGGCCAAGGCGTCTTTCAGCGCACCGAGGTGTGCCTCATCTGCAATAACTGCGGCACTGGCCCCGAATTCACGGCAAAGCTTTGCCAATTCTTCTACATTGGAATGCGCTGTCAGCGCTTCGACACGCCATTCGCCGCGATTGCGGCGGATCAGATCAAGCGTGGATGCGCCTACCGATCCGGTTGCGCCGAGGATTGAAATCGAGCGCGTCATGCAGGGGCGCCCAGGACAGCGCCGGCAATCAGGACCACTGGGATCATACCGTCAATCCGGTCGAAAAGGCCGCCGTGGCCCGGAATAAGCTTCGAGCTGTCTTTCACGCCCGCTTTGCGCTTGAGCCAGCTTTCAAGAAAATCACCCGCTTGGGCGGCCACTGCAAGAACGACGCCCATCAGTGCGATGGTCCCGATCTCGCTGATATCGAACCCCATGGTCGACGGGCCGCTAATCTGGCGCGCCGCAAAGAAGATGAATGCCGCGATCCAGAGGCTGGCACCGACGATACCGCCAAGCAGCCCTGCCCACGTTTTCGATGGGCTGATTCTCGGCGCGATCTTGGGTCCGCCGATGGTCCGACCGAAGAAATACGCGAATGTATCGACCGCGATTACGGTGCCGATGATGCCGACGACCATCGGGACCGGGAACCGGGCCAATATCAGCCCCGCAAGCCCGATATAAACCACTCCGGCCAGTATCCCTGCCAGCCGGTAGGAGACGTTCTGCGTCGCCTTCACCACCAGCAGGATGAACTCCACCAGCGTCCCCAGCACGACCGCGGCGATCAACCAGTCGAGCCACGGATCGCCAGCCACCAGCGCCGCAGCCGCAATCGCGATCATCACGATGGCCGATACGATCCTGACCGGCAGGTCGGCATTTTTCTTCACGGTTGGCTCACCGTCCGCCAAATCGTCTCTCCCGTCCCGCAAACTGGTCGAGCGCGTCCATCAGCATCTCGGGCGTGAAGTCGGGCCACAACACGTCGGTAAACAGCATTTCCGCATATGCCGCCTGCCACAAGAGGAAATTCGACAGCCGCACCTCTCCGCTGGTGCGGATAAGCAGGTCGAGCGGGGGAAGATCGGCGGTGTAGAGATTGGCTGCGATGCTCTCTTCGCTGATCTCTCCGCCTTGCGCGGCTGCACGCGCGGCGTGCACCAGTTCGGCTTGCGCGCCGTAATTCAGCGCCACGGCCAGAGTGCGTGAGCCGCTTGCCGTCTTGGCCAGCGCATCTTCGAGCATTTCGACGATATCCGGCGCAAGCGATTGCCAATCGCCGATAATGTGCAGGCGAACGTCATTGGCGATGAATTCTGGCAAGTCCGATTTGATGAACTTGCGCATGAGGTTCATCAGGTCATCGACCTCTTCTTCAGGCCGTTTCCAGTTCTCGCTGCTGAACGCATAGAGCGTCAGGCACTCGATCTCGGTGTCCTTGAGGCTGCGCACCAGCTCGCGCACGGCCTCGACGCCTTTGCGGTGCCCCATGACGCGCGGCAGGTGCTTGCGCTTTGCCCAGCGGCCATTGCCGTCCATGATAATGGCGACATGGCGGGCAATCCTGTCAGGCGAAGTAGCCATGATAATCGTGACGCTGAAGCAAGCCCCCGGTGAGGGCTTACTGCGTCATGATTTCCTGTACTTTTTTGGCCACCACTTCATCGGTATCGGAAACGTGCTTGTCGGTCAGCTTCTGGACTTCGTCCTCGGAGCGCTTGCGATCGTCTTCCGAAATTTCCTTTTTCTTCTCGTCTTCCTTCAGCGCTTCCATGCCGTCGCGGCGCACGTTGCGGATCGCGATCTTCGCCTTCTCGCCATATTCCCCGGCCAGCTTGGCAAGGTCCTTGCGGCGATCTTCGGTAAGGTCGGGCATCGGCAGGCGCACGGTCTGGCCGTCGGTCATCGGATTAAGGCCGAGATTGGCCTTGGAAATGCCCTTCTCGACCGCACTGACATTGGCCTTGTCCCAGACCTGGACGCTGAGCATCCGCGGTTCCGGAGCGGAAACGGTTGCCACCTGGCTTAGCGGCATCATCGAGCCGTAGACTTCGCACACGACGGGATCGAGCAGGCTGGTATTTGCCCGGCCTGTGCGCAGACCCGAAAGGTCGCCCTTCAGACTTTCGACCGCGCCGTGCATGCGGCGTTCGATATCGGCTTTGTCATATTTGGCCATGTCAGGCTTCCTCGTCTTGTGTCGTTCGTTCTTATTTGGTGTGATCGGTTACGACAGTCTGCACGCCGTCGCCCGAAAGCACCGTCGCCAGATTGCCCTTCTCGCGGATGGAGAAGACCACGATCGGGATGTCATTGTCACGACATAATGCCACCGCGCTGGCATCCATCACCTTGAGATTGTCTGCAAGCACCTTGCCGTAACTTACGGTTTCGTATCGCTTGGCATCGGTGTTCTTCTTGGGATCGCTGTCATAAATTCCGTCCACGCTGGTGCCCTTGAGCAAGGCATCGCAGTTCATTTCGGCCGCGCGCAGTGCAGCGCCGCTGTCGGTCGTGAAATAAGGCGCGCCGACGCCAGCCGCGAAAATAACGATGCGTCCCTTTTCAAGGTGGCGTTCTGCGCGGCGGCGGATGACCGGCTCGCACACCTGGTCCATCTGGACCGCGCTCTGCACGCGTGTTTCTACGCCGATCTGTTCCAGCGCGCTCTGCATCGCCAGCGCGTTCATCACCGTGGCCAGCATTCCCATGTAATCGGCCTGCGCACGGTCCATCCCTTGCGCCGCCCCGGCCATGCCGCGGAAGATATTGCCGCCGCCAATGACGAGGCAGATTTCGAGGCCCGTTTCCTTGGCCGCTTTCACTTCCTTGGCCAGCTCCAGCACGAAGGCCGGATCAATCCCGAACTGCTGGTCCCCCATCAATACCTCGCCCGACAGCTTCAGGAGGACGCGGTTCATCTTGGGAAGGGGCATGCGGGCAGAATCCGTGTAGCGGCTTGGGATGCGGTTCCTTAGCCATGAAGGGTCCGAGGCGCAAAGGGAAAGGCCCGCGAACATCCCTCGTAAACTGAAGGGCGGCCATCAAAGCATCGCACATCCCTTCAACCAGGGGCTTTTGGGATGAGAAGCGGATCATCCCGCGAGCTGCACGACTATTCCCCTGTCCGCGCTTCTGTGCGAGACCTCGAGAAGGGGGGATAAATTATGCAACGATCTTTCGGGTTTTGGACCGCCATTTCGATGGTTGTCGGATCTATGATTGGAGGCAGCATTTTTGTCCTCCCCAGTTCACTCGCGCAATTCGGATGGACTTCCACAGTGGGCTGGCTAGCTGCGGGGATCGGTGTGCTGGCAATCGCCCGCGTGATCACGGACCTGACTGTTAGAAACCCCGAAGAGCCAAGCGTTTTGACAATTTGCGGCGATGTTCTGGGCCTGCTCCCAGGACGGATCATCGCCTGGAGTTACTGGCTCCTGCTGGTCGGTGCAGGCGCTGTGTTGTCCATGGTCGCCGCCGACTATCTATCGTTTCTCTTTCCTATGTTGGCAGAGACAAACGGGATGCGCTCCTTCGCAGCGTTCTTCATCCTGTCGGCCATTGCCATGTTGAACCTTGGAGGAGTGAAAGGCGCGGGAGTGTTCCAAGTCGCTACCACCGTATTGAAGCTGCTGCCGCTAGTGTTTGTGATCGGCATCGCCGCGTTTATTCTCTTTTCTGCCCCGTCGACTTTCACCCAGTCGCAATCCGAACCTTTCAACTTGGGGCTCTTGACCCCGACAGTGGGCGTGCTGTGTTTCGCATTGTTGGGTTTTGAAAGTGCGAGCCTGATTGCGCAAAGGGTGAAGGACCCCGAACGCAATGTCGTTCGCGCAACCCTGCTCGGGTTGGTGCTCGTCCTCGTCATCTATTTCCTGGTCAGCACAACAATCGTGCTGGCCACCCCCGCCGATGTCTTGAGAAATGCGCCCGCCCCTCTTGCCATGTTCACATCGACATTTGCCGGTTCGTGGGCCGGCTCTGCGGTAGCCCTGTTTGCAGCCATTTCCGCAATCGGATGCCTGAATGCGGTCGTGCTGTTGCTTGGCGAAGTGCCTTTCGGGATGGTCCGCGACGGTCAGTTGCCAGAGTGGATTGCACCGGGAAGCGAGCGCGGCATCGGGCAGCGACCGCTCTTGACCGGTACCGGGCTTGCAGCGGCCTTAGTGTTGGTTAGTTCAAATTCGGTTGGAGAACAGGTTCTGGATTTCCTGCTCCGCCTCACTACTGCGTCATCCATCTTCTTTTACGCTGGCATCTGCCTGACCGCGATCAAGGTCGGGGTGCAGCGACCACTCGCGATCTTCGGTGTGGGGTTCTGTGCCTGGATTCTTTACGGCACGGGCACCGAAGCGAGCCTTTTGGGCATTTCGCTTATGCTGGTCGGGATGATTATGAGTTTCCTGATCGGTGGCCGCACAAAACCGAGAGGGACGGCTCCGGCATAGTAGGCCATCGTTTACTTTCGCAAACTGATACGCGGCATTGTGGAAATCTCGAAAAGCAACCACCTGACGTGATCCACCCGGGCACCCTCCCCAAACAAAAACGGCCGCCGAACAGATGTCCGGCGGCCGCAAGAATTTGAAAGGCGTAAGCCTTAGCCAGCGACGGCAGCAGCTACTTCTGCAGCGAAGTCGCTTTCTTCCTTCTCGATGCCTTCGCCGAGCTGGAAGCGGACATAATCCACCAGTTCAACCTTGGCGCCGATGTCCTTGGCAGCCGCTTCAACGACCTGTGCAATCGGGGTCTTGTTGTCGATGACATAGACCTGGCTGAGCAGCGCGTTTTCCTTGGCGTATTTATTGACTGCGCCTTCGACCATCTTTTCCTGGACGTTTTCGGGCTTGCCGCTTTCGGCAGCCTTTTCCTTGGCGATCGCGCGCTCACGCTCGATCACGTCGGCGTCGAGGCCGTCTGCAGTCAGTGCCTGCGGGAAAGCTGCGGCGATGTGCATGCCAAGCTTCTTGCCGAGTTCGGCCAGCTTGTCCTGGTCACCTTCGCTTTCAAGAGCGACGAGAACGCCGATCTTGCCGAGGTCGGGTGCAACAGCGTTGTGCATGTAGGGGACGATCACGCCATTGGTGACCGAAACGGTCTTGATGCGGCGGATCTGCTGGTTTTCACCGATGGTTGCGACATTGTCGGTCAGCTTGTCGGCGACAGTGCCGCCGTCGGGATAAGCTGCGGCCTTGACGGCGTCGACATCATCACCAGCAACACCGAGCGCGACCTGAGTGGTCTTGCGCACAAAATCCTGGAACTGATCGTTCTTGGCAACGAAGTCGGTTTCCGAGTTCACTTCGACGGCCACACCCTTGGTGCCTTCGACAGCGATACCCACGAGACCTTCGGCCGCGGTACGGCTCGACTTCTTCTGTGCGGTGGCGAGGCCCTTGGCGCGCAGCGCGTCGACTGCGGCTTCGATGTTGCCATCAGCAGCTTCAAGAGCCTTCTTGGCGTCCATCATGCCCGCGCCGGTTTTCTCGCGCAGGGCTTTCACGTCAGCGGCAGTGAATGCAGCCATGATATTTTCCTTCTTGGTATTTGAATGCGGGGCACCGGGCCTACTGGATCAGTGGCCCGGCGCATACGTCGCTTGTATGGCGGGAACATGACGCCCCCGCCGCACAAAAATGGCTTTAAGCCGCGGCTTCTTCCGGCGGATTTTCCATCGCGCCAACGTCGGCGCCCGAATCTGTCACGCCTTCGCCCTTGCCCGAACGGGCTGCGTCGCTCACGGCGTCGCAATAAAGCTTGATGGCGCGAGCAGCGTCGTCGTTGCCCGGGATCGGGAACGCGATACCGTGTGGATCGACATTGGTGTCGAGGATGGCAACGACCGGGATACCGAGAACGTTGGCTTCCTTGATGGCCAGGTCTTCCTTGTTGGCGTCGACAACGAACATGATGTCCGGAATGCCGCCCATGTTGCGGATGCCGCCAAGTGAAAGTTCCAGCTTGTCGCGTTCACGCGTCAGCTGAAGGATTTCCTTCTTGGTCAGGCCCGACATTTCGCCCGAAAGCTGCTCATCAAGGGTCTTGAGACGCTTGATCGACTTCGAGATCGTCGCCCAGTTGGTGAGCATGCCGCCCAGCCAGCGGTGGTTGACGAAGTGCTGGCCAGAAGCGAGCGCTGCTTCGCGGATCGGATCCTGCGCCTGGCGCTTGGTGCCGACGAACAACACTTTGCCGCCCGAGCGAGCAGTCTGGCTGATGAAGTCGAGAGCGCGCGCGAAGAGCGGCACGGACTGCGACAGGTCGATGATGTGGATGCCGTTGCGCGCGCCGAAGATATACGGCTTCATGCGCGGGTTCCAGCGGTGGGTCTGGTGGCCGAAGTGTGCTCCGGCCTCAATCAGTTGCTGCATGGTGACGGTAGGGGCCGCCATGGTCATTTCCTTTCCGGTTGTACCTCTGGAAGACTGGAACCCGTGGTGCGGTATGTCCCGCGCCGGGCACCGGTATGAGCGCCTTCCATGTGGATTTGCTCGCCCGTTATAGCGGCTCGAATTAGCCGAATCTCAAGCGAACAACGGGCCTTTAACGGGCTTTTCCAGCGAAAGCCAGACTCGATTCGTCGCAAAAAAGGAGAATCCTGACGCTAAAAGCGCTTGACAGGCCGGAACAAAAAGGGAACATTGTTCCCATCGCCGGAACCATCGGCGGTGAATAGGGGTTTTCCCCTAGAATTACCCGGACTGTCAACAGGTTTATCGACAGGGTACGGGCAGGAGATATTCGGATGTTCGCACTGTTCCTGACTGCCGTTTTCGCCCTCGCCGCCACTGCGGCGCTGATTGTGCTTGCCGATGGCGGATTGCGCTGGCTGTCCGCTTTCGGCCAGCTGCGTCAGCGTCTGAAGCTCCCTGTAGAAGCGCAGGCCGGAAAAATTGGAATGCGCCCGGCAATCGTGCACGGCGGCTTTACCCGGCCCTGTCACACTCGCTGCGCTACTCGGCAGCAGGTGCAGCGCGCCGCCTGATCTTGGCGTACCGCATTGCGGTAAACGGGAGCAGAGCTAGATAGCCTACCCCTATCGCGCTTAGTGTCCACCACGGTTCGACCAGCAGCGCCGCAAACAGCAGCCCGATAAACGCCAACAGCCACAGCCTGATTCCGCGGCGCGGGCGCAAAGATGCCCAGCTCGGCGTCGCCATACTGGAAATCATCAGCACTGCCACTGCGAGCAGCCATGGCCCGACCAAGATTGGCTCCCGGAAAACATCGAGACCGGTGGCCGACCAAATGAAAAAGGGCAGAAACGCAAGTCCCGCTCCCATGGGTGCCGGAACACCTGTCAGGAAACCCAAGGATTTGTGCGGCTGTTCCTGCAGGTCGATCTGGGCGTTAAAACGCGCTAATCTCAGGGCACAGCAGATCGCCAATGCCAATGCAGCGAACCAGCCCAGCCGGGGGTCTTCCGATAGCGACCAGAGGTAGATGATGATCGCCGGGGCAGTCCCGAAGCTGAGCGAATCAGCGAGACTGTCAAGTTCGGCACCGAAACGAGACTGGGCATTGAGGGCACGCGCAACGCGGCCATCCATCCCGTCGAGTATCCCCGCCACTATGATCGCGACGGCAGCGGCCGCCCATTGTTCGGAAATCGCGAAACGGATGCCCGTCAGGCCGGAACACAGTGCTGCCGCCGTTATGGCGTTGGGCGCCATTGCGCGAAGTGAAAGCCCGCGCGACTTGCCAATTACAGGTGGCTCATCCTCGGCCGCCTTTGGGCCAAGCCGGGCTCGTTCTTCGTATTTGCGGTGCGGATCGGCTTCATCGGGCAGGCTCATTGCGACACTCCTTCAAGCAGTGGCTGTGTGCCAAGCTCTGCAATAATCGTTTCGCCGGCTACGACCTTCTGTCCCAGCACGACTTTTGAGCCAGTATTCTTGGGCAGGTAGACATCGACCCTGCTGCCAAAACGTATCAGTCCCACTCTTTGCCCAACGCCCAGCGTATCGCCTGGTTTCACAAAGGGCACGATCCGCCGCGCGATAAGTCCGGCGATCTGGGTAAACCCGACGCAAAGTCCATCTGACCGCTGAATAAGGATGTGTTGGCGTTCGTTCTCGTCGCTCGCTTTGTCGAGTTCGGCGTTGAGGAATTGACCTGGCACATAGACCAGCCGCTGGACCATTCCTGCGATCGGGGTGCGGTTGATGTGCACATCGGTGACCGACATGAAAATCGACACGCGAACAACCGGTTCGTCGGTCAGGCAAGCCGAGCCGGTGCCATCGTCGGCGATCAATTCGCGCGGCGGCGCGACTTCGGCAATCTGGACGATCCGCCCGTCCGCAGGGGAAACAATTGCGTTCTCATCTTGCGGCACGACACGTTCGGGATCGCGGAAAAATGCCAGGATACCCAGCGAAAGGAACGCCATGGGCCAGGCCAGCGTCTCCCACGCGAAAAACGCGAAGAGTAGCGATATCCCAAGGGCAGCTATGCCGAATTTCCGCCCCTCGGGATGGATTGCTGGCAGGCCCCACTGTGCCTCGCCGCGTCCCTGACTGTCGAGTAAATCACCTGCCATAGCCGTGGCCTAGGCGCTGGAAGCGCGCCTCACAAGCCGTCTAACCCGCCTTGCGCACGAAAACAGTCCCAGCCGAATACCCTGCGCCGAAGCTGCAAATCAGCCCTGTATCGCCCTTTTCCAAGTCCTGGTTGTGCAGATGGAATGCGATGATTGATCCGGCACTGGATGTGTTGCCATAGGTATCGAGCACGGTGGGACTTTCATCCTCGTTCGCTTCATGTCCCAATACCTTGTGTGCGATCAGGCGGTTCATTCCGGTATTCGCCTGATGCAACCACATCCGGCGCAAGCTTGCAGGATCGAGATCGAGCCGCTCCGCCTCGTCAGTGATCATTTTAGCGACCATCGGGACGACTTCCTTGAAAACCTTGCGGCCTTCCTGGACGAACAGCTTGTCCGGCCCGCCCGCGTTTTCGGGATAAGCGCGATTGAGGAATCCGAAATTGTTTCGAATGTTGTTGGAAAAGACAGTCTTCAATTTCGTACCGAGAATATCCCAGTGCGCTTCGGGAGCGATGGCCGCATCCTCGACCAGCACAGCCGTAGCAACATCGCCGAAGATGAAATGGCTGTCGCGGTCGCGCCAATTGAGGTGGCCGCTGGTGATTTCAGGGCTCACGACCAGCACGCTTTTGGCGTTGCCGGCGCGAATATAGTCGGCTGCAGTCTGGATGCCGAAGGTCGCCGAAGAACAAGCAACGTTCATGTCAAACCCGAAGCCTTCGATGCCCAGCGCCTGCTGTATCTCGATCGCCATCGCCGGATATGGCCGCTCCATATTGGAAGCAGCGCACAGTACAGCATCGACATCTTCGGGGTTGCGCCCTGCCCGCTCCAACGCTTCACGCGCGGCAATCACACCGATCTCCGCGAGGATGGAAATTTCGTCATTGGAGCGCTGGGGCCACCGCGGTTCCATGATGTCGGGATCGAGCAGCGATTCTTTCGACATGACGTGCCGCGCCTTGATACCGCTCGCTTTCTCGATGAATTCGACCGAGCTTTCGGTGAGAGGCTCCACTTCGCCCGCAGCGATTGCGTCTGCATTCGCTTCGTTGTGGCGGCGCACGTATTCATTGAAGCTGGCGACGAGCTCTTCGTTGGAGATGCTCTGTGCGGGGGTAAACAGGCCGGTCGATGAGATGACGGGCCGACCGGTCAATTGGGGGGTCTGGGTCATAGAGGCGTGCCTAGTCGCGCGCCGTTCGGCTCGCAAGAGAGTTGCTGCGTGATTTTGCGCCTGCAAAGTGAGCCGGTGGTGGACAGGGCTGGATTCGAACCAGCGTACGCTTGCGCGGGCAGATTTACAGTCTGCTGCCTTTAACCACTCGGCCACCTGTCCACACTGGCTCGCCTGTTCTCCGGGGGAGAAACACGTCGGGAACCCCATGGGGCCCTCGCCGAGAGGCGCCCCTTTGGCGAAGCGGCGCTTGCCTGTCAATGCCCTCACTGGCAGGAGCGCAGCCCAATACCAGATACAGGATGGAAAAGATGGCAAAGGGCGAACGTAAACGTGCATTGAGAGGCCGGGCCGGCCGCATGAAGGGCGGGCGCGGCAGCGGCCGAGCCAGCACGGGTCAGGTGCGTCTTTGGGGCCGCCACGCGGTGGAAGCCGCGCTGAAGAACCCGGACCGCGTCCACCGCAAGCTTTCGGCAACCCGCGAGGCCATCGAATCGCTTGATGGCGAATTGCCCGCCGATTTCCCGATCGAATATGCCGACGTGCAGGATCTTGCGCGCATGGTCGCGAAGGACGCTCCGCATCAAGGCCTCGTGCTGGAGTGCGCAGCACTGGAGGACAAGTTTCTCGATGAAGTCCTGGATGGTGACCCGGCACGGCCGATTGTCGTACTCGACCAGGTAACCGATCCGCATAATGTCGGCGCGATCATGCGCTCGGCAGTCGCTTTCGGTGCTGCTGCGATCGTCACGCAGGATCGCAACTCTCCCCCGGAAGGCGGCGTCATCGGCAAGGCTGCATCGGGAGCGCTTGAGCGCCTCCCCTGGATACGCGTGGTCAATCTGGCCCGCGCGCTCGAGGAGATAGCAGAAGCCGGTTACTGGCGCATCGGGTTGACGGGCCATACCGAAACCACGCTCGCCGAGGCGCTGCCAGCAGGACCTATCGCGCTTGTCCTTGGCGCCGAGGGTGAGGGAATGCGCCATAATATCGAGGGCCACTGCGATGCGCTGGCGAAGCTGCCGATTTCATCCGAGATCGAAAGCCTTAATGTTTCCAACGCGGCCGCTGTGGCGCTCTACGCAGCAGCGACGCGCAAATAATTTTTTCGAAGGGGGTAAGATGACCAGACCAATCCGCGCCGCAGCGCTTGCGGCCGCCAGTTCATTTGCACTGACTGGCTGCCTGTTGTCACCCGGAGCTTTCACCAGCGAACTGCACCTGATGCAAGATGGCTCGTTTGCGTATTCCTATGACGGTGAAATCCAGATGCTAGCGCTGAGCAAGCTGGCCGAGATGGGGGCAAAGGCCGAAGGCGAGTTCGAGGCCGAGTGCTACGATGAGGAGTTCGAGGAGCGAGAATGCACCCTTGAAGAGGTCAACGAACAGAAAGCCGAATGGCAGGCCAGTGCGAGTGAACGCCGCGCAAAGGCAGAGCGCGAAGCGGAGCAGGCCAAGCAAATGCTCGGCGGTTTCGATCCCAGCGATCCGGAAGCCGCAGCAAAACTAGCACAGCAGCTGGAACGCCAGCGAGGCTGGGAAAAGGTCGAATACCGGGAAGATGGAATTTTCGACGTCGATTTCCGCGTATCGGGCCGCATGACCCACGACTTTGCATTTCCGATTGTCGAGAAGATGCCGATGGCCAACATGTTTGTCACCGTCATCTTGCGTGACGGCGGACAGGTGCGGGTAGATGCGCCCGGTTTCGCAGCCCAGGGCGGCGGCAACCCGATGCAAGGCATGATGAGCGGAATGATGGGCCTGGCCCAGATGGGCGACGACGAAGATGCCGATAAATTGCCGAATGTCCTGCTGCCGGAAGGGACCTTCACCATCGTCACTGATGGCCGTATTCTCGCGAACAATACTGACGAAGGCCCGGCACCGACTGCTCGCGGGCAATCGCTCGTCTGGCAGATAGATCAGCGGACCGAACAGGCCCCGACAGCCCTGATCGCATTCGACTAGGCCTGCTGCCGGTTTTTGCGGGCAAAGAAAAACGCCGCAGCCACACATCAGTGGGCTGCGGCGCTTCTTTAACTCTTCGCTGCACCACTCGACGGCGATCCAGCAGCGAGGTGCAATCTTAGTTGACTGCGTCCTTGAGACCCTTGCCAGCCTTGAACTTGGGCTGGTTGGATGCCTTGATCGTCATCGGTTCGCCGGTACGGGGGTTGCGACCGGTCGATGCCTTGCGGCGTGCAACCGAGAATGTGCCGAAACCAACGAGACGGACTTCGTCACCGTTCGAGAGCGACTTAGTGATCGCATCGAATACGCCTTCGACGGCACTCGCAGAATCGCTCTTCGAAAGGCCGCTAGAATCTGCAACCGCGCTGATCAGGTCGTTCTTATTCATTGTGGTGAAAACCCCCTCTGTGGTGTTTTGAATTGGAAACGATGAATCATGTCATCGAAGGCGTGCGAATTGAGAGACTTTTACACCTGCTGTCAAAGGCAAAATCCGCCAAAAAGCACGGATTCCGGCGCGTAATTTCGATTTCTGCGGTGAATCGTTGTTAAGCGGTGTCCCGCAATGGGAAAGGCGCCCAAACACCAGTTCGGACGCCTTCCCGAGTCGCTGCAGTGCAGCGTGTCTTTTGTTAATGCGCGGTGGGCGCTGGCGGCCCTCCGGCAGCCGTATGACCCGGCTGGCTGGCAAGGTCATCTGCCTCGGTCCATTCAATTGGAACCGGCAGCGTGGTCAGTGCATGCTTGAGCACCTCATCGACATGGCTGACTGGCACGATTTCCAGACCCGCTTTCACGTTTTCGGGTATCTCCTCGAGGTCCTTCACGTTTTCTTCCGGAATGAGGACCTTCTTGATCCCGCCGCGTAGCGCAGCGAGCAGCTTTTCCTTCAATCCGCCGATGGCCAGCACGCGGCCGCGCAGGGTCACTTCGCCCGTCATCGCAACATCGGCGCGTACCGGGATACCCGTCAGCGTGGAGACGATTGACGTCACCATGCCTCCGCCCGCGCTCGGCCCATCCTTGGGCACGGCGCCTTCGGGCAGATGGATATGCACGTTCTTGCGCTGGAAGATGCTCGGCTTGATACCGTATGCCGGGGCGCGAGCTTTCACGAAGCTGAAAGCCGCCGCAACGCTCTCGTTCATGACCTCGCCCAGCTTACCGGTTGTCTTGATTTCGCCCTTGCCCGGCGTGGTCACACTTTCGATGGTCAGCAATTCGCCGCCAACTTCAGTCCAGGCAAGCCCGGTGACTGCGCCGACCTGCGGCTCGTCTTCGCTCATGCCGTGCTTGAACTTGCGCACACCTGCAAATTCCGAAAGGTTCTCCGGAGTGATGGTGACGCTGGTTGCCTTGCCTTCGAGGATGCGGCGGAGGCTCTTGCGGCACAGACGCGCCAATTCGCGTTCAAGTGTCCGAACACCCGCTTCGCGCGTGTAATAGCGAATGAGATCGCGCAGCGCGTCTTCGGTCAGTTCGAATTCTTCCGGCTTCAGGCCGTGATCCTTGACCTGCTTGGCCAGCAAGTGACGAGTAGCGATCTCGACCTTCTCATCCTCGGTGTACCCTTCGAGCCGGATGATCTCCATACGGTCGAGCAGCGGCTGCGGAAGGTTAAGGCTGTTCGCAGTGGTCACGAACATGATGTCCGAGAGATCGAGATCGAGCTCCAGATAATGGTCCTGGAACTTGTTGTTCTGTTCTGGATCCAGCACTTCGAGCAGGGCCGATGCGGGATCGCCGCGGAAGTCCTGGCCCAGCTTGTCGATCTCATCGAGCAGGAACAGCGGATTGCTCTTCCCGGCCTTTTTGAGATTGGTCACGATCTTGCCCGGAAGCGATCCGATGTAAGTGCGGCGGTGACCGCGAATTTCGGCTTCATCGCGCACGCCGCCAAGTGACTGGCGCACAAATTCGCGGCCGGTTGCCTTCGCAATGCTCTTGCCGAGGCTAGTCTTACCCACGCCCGGAGGACCGACGAGGCACAGGATCGGCCCCTTCAGCTTGTTCGTACGCGCCTGCACCGCGAGATATTCGATGATACGGTCCTTGACCTTCTCAAGCGCATAGTGATCGGCGTCGAGGATTTCCTGCGCCTTGGCGATGTCCTTCTTGACCTTGCTCTTCTTGCCCCAAGGCAAACCGAGAAGCACGTCGAGATAGTTGCGAATGACCGTCGCTTCAGCGCTCATCGGCTGCATGGCCTTGAGCTTTTTCAATTCGCTTTCGGCCTTGGCCCTGGCTTCCTTGGACAGCTTGGTCTTGCCGATTTTCTCGGTCAGTTCGGCAATCTCGTTGCCGCCGTCATCGTCATCGCCGCCCAGTTCGTTCTGGATCGCCTTGAGCTGTTCGTTGAGGTAATATTCGCGCTGGGTCTTTTCCATCTGGCGCTTCACGCGGCCACGGATCCGGCGCTCCACCTGGAGGACGGACAATTCGCCTTCCATGAAGGACATGACCATCTCGAGGCGCTTGAGCGGATCGGATTCGATCAGCAGCGATTGCTTGTCCGACACCTTAGCGTTGACTGCTGCGGCAATCGTGTCGGCAAGCTCTCCGGCGTCGTCGATTTCGCGCAGCTGTTCGGCCGCATCTTCGCCCACCTTCTTGTTGAGCTTGGCATATTCGCCGAACTGATCGACGACCTGCCTCATCATTGCGGTAACTTCGCTGCCGGACGAGGTCGGTTCTTCGATAATCGATACTTCGGCAACAACATGTTCGCCTTCCGCGCGCAGCGATTCCAGCTTGGCGCGCTCCTGCCCTTCGACAAGCACGCGCACCGTGCCATCGGGCAGCTTCAGAAGCTGCAGCACCTGCGCCACTACGCCGAGGTCATAGAGATCGCTGCCGTCGGGGTCGTCGCAGCCCGGATCGAGCTGTGAAAGGAGGAAGATATCCTTGGAACCTTCCATCGCAACTTCGAGCGCCGCCACCGACTTGTCGCGGCCCACGAAGAGCGGGACGACCATGCCGGGAAAAACGACTATGTCGCGCAGGGGAAGAAGGGGGAAACTCTGTGTCATATTCATGCGTCCGTTTGCGGCCAATTTGCCGTGCTTGTCCCTGAATATGGGTGCGCGCCCTGCGCTTCGCAACGCAGAGGGCGCAACATGTTGGGGATTTGCGGCAAATGGCCTGTGAGGACTGCCTCTGCGGGATTTACATGCCAGGCAATTTGAAGCCCGGCGGCAGTCCCATACCGCCCTGAATCGCTTCCATTTCCTCGGCTGATTTCCGGTCCGCCTTGTCCCGCGCGTCGTTGAACGCGGCAGTTACGAGGTCTTCGACAATCTGCTTTTCTTCCGGCTTCATCAGGCTGTCGTCAATTTGCACGCCGACGATCCGGCCGCGCGCAGTGGCACGAACCTTGACGAGGCCGCCGCCTGCGCTGCCTTCTACTTCAATTGTATCGAGCTTGGCCTGCGCCTCGCCCATCTGTGTCTGGATCGTTTCGGCGGCCTTCTGGGCTGCGGCGATCATTTCTTCCATCGACTTCATGCTTTTTGACTCCAGGGTATTTCGCGCCTCTGCGGGGGAAGCGGGGCGCCATCTTCAATGAGTTCGGCATCGGGAAATGCCGCGAATGTTGCTTTCACCAGCGGATGTTCGCGCAGCTTGGCCTTGGCCGCCTCGCGATCTGCCTTGTCGCGCTCCACCAGCGAAGGCTGGGCCTCTGACGGGTTCCCTGCTTCGAGCAACCAGCGTTCGCCGCTTATGGCATAGAGCGCATCCTTTAGGACCGGCTCGATCGCATCCGAAAATTTTCCGTCGCGGTCGTATACCAGCTTACCCGGTTCTACCGAGATCGGACGAATCTGCAGCCGCATGATGCTGGCGGCTTGCAGATGTCCAGCGTGATCGACCTGGTCGACGAGGCTTTCCCAGTCGAGCGCCGCGCTTGGTGCAGGCGCGCCTGTTTGAGTGTCGCCTGTCGGAGCAGCAGGTCCTGGTCCGCGTTCGGCCAGTTCCTCCAGCTTCTTCGCCAGTTTGCCGGGATCCGGCAGGTTCGAGGCATGCAGCACGCGTAGCAAAGCCATGCGGGCCGACACCAAGGGGTCCGGCGCTTGCCTTACCTCGTCGTGGCCCTTGAGCAGCAGCTGCCACAAGCGGTGCACTTGTCCAACTTCGAGCCGCCCTGCCCAGTCGCTCAGTTGTTCACGCTCTTCCACGGTTGGCGCATCGGCCGCGCCGCCAGCGACCTGTGCCAGCGCAATCCTGTGCGTCAAATCCATGAGCGCCCGGATCAGGGCGAGCGGTTCGACGCCGAGCGCATATTGATCGTCAACCGCCTTCAAGGCAGCTTGCGCATCGCCGTCGAGCAGATGCTCAAACAGCCTGCGCCGCGCCCCGCGATCTGCCAAGCCGAGCATGTCCCGAACACGGTCGGCAGAAACCTTTCCGCCGGTGTCCATGTCCGCGTGTGCAATCGCCTGATCGAGGATGGAGAGCCCGTCACGCACAGATCCTTCTGCGGCGTTGGCGATAATGTGGAGTGCCTCATCATCTGCCTCGACCCCTTCCTTGCGGCATATCTCGGCGAAATGCGCTTCAAGAAGCTCTACCGGGATGCGGCGAAGATCGAACCGCTGCGTCCGGCTGAGCACCGTGACCGGCAGCTTCTCGACTTCGGTCGTGGCGAACAGGAATTTCACATGCGCCGGCGGTTCTTCCAGCGTCTTGAGCAAGGCGTTGAACGCATTGCGGCTGAGCATGTGGACTTCGTCGATGATGTAGATCTTGTACCGCGCCGACACGGCGGCATAGCGCACCGCTTCGATAATCTCGCGGACGTCGTCGACGCCGGTATGGCTGGCTGCGTCCATCTCGATTACGTCGATGTGGCGCCCCTCTGCGATCGCGGTGCACGGTTCGCACTGGCCGCATGGACTGATGGTCGGGCCGCCCTGCCCGTCCGGTCCGATGCAATTCAAGGCTTTGGCAATGAGACGCGCGGTCGAGGTCTTACCCACCCCCCGGACGCCGGTCATCAGGAAGGCATGAGCCAGCCGGTCACGCGCAATCGCATTGGCCAGCGTCCGCACCATTGCATCCTGACCGATCAATTCGGAGAATGTTTGTGGGCGGTATTTGCGCGCAAGAACCCTGTAAGGTTGAGCCGGTGCCGGTTGCGCATCTTTCGATGTTTCTACCGCGCTTTGAGGTGCAGCAACGGCTTTTGGTTCCCGCTCTGCTTCCGGCGGCGCAGGTTCATCCGGCGCCCCGAACAATGGGCTCTGGCCTGCTGCCTCTAGCTCCGCTGCGCTCGGCGTGTCTGCCTCTTCGGCCTCGGCTTCCCATGGAAGGCCGCCATCATTTTCCGGTGAATCGCCCATGCATTGATAGGTAGGCGCAGAAGCGCCGAATGTCATGCCGAAGTATGTGGGAAAATAAAGGAGCCGAGCGACCCGCCGCAATTCACCTGGGCTGCTTCCTTCCGGACCTGACCCGGTGAGCGAACGCAAACGTCCACCCGACTCCCGGCGCGCCATATGGAGATGCTTGCCCTGCTTGGCAAGGCCCGGCTTTCCCGATACGCCTGATGCCATTCTCGGGGGAGAAAACATGAAAAAATCGATTTGCTTCGCGATTGGGCTGATACTCGCTTCCGCCCTGCCGGCTGCCGCCGCCGAAGAACGCCCTTACTTTGGCAATGACGATTCGGAATTTGCGAGGGATGGGGAATGCGATGACGTGCGCTTCGTGGGAGAAGGCATGGCGGATGCGCTTATGACCGATTCAATCGGGCGGGATGCAGCAGACTGCCGTGCCGCGTTCGATGCCGGGAAAGTCACGGCCAACCCCATGTTCGATGAACCAGCCGCAGGGGTAAACTACGCTTACGGAGACGATGCGTCGCAATTCGCCGGTGACGGAAGGTGCGATGATATCCGTTTCACAGGTTTGTATGCCAGCGAGACTATCTTCCTTGCAGAAGATATCGGCCATGATGCCAGCGATTGCCGCGCCGCAGTGGCAGCAGGCAATGCCCATTGGCAGGCCAATGAGCATGAATTTGTTTTTGGAGAGGATGCAGCCAGCTAAAGCTGGCAAGCGCTACCTGAAATTGTCGGCATAGGCCTGCAAGTGCAGGCTCTTGGGCGGCGTTGCGTGAACGCGTGCGGTGATGCCGTATTTGTCGGCATAGGCCTTGGCTGCATCCTTGCTCGGAAACTTGAGCTGGACCTGCGCCTGCGTATCGCCGCTGCCCGTCCAGCCCATGAGCGGGTCTGCCCTGCGCGCTTCGGACTGCTCGAATTCGAGCACCCATTCGTCAACGCGGGCCTTGCCCGACTGCATCGCGCTTTTCGCTTGCTGGTAAATACGTGCTGCCATGGTGATGCCCTGTAATTCAGCCTCCGCCTTTTGAAAAGGCGTTCTTGGTCTTCAAACTGGGCTTTTCCTTCCACGGCTCGTCAGGCCAGCGATGCTTGGGGTAGCGGCCCTTCATGTCCTTGCGCACATCGGACCAGCTTCCCCGCCAGAAACCGGGCAAATCACGGGTCGACTGGATTGGGCGGCCCGCCGGACTAGTGAGCTTGAGCAGCAACGGCGTTTTGCCGACCATGGGATGCCGCTCGAGCCCGAACAGGGCCTGCACGCGCACTTCCACACTCGGCGCATCGTCGCCGGTGTAATCTATCGGGTGGGTAGTTCCGGCCGGTGAAGTAAACTCGCGCGGAGCCTCCTTGTCGAGCAACTGACGCGTGTCCCAGTCGAGCAAGCCAAGCAGCGCCTCCACCAGCTTCCCCTTTGGCACAGCCAGATCGCGCCTGTTGGCCAAGAGCGGAGCGAGCCACACATCGGCAGACGCTGCCAGTGCATCATCCTCGAAAGCGTCGATACCGGCGTAGCGGGCACGCGCGCCCAATTCGCCAGGCACAAGCTTTGCCGGGCTTTCCAAGGCTTTTTCCACAAGGCTGTCCACAATCGCCTGTTCGTCAGGTGCGGGATCTGGCCCGCTCGCCAATGTAATCGCGCCGAGCCTGCGCTCCAGCCGCGCTTCGATCCGGTCCGCCTTCCAGCGAAGGATGGATTTGCGTTCAATCCGCTCACCCAGCCATTGCTCCAGATCGGTCTCCTCCAGCGCTATCGCGGACGTGATGCGGGCGCTCTTGGCCTGCCCCTGGGCATCACCGATGACGAGATATTGCGCACGGGCCAAGGGGGAGACCGGGTCCAGCATGAAGCCCCGGCCACCAGCCGAAATCCAGCTTTCGCCGCTTGCATCGCGGCGTTTTGCGATGAATTCCGGGCGTCCCGCTGCCAGCATTATGGCTGGTGGAGGATTTTCTCCTCTCCCGCCCGCTTCGACCAGTGACGCGGCCCGATCTGCCCATCGCCCCGCCAGTTTTCGGCTCGCTTCCGCCCGCTGCCCGCGATCACTGTTCCAGCGCTGCAAGCGTGCCTCAAGGTCTTCGCTCCGCCCGCCAAGCCCGCGTTCCTGAAGCAGCAATGCAATCTTCGCCGCTATGCTGTGTACACCGTGTTCTGCGCCAAACAGCAACATGGCCGCTGACGCTGGGTCGAGCGGGAGACGGGCAAGCAGTTCGCCCCGGCTTGTGATGCACCCCTTAGCATCAAGGGCGTGCAAAGCCTGCAAAGTGGTGCGCGCGGCCGCAACAGAAGCGGGCGGCGGCGGGTCGAGCCATTGGAGGTCGGCGGGTTCGGACGAACCCCATTTCGCCAGCGTGAGGACCAAAGGCGCAAGGTCAGCCGTTTCCATCTCCGGCGGATCGAATGCGGGGCGGCCTGCATGGCCGCCCTCTTCCCACAAGCGATAGGCGGTGCCGGGTCCTTGGCGTGCAGCTCTCCCGGCACGCTGCGCTGCGGCGGCCTGGCTGGCGCGATGGGTGACAAGATGCGTAGTGCCCGCTGCCCGGTCGAACTCGGCGCGCCGGGCAAAGCCTGCATCGACCACGACGGAAACCCCGTCCAATGTAAGTGAGGTTTCCGCAATCGCAGTCGCCAGCACGATGCGCCTGCGCCCTTGGGGATCACGCCGGATTGCTGCGCGCTGCTCGGCTGGCTGCACTTGGCCATGCAGCGGCAGGATTAGCGCATTCGGGAGCCGCCCCTCAAGAAGTTCGCGCGTCCGCTCAATCTCCCCTACTCCCGGCAGGAATGCGAGAATATCACCCTCTTCGTTGCGCCATGCCTGAGAAATGGCAGACGCCATGGCGTCTTCCACCCGCTCTTGCGGCGAGGAACCAAGCCACACGGTGCTGAGCGGATGCGCTCTGCCCTCGCTTTCGATCACCGGGGCATCCTCGCCGATCAGGGAGGCAAAACGCGCCCCGTCAATGGTCGCAGACATGACCACTACACGCAGGTCTTCGCGCAGCACGGATTGGCTTTCCAGCGCCAGCGCCAGTCCCAAATCGCTGTCGAGATGGCGCTCATGCGCTTCATCGAACAGCACGGCGGAAACCCCGGCAAGTTCCGGATCATCCAGGATCATATTGACGAAAATCGCTTCGGTTACGACGAGCACCCGGGTTTTTGACGAGCGTTTGCTGTCGAGCCGGGTCAGGTAGCCGATCGTCTCCCCCGGCTTTTCGCCTCGCATTTGTGCCATCCGCTCGGCTGCGGCACGCGCCGCCACCCGCCGAGGGGAGGTCAGAATGATTGTGCCGCTACACCATGGCTCTTCCAGCAATGCCGGGGCAACGGCAGTGGTTTTGCCCGCCCCCGGGGGAGCGAGCAGCACCGCGCCTTGCTGGCCGCGGAGTCTGGCGGCAAGTTCTGGCAATACTTCATGGATGGGCAGGCGTTCATTCACGTGCCACCTTTTGCACAAGCGCGCGCGATGTGCAGCCCCCTGTGCCTGCAATCCACCTAACCGTCTGAAATGAGGCTTCTCTTATTGGTTATTGGTGGATGGACCTGTGGATCGCTAAGTTTGCGCCACTTGCGCCGTTTCAACACGCGCTGGGGAGGGTTCGCGATGGTCTGACCTGATAAAGGTCTGATCCCGATCACGCAAACGGGAGTACAATATGAGAAAGATGATGACCGCATTTGCAGCGGTGACCCTTACCGTAGGCTTGGGTGCCTGCAGCGAAACGCCGGAAACAGAAGCAGCAGCCGAAACAGGATCGATCGCTGGTGAATGGAAAGCCAACGTCGATTCCGCCAATTTCGAAAACGACAATCGGAACTGGGTGCTGGCCGATGGCGAGTACCAGTGTAACAGCTGCACGCCTCCATATGGTTTCACCGCGAACGGCGAATGGCAGACTGTCGAACGTCCGGGTGTGGACAGCCAGAAACTGGAAATCATCGACGACAACACCGTGAAGTTTGCAAGCCGTCTGGGCGATAAAGAACTTGGCAGCTCCACCCTCACCATCAGCGAGGACGGGCAGTCGGCAACAATCGATTACACCGATCTCAGCGGCGATACGCCAGTCAACGGCCAAACCATGTTTACGCGCACTGCAGCGGGCCCCGAAGGCTCGCACGCAATGTCCGGCGAATGGACCGTTTCGGACATCGGCAACATCGATGATGCAGGGCTGATGTTCTCGTTTGCGCTTGATGGCGACACCATCACCAGTTCCGGAAATGGCAGCGGCTATACGGCCGCCCTTGGCGGCGAACCTGTCGCGGTCGAAGGCAGCAATTCCAACACCATGGTTGCAGTCGAAAAAACCGGCGCGAACAGTTACCGCGAAACCTACTCCCGCGATGGCGAAACGCTGAGCACGACCGAAATGGTTGTGGAAGGTGACACGATCTCGGCGACGTCGACCGACGCACGCGATGGAAGCAAGGTCACCTGGACCGCTTCACGTCAGTAAATCTGAATTTCTCCGGCCTCGCCCAGCGGGGTCGGAGACTTACCTTAGTGCCCGCGTGACACTGCGAACAAGGCCGCCTGCGCCATCGCCTGACGGGCTTTCCCATCCGGAAAAATCGACAATGCATCAATCGCGCGCTGCGCGAAGTGGCGGGCTCTCGCCCGGGTATCGGCGACAGCATTGTGTTTACCGATGAGGCGGATTGCTTCTGCGAGGTCTTCATCCCCGCAGCGAAAACCTGCAATTGCAGCTTTCCAGAACGCCCGCTCTTCTTCGTCGCCGCGTGCGAAGGCGAGGATGACGGGCAGCGTCATCTTGCCTTCACGAAAATCGTCGCCCTGGTCCTTGCCCATCTTTGCTGCATCGGAATCGTAATCCAGCGCATCGTCCACCAGCTGAAATGCAACCCCGAGGTTGCGACCGTATTCATCGAGCGCCTGTTCTTCCTTTTCGCCGCATTCCGCCACGACCGCAGCGATCCGGCTCGCGGCCGCGAACAGGGCAGCGGTCTTGGCGCGGATGATGTGCAGATAGCGTTCTTCGCTCGTGTCGATCTTGCGCTGCGCTGTCAGCTGGTCAACTTCGCCTTCGGCAATGATTGCGCTGGCGCCGGACAGGATCTTCAAGACCTTCAGGCTGCCATCTTCGGTCATCAACTCGAACGACCGGCTGAAAAGGAAATCGCCCACGAGCACAGTCGCAGGATTGCCGAAAATGATGTTGGCCGCCGCTTTGCCCCGGCGCAGGTCACTGCCATCGACAACATCGTCATGCAGAAGCGTGGCAGTGTGAATGAACTCGACAGCTGCTGCCAGCTTGTAGTGGCGCGTTCCGCTGTATCCCACCAAGTCAGCACCGGCGAGCGTTAGCATGGGGCGCAGGCGTTTCCCGCCGCCCGAAATCAGATGGCCTGCAAGCGCCGGGATCAGCGGGACTTCGCTTTGCATCCGGTCGAGGATGACCTGGTTGACCTGATTCATGCCCGATGCGGTCAATTCCAGCATCGGATCAATCGAAGGCTCCGGGCCCTTGCGCGGCAGAGGTACGATATCGGCTGTCATTACAGCTTGGCCATGCGCTGCACTTGCTTTCTTGGCAAGGCCGGAATTGGTGATACCTTGGCAAGTGATGACGCAACCAGCGCAACCTTCCCCCGACCACGCCACCGCCGAAGACTCGGTCCTGGCCGGCTTTCGCAAAAGCATTGATAATATCGATGCCGCAATCGTGCACATGTTGGCCGAGAGATTTCGGATCACTCAGGCCGTTGGCGAATACAAGGCCAAGGTTACCTTGCCGCCCGCCGACCCGGCGCGTGAACAGGCGCAGATAGCCCGACTGAGAAGGCTTGCTGAAGAGAGCGAGCTGGACCCGGAGTTCAGCGAAAAATTCCTGCGCTTCATCATCGACGAAGTAATCCGCCACCACGAGCAGGCGCGCGATGGCTAACCCGCTCGCGGCAGGCTGAGTTTTACCAGCAGTCCGCCAAGGTCTTCGCTTTCATCGAGTTCGACCGTGCCGCCGTAAATTTCCGCGACATCGCGCACGATTGCCAGGCCCAGACCGGTCCCCGGCTTGCCCGTGTCCAGCCGTGCACCGCGGTCAAATATGCGCGAACGCTCGCTTTCGGGGATGCCCATCCCGTCATCTTCGACCCAGATGGTACAAAGGTCCTCTTCCGGCGCAGCGTCGATGGTCACAAAGACACTGCCCCCGCCATACTTGGCTGCGTTCTCGATAAGATTGCCGAGAATTTCGTCGAGATCCTGTCGCTCTACCGAGACCACCGCGGATTTGTTTCCGTCGAGGTCGAAGCGCGTGTCTTCGTAAATGCGGGTCACTGCGCGAAGGACGCTTTCCGCGCTGGGCCAGACATCGGCCCGCGAATGCCCGGACGCCCTCCTGCCGACAGCGCGGGCACGAGCGAGGTGGTGCTCGACATGGCGCTGCATTGTCTTGGTTTCGCGGCAGACGAGTTCGGAAAGCTGGGGATCATGAGCGGTTGCCGCGTTGGTAAGGACCGTCAGCGGGGTCTTCAAGGCATGGGCCAGGTTGCCTGCGTGCATCCGCGCTTCTTCAGCCTGCTTTTCGCTGTGAGCCAGCAGGCCGTTGATTTCCTCTACCAGTGGTTCGACTTCCAGAGGCAGCGGTTCGTCAATGCTATTGGCCCCTTGGGAGCGCATCGACTGGATGGCAGCCCGGACCCGGCGTAGCGGTGACAGGCCGTACCAGCTTTGCAGGACCGCCATGACGAGCAAACCAAGGCCTAGCGCGGCGAAGCTCCACACGAGGATCGCGCGAATACGCGATATCTGGAAATCCAGTTCCTCGCGGGCAGAGGCAACCGCAAAGGTCCATCGTGCATCGCTATCCGGCAAGATAACACTGCGTTCGACCATTCTGAGCGGCTCGCCGTCGAACTGCTCGCTGTCATAGAAATGCGGCTCGTTGTCGAAATGGTCCTGCTGGAGTTTGAGCGGTGTATCCCACAGCGAATTCGACAATTCGGGCTCCAGCGAATCTGAGGCGTAACCTTCCTGTCCCTCGGCACTGATTTGATAATAGAGGCCGCTGTTCGGCTCGAGGAAGCGGGGTTCACCGATTGGCCGGTTGAAATAAACCTCACCGTCCGGCCCGATTTCGGCAACCACCAGCATTGCGTTGAGCAGGTACTCTAGCTGGTCGTCGAAGTTCTTCTCGACCATCCGCGTCAGTGTCCGATCGAGCGCGAAGCCGCCACCGACCAGCAACACCGATATCCACACCGCAGCGATCGCCATCATGCGATTGGCAAGGCTGCGGCGCGGCGTGCCGTGTTTGATCTTGTCAGGCACCGCTACAGGCGCGCGCGCATCGGCGGGCGGATCATCCACCGCCGCGCGCGCATCGTCTGCCTGAGTTTCCTCAGGCTCGCGGTGCGTCGGCGGGATCGTCGAGGCTGTACCCAAGTCCACGGATCGTAGTGATTACCTCTGCGCCCAGCTTCTTGCGGATACGCGTAACGAAGACCTCGATCGTATTGGAATCGCGGTCGAAATCCTGATCGTAAATGTGTTCGATCAGTTCGGTGCGGCTGACCACCTTGCCCTTGTGGTGCATGAGATAGCTCAGCAGCTTATATTCCTGCGCGGTCAGTTTGACCGGTTCGCCTTCCCGCGTGACGCGGCCCGAACGAGTGTCCAGGCGGACATGGCCCGCAGTCAGTTCGCTGGAGGTATTACCCGAAGCGCGGCGGATGAGCGCGCGCAGACGGGCGATCAGTTCTTCTGTCTGGAAAGGCTTGGCGAGATAATCGTCGGCACCAGCATCGAGGCCGGCGACCTTGTCGCTCCAGCTGTCGCGGGCAGTCAGTACCAGTACGGGGAACTTGCGACCTTCCTTGCGCCACATTCCCAGCACCGTGAGACCGTCGATTTCGGGCAGCCCCAGGTCGAGAATGACGGCGTCGTAACTCTCTGTCGAGCCCAAGTAATGGCCGTCTTCGCCATCGGTCGAGAGATCGACGGCATAGCCGTTCTGTTCAAGAGTGGATTTAAGTTGCTGGCCGAGCGTAGGCTCGTCCTCGACAATCAGGATCCGCATGCCATTTCCGTCCTTATATCTTTGTGACGCGTGTCGTTCATGTAGATGAACGCGTCAAGGTGAACGGAGTTTCTGCGCCCGATCAATTACTGCGGCGGATGACCCTGCCGTTGCGCGCATCGACGTCGACATACATCACCCGGCCATCACGGATAAATTTGAGGCGATAGGCGCGCGCTGCGGGATCATAGGCCGGACCGAGATATTCAGCACCGCGCATCGACGGCAAGATACGGGCCTCAATATCTCGGAGACTCATTGCATTGCCCGCACTCATTTCCTTGCGTGCCTCGCCTTGTTCGGAGCGCCGCTGCGCTTCAGCTGGGGTAGCGAGAAGCGGACCGGCGATGAGGCCGATTGCGAGAAAGGATGAGATAAGGAGTTTCATGATGCCTGTGTGACTACCTCCAAGCCATTGAACAAGGTGTGAATATGGCCGTTCTCAATGGTTCAGCGGGTCATCTCGTATTTTACCGTAATATTCACCGAGGTAGCGACGAGGCCGGGCTGCACCGGCGCAGAAGTATCTGCTGCCGTCTGCACAGATTCCTGACGCATCATCGGCTGCGGTGGCGCGAAACCGCTGATCGTCTCATTCACCTCCAGCAGGCGAATGTCCGCATATCCTGCCATGCGCGCATATTCGAGCGCCTGGGCGCGGCCCCTGGTCATTGCCGATCCACGTGCTTGCGCCTTGGCAGACGTATCGTCGTCGAGGCTGAAACTGGGCCCGCTAAGGTCGGTGGCTCCTGCCGCGACCAGCGCATCAAGAACTTTGCCCGTCTCGTCGATGTCGCGCAGCGTCACGCTGACCCTGTTGCTGGCCTGATAGCCGCGAAAGATCTGCCGCTGCTGTCTTTGATCATAGTCGTAGCGGGCATTGAGATTGATGCCGGTGGTCTGGATATCACGTTCGGCGACACCCAGGGCCTTGAGCCGGTCGATAACCTTGCGCATTTCGACCGAATTGAGACGCAAGGCCTCGACGGCAGTTGACGCGTCGGTTGTGACACCGGCGCTTACGTTCACCAGATCCGGCTCTGCCTCGACCTGCTCAATCACTGACAGTTCGACGACCGGTCCTGTTACTGCGATCTGGATTTCGGCTGCCTGTGCAGTGGTGGCAAGGCCGAGAGCGGCGAAAGCGGGTATGGAATAGCGGATCATGGCGTAACTCCTTTTCATCAGGCGCAATTTCCGCCTTCCTGCTTTACCATTGGCTGAACGCTCTGGTTCCGGCCACTTCCCATTGTGCCCATTTAGCATTAGCCAGCCGCAACGAAGGAAAAGGGATCGGGATGGGCATTCGTAGTATTTTCGCCGGCATGGCAGCGGCATTTCTTGCCACGGCCGCCAGCGCGCAGATGGAACCTGTGCCGGACCGGCAGGCTGGCGAGGCGGAAGGCCCCTTCCCGGTACTGATCGTTTCGGGAGCAAACATGATCGAAGGATCGGGCGCTCCGCCGATGGGCCCGGTCGATATCGTGATCGAAGGTAACCGGATCTCTGCCATCCACAGCGGCGGCGCGCCCGACGATGTCAAAGCAAGCGCCAATCGCGTCATTGATGCGAGCGGCATGACCGTCATGCCTGGCTTCGTCGACACGCATGGTCACAACGGCGATCCGGGCAAGGCTGCCCAGCCATCTTATGGCTACCGGTTGTGGTTGGCACACGGCGTGACAAGCGTCCGCGGTGTCTCGTTCTATTTCGGACCGGGACAGCCTGATCTCGAAGATCGGCGGCGGAGCGAGAACAATACCATCGTGGCACCGCGCCTGTTTCCTTACGCCGTCTTCGGCGACAAATGGGACCGCCCGGCCCCCACGACACCGGCAGAAGCACGCGAATGGGTCCGCTGGGCCAAGGCACAGGGGTTCTGGGGCGTAAAATTCTTCAACGCTCAAATGCCTGACGTCCTTGGTGCAGCGCTGGATGAAGCAGAAAAGCAGGGGCTCGGCACTGTCGCACACCTCGCCCAGCCAGGCGTCCAGCGCGTCAACGCTCGCAAGTCGGTCGAGCTTGGCCTTGACGGTATCACCCATTTCTACGGGCATTTCGAAAGCCTGCTCGATAAAAATTCGCTCGTCCGCTATCCTGAAGGTTACAACTACTTCGACGAACAGTCTCGCTTCGGCTGGGTTGCCCGGCTCGCAGATCAGGTAGTCGAACCCCATAGCGAAGAGTGGGACGAGTATATCGATTACCTTGTCGAGAGCGGCGTCACGCTCAGCCCGACGTTCAACATCTATGCTGCCAGCCGCGATGTGATGGCAGCCAAGAACCGCGATTGGCACGAGCGTTACAGCCTGCCTTCGCTGCTTGATTTTTACGAACCCAGCGCAACCAATCACGGCAGCTATTACAAGGACTGGACCACCGAAGACGAGGTCGCCTGGCGCAAATTCTATCGCTACTGGTTCGATCTGACCGCCGAATTCCACCGCCGCGGTGGACGCGTGACAGCCGGATCTGACCCGGGCTACATCTATCAAACGTGGGGTTTCGCTTACATCGGCGAACTTGAAATGCTGCGCGAAGCAGGCCTCTCGCCACTCGAGGTGATCCGGGCAGCGACCGTTTCCGGCGCTCAGGAAATTTACGATCCGCGCGGAGAAGAAGCTCCGATGGGGACGATCCAGGTCGGCAAGCTGGCCGATCTCGTCATCGTGCCCGGCAATCCGCTTGATAACCTCAAGCTGCTCTACGGCACCGGACATACCAAGTTGAACTATGAAACCGGCGCAATCGAACAGGTCGGTGGTGTGCGGTGGACGATCAAGGGCGGCATTGTGTACGACGCGCCGAAACTGCTCGATAGCGTGGCCACTATGGTCGCAGCGCAGGAAAACGAGCGCGCTTTGTCGCAGTAGGCGCTTGCAGCATGAGGGCCGCGCGACTACCTCGCGGCCCCTATGGCACAGCCCCCCATCCTTAGCCTCGAAGGCATGTCGCTGCAGCAGGGCGGCAAGTGGCTGTTCGGCGGCCCCAATCACGAACCGCTTGATCTGCATATCGGACCACGCGACCGGCTGGCGCTAATTGGCCGCAACGGCGTAGGCAAGACCACGCTGTTCCGCATGATCGACGGCCAGGTCGATACCGATGGCGGCGTGCGCAAGATCAAGCCGGGAACGCGCATCGTCCTGCTCGAACAGGATCCCGACCTCTCCAGGTTCAAGACCCTGATGGAATGGGCTGTCTCAGGCGACCATGCCCCCGAAGATCACGAAGTCGAAGCGATCGCGGGGCAACTCGGCATCGACATGAGCCGCGAAACCGACGGTGCGAGCGGGGGCGAAAAGCGCCGCGCAGCGATTGCGCGTGCGCTCGCACAGGACCCCGACCTGTTGCTGATGGACGAGCCGACCAACCATCTCGACCTGGCAGCCATCGACTTCCTCGAAAGCTGGCTCGACCGTTACCGCGGCGCCTTCGTGGTAATCAGTCATGACCGTACATTCCTAAAACGTCTGACGCGTGCGACCATCTGGCTCGACCGGGGTATCCTGCGCCGCAAGGAAGTCGGCTTCGGCGGATATGAAGCCTGGGAAGAACAGGTCTACGCCGAGGAAGCGCGCGCCGCCGAAAAGCTCGATGCCAAGCTGAAGCTGGAGGCACACTGGCTGGAACGCGGTGTTACCGCGCGGCGCAAGCGCAATCAGGGGCGGTTGGAAAAGCTGTGGCAGATGCGCGCCCAGCGTGCGTCGATGATTGCAAGCGCAGGAACCGCCAAACTGCAACTTGCGACCGAAGCGGAATTCAAGTCGAAGTCCGTCATCGTCGCCGATAATATCACCAAGTCCTATGGCGACCGCACGATCATCAAGCCGTTCTCCCTGCGTATCCAGCGCGGCGATCGGATCGGCATTGTCGGATCAAACGGAGCCGGCAAGACCACCCTGCTCAAGATGCTGACTGGCGAACTTGAACCCGACAGCGGCACCGTCGAAATTGCCAAGACGCTGACCGGCGTAATGATCGACCAGCAACGCCAGCTTCTGACCGACGACAAAACGGTGCGTCAGGTCCTGGCCGAAGGGGGCGACTGGATCGACGTACGCGGCGTCCGCAAGCACGTGCAGGGGTATCTCAAGGAATTCCTGTTCGACCCGAAGATCGTCGACATGAATGTCTCCGTTCTTTCAGGGGGCGAGCGTTCACGGCTGCTCCTGGCCCGCGAATTTGCCAAGGCATCCAACTTGCTGGTGCTCGACGAGCCGACCAACGACCTGGACCTCGAGACCTTGGACCTCCTGCAAGAAGTCATCGCCGACTACGAAGGCACCGTGCTGATCGTCAGCCATGATCGAGACTTCCTCGACCGGACGGTCACGATCACTCTGGGCCTGGACGGCACGGGCGCGGTAGATGTCGTGGCGGGCGGATACGAGGATTGGGAGAAGAAACGCCGCGCACCAGTCGAGCGTAAGGCCAAGAAGGATGAAAAGCCTTCCCAGGCCGCACCCTCCACAGCGCCCGCGAAGCCCACGAAGCTTTCTTACAAAGATCAACGCGATTACGAGCTGCTGCCGGACCGCATCGAGGAGCTGGAAGCGGCCATTGCCAAGGGCGAGGCCATCCTGTCCGATCCAGATCTCTACACTTCGGACCCCAAGAAATTCGCGACCATCAACAAAGGCATCGAGAATGCCCGCGCCGAAAAGGATGCCGCTGAAGAGCGCTGGTTGATGCTGGCGGAAATGGTCGAGGCGCTTTGAGCGCCGAAGCGCTCGCCGAAGAAATAGCCGGCTGCCGGATATGTGCACGGCACCTGCCTCACAGCACCCGCCCCGTCGTCAGCTTCTCGGCCAGTGCTGACATACTGATTATCGGCCAGGCTCCGGGATCGAAAGTGCACGCCAGCGGAATCCCGTGGGACGATGCCAGCGGAGATCGCCTTCGTGAATGGACCGGCCTCACCAAGGGACAGATGTACGATCCGGGGCAAGTCGCGCTTGTCCCGATGGGTTTTTGTTATCCGGGCAAGGCCAGTGGAGGGGATAAACCGCCCCGCCCCGAATGCGCTCCGCAATGGCATGGCAGGGTGCTGGAAGTGCTTCCGGAGGATCGGCTGACCCTCTTGGTCGGAGCCTATGCCCAGACACACTATCTTCCGCAGACCCGCAAGATGTCGATGACCGAACGCGTGCGCAGCTTCGATCAATTCCTGCCGGACTTCCTGCCCTTGCCTCACCCGGCCTGGCGTTCGACGATCTGGATGCGCAAGAACCCGTGGTTTGAAAGCGATGTACTGCCAACCCTGCAAAAACTGATCGCTCAGCGTATCCGATAAAAGTCAGCCACACGGTCGAGTGCCAGCTTGAGCACCAGCTTTCCGCTGCGGGCAGGCCAGCCAAGACCTTTTTCGGCATCGGGCAGGCTCTCACACCCGCAGACGACCCGCCACAACACGTCCTGCAGCCCTGCCCCTGCCGCCTGCATCGCGCTATCGAACCGCGATTTTGCAGCGATTTGCCGCTCGGTCGGCGTCATGCCGTCACCGCCCCCGCCATCCACCCGGATCGGATCCCACCGCATCGTTACACTCGGCGCCATCTGGGCTCGCTCGTAATCTGCTCGCAGACGTTCACCCGCATCGAAAAGCCGGTCATCGAGGTGCCCCCGGGCATGGAGCCAAGTAAGCGGGCTTTCACCGATATTCACCGAAACGGTTCGCTTCTTACCTTTTGCCGAGCCATTGCGCTTAGCGCCTTCATCGGTAAGTTCGCGTTCTACCAAGTGCCTTCGCATCGCCATCTCCCTATTCGTGAAGAGGGCCCTTGCCAATTTTCGGTTAGTGTAGGAAAGTATAAAAACCATTTCGGTTAGTGGAGATGCATGGTGATCAATCGTATTCGCGATATTCGCAAGCAGAAGGGCTGGACACTGGCCGACCTTGCTCAAGCTTGCGATCCTCCAACCACTCCGCAAACGGTGGGCAGGCTGGAAACCGGAATGCGCAATCTGTCGCTGAAATGGATGGAGCGGATTGCAGGGGCGCTCGGCGTCGAACCGGAGGTGCTCGTCCGTTCGGAAAATGCCGCACACCCCCAGGTTGTAGCGACCTTGGCGAAAGACGGACCGGAAGCGTTGGACAAGACGCGCGACGCGATTCTCGCGACCGACCTCGGAGCGGAAGGCGCGCTAATCGTCCTGACTGTCGATTACCCGCACGGCGAATACCGCCCCGGGGACCAGTTATGGCTGCGCCAGATTGCCCCAGAGGACGCGGGGCGTGCGGTCAACCGCGATGTCCTGGTCCCGCGCAAGGCTGGCCGGTTTTGCTTCGGCAGACTGATTGACCGCCAAGGCAAGCTTGTCGGCATCCTGCCTCCCGGTCACGGAGAAAAGCAGCAGGTGGTCGACAGCCCGGCATGGATAGGCGTTGCAGAAATGCTGGTCCGTCGGCTGTGACCGCGGAGAAGAACAGGCGCGTCCTCGTCCTGTCGACCCTCTGGCCGAACCAGGCATCTCCGCGCTTCGGGACATTTGTCGCTTGCTCGATCGAGGCGCTAACCAAGGAAACGCATTGGGAACCGGTCGTGGTCAATCCCATCGGTTTGCCGCCGATTGCATTCGGCCGTTATGCCGCGACCAAAGAAGCTGCGGTGAGCGGCACCGAGAGCGGGATCGAAGTTCACCGCCCGACGTTCCGGTTGATCCCCAAAGTGGGCGGCCGGTTCAATCCCAAACTCATCGCTCACGCGGTGATGCCGCTGGCCAGACGACTTCACGAGGAACGACCGTTCGACATGGTCGACGCCCAGTTCTTCTACCCGGATGCTCCTGCGGCGATGCGTATCGCACAGGAGCTGCGCCTACCGTTCTCCATCAAGGCCCGTGGAGCCGACATCCATTACTGGGGCGCGCGCAATTACGGCGCAGAGGCTCTGCGTGAGGCTGCGGACAAGGCCGCTGGTATCCTCTCCGTATCAGAAGCGCTGGCGGACGATATGGCCGCGCTGGGCATCGCCAGAGGCAAGATTTCGATCCACCGCACCGGCCTTGACCGCGACCGCTTTCGCCCGCTTGGCCATACGCAGCTACGCAACCGTCTGGGCAGGGAGTTGGGAGTGAGCCTGTCCGCAGACGACCAGCTGCTTGCCACTGTTGGCGCCTTGATCGAACGCAAGGGACAGGCCCTTGTCATCAAGGCGCTGGCCGACCTGCCGGACGCTCGCCTGCTACTCGTGGGCAAAGGTGAAGACGAGAACAGCTTGCGTGCATTGGCCAATTCCGAAGGCGTCTTGGACCGCGTGCACTTTCTTGGCAGCGTCGATCACGACTTGCTGCCGCTGATCCTGTCGGCTGCCGATGCGATGGTACTGCCTTCGTTGAGCGAAGGGCTTGCCAATGCATGGATCGAAGCCCTCGCCTGCGGCACGCCGGTCGTTATCACCGATGCCGGCGGAGCCCGCGAAGTGGTCGACAACCCCACTTCAGGTGTAATTGTTGCCCGCCGCACCGATGCAGTGCGCGAAGGGATCAGGCTGGTGCTGAAAAACAGGCGGCCACCCGAAGAGGTAGCCGCCTGTGTAAAGGACTATAGCTGGAAGACCAACGGCGAGGCGCTGGGCGCGCACTATGACCGTCTGATCGGAAGCTAGACCTCGCCGCGCGCGATCTTTTCCTGACGGTCTGCGACAGTCTCTTCCGGGACGAAGCTGTCCGAGTCGACGCCCATCCAGACCAGCAGCGGAGCGGCCATGTAAACCGAGCTGTAGGTACCGACAAACAGGCCCAGCGTGATGGCCGCAGTCAGGCCAAACAGGCTGGCCGGCCCCACGACGAGTAGGGGCAGCAGCGCCACCAGAAGCGTCAACGAAGTCATTACGGTACGCGCCAAGGTCTCATTTACCGACAGGTCGAGCAATTCGGGAAGCGGCATCTTGCGATACTTCTTCAAATTCTCGCGGATACGGTCGTAGACGACGATGGTATCGTTGAGCGAATAACCGATGATCGCAAGGATAGCCGCGATGATCTGCAGGCTGAATTCCAGCTGGAACAGCGCAAACATTCCCAAAGTGAGGCTTACGTCATGGAACAGCGCGAACAGCGCGCCGACCCCGAATTGCCACTCGAACCGGATCCAGATGTACAGCGCCACGGCAAGCATTGCTGCGACCAATGCAAAGACGGCATCCTCTCGGAACTCGCCTGAAACCTTGCCAGACACATTATCGTTACCGTCCAGGCGAAAGTCGGGATAGTTGGACTTCAGCTCGTCGACCACGGCATTGGCGGCGGCCTGCGCGGCTTCCTTGTTGGAAGCGACTTCGTCAGGCAGGCGCACTCGGATTGAAACCTGGTTGTCTTCGCCGAACCGCTGGACCACCGGAGACCCGTAGCCGAGCCCTTCGACGTCCTGACGCAATTGTGAAACGGGCGCTTCCGTGCGCTCGGTGAAAGTGGCACGCACTTCCAGACCGCCCGCAAAATCGACGCCGTAATTAAGGCCGTTGGTAAACACCAATGCCCAGCTTGCGGCGATCAGGAACAGGCTGACCACGAAAAATGGCACGCGCCATTTCAGGAATTTGATATTGGTATCGTCTGGGACGAGCTTGAGAAGTTTCATCGTCCGAATCCTCAAATATTCAAATCGGCGGGGCGCGCTTTACGCAACCATCCGGCGACCCACATGCGGGTGAGCGGCACTGCCGTGAACACACTGGTGAACAGGCCGACGACTAGCACGACTGCGAAGCCCTTGATCGGACCAGAGCCGAAATTGAACAGCAGCACGCCAGCAATGAAGTTGGTAATGTTCGCGTCATAAATCGCGCGGCTTGCTTCCTTGTAGCCGTTTTCGACCGCCGCAATCACGCGCCTACCCCGGGCTCGTTCTTCACGTATTCGCTCGTTGATCAGCACGTTGGCGTCCACCGCCGCACCGATTGTCAGGACGAAGCCCGCGATGCCCGGCAGGGTCAACGTCATATTGAGCGCCGCCATGATGCCGAGCAACATCAACATGTTGATGACGAGCGCAATCGTCGCGAATATGCCAAAGCGCCCATAGGTAACGATCATCAGGCCCATCACCAGCAGGGTGCCGATGAGGATGGCAATCATGCCCTGCTTGATCGAATCGGCGCCAAGGTCCGGGCCAACCGTCCGCTCTTCAACCACGCTCAGTTCGACAGGCAATGCGCCCGAACGAAGCTGGATCGCCAGGTTATTTGCGCTTTCGACAGTGAAGCTTCCGGAAATCTGCGACTGACCATTCTGGATCGGCTCCAGCATTCGCGGGGCCGAGATCACTTCATCGTCCAGAATGATCGCGAACTGGCGACCGGTATATTGGGTGGTCATGCGGGCGAAACGCCTGCCGCCGTCAGGATTGAAAGTGATCGAGACTACCGGCTCATTGGTCTGCGGGTCGAAATTCTGCTGAGCACCGGTCAACGTTTCCCCATCGATGCCGCCGATCCGCTGGACCACGACCCCATTGGGAAAGCCCTCACCCTCTGCATAGGGATATACTTCGCCGCCAGCGACAAAACCGCGAGCAACTTCTTCGGCGCTAGCCTGGCGTTCGACCAGCTTGAATTCCAGCTTGGCGGTCTTGCCCAGCAATTCCTTCAGCTGCTCAGGATCCTGGAGGCCCGGAACCTGGACCACGATGCGGGTATCGCCCTGTCGCAGGATGGTCGGCTCACGCGTGCCCAGCCCGTCGATACGAATACCAACGGTGCGCAGTGCGCCTTCCATCGCGGCATCGACCGCATTGTCGAGGCCAGCAGCAGTCTGGGTCAGCACGAAACGCTGTCCATCTACTACCTGGAGATCCCATTCGCGCACCGGACCGGTGCCGTTCATCAGGTCTTCGAGTTCGGCCCGCGCACGATCAACGTCGCCGGCATCGTCGAGCAGGAAGCTCAGCTGGCCGTCAGCAGTCGAGACATCGCCGATGCGGATACGCGGTTCGGCGCGGCGCATGGCGTTGCGCACGCCCTCTTCCAGATCCTCGAGCCGCATGGCGGACACTTCGTCACGCTCTGCCTCAAGAAGGATGTGACTACCGCCTGCAAGGTCGAGGCCCAGATTGACCACCGGATCCGGCAATTGATCGGGCCAGTCCAGATTGGCGAGCGAGAAAAGCGAAGGCAGTGACAGGAGCATGCCGAAAACGGCGACGCCCCATAGGAACACTTTCCTCCAGGTCGGGAAATCGAGCATGCTTTGCCTTCCGCTTCTTGCCGGATCAGTCGTTTGCAGGCTTGGCGGAGGTGCCGGAGAGCACTTCGCCAATTGTATTGCGAACGGCGCGGACTTTCATGCCCTTGGCAAGTTCCAGTTCGACGAAATTATCTTCGACCTTGGTGATCTTGCCGACAAGTCCGCCTGCAGTGACGACCTCGTCCCCGCGCTTGAGGCCGGAAATCTTTTCCTGGTGGGCTTTCTGCTGGCGCATCTGCGGGCGGATCATCAGGAACCAGAAAACCGCAAAAATCGCGACCCACGGAAGGATCTGCAGCCAGATCGGCGGTTGGGCAGCGGCGGCGCCAGCAGCGGCAAGAAAATCGATCATCTAGGTAAAGCCTGTATCCGTTGATGCATATGTCTGTTGCGAAATGGGTGGCAATTCGGCGCAATCAAGCGCGCCAAGGCGGCACCTCATCTCCAATGTCGCGCGCAGCTAGCAGGATAGGTGATGCAGGGCAATAAAATGCCCGCTCTCAACGCTTGCCATGCACAAGTGCGGGGCCTATAGGGCCGCCTCCACTGGTATCGGGACGTGGCGCAGTCTGGTAGCGCACTATACTGGGGGTGTAGGGGTCGCTGGTTCGAATCCAGTCGTCCCGACCAGTGGAATTTCTCTGAGAATTTGGAAATGTGGTCGCAGCACGCGTGCTGGGTATGGCTGGATCAGCCGGGGCTGATCGCACGCTCGCCGCCCGACGCTGCAATGAGACCCGCACCGAAGAAGCCCATCAGCAAACCGATGGCCACATTGGGTTGTGGTTCGACATATCCGGCTCCACATCCTGCATCGTCGGCCCAGTCGAGCCAGTCCTGCCAAGTGTATATCCGATCGTTGGATACATCGCGGTAGTTCTGGCCGACGTAGCGCCAGTCTTGCGGCGCATTCCCTTCTTCCAGATATTCGCTGTATTCAGGGCGAATGCGGTCACAATCCCAATTTTCCGGAGCCTCCAGAGCGCCAGCAGCATTCGAAGGAACCGGATCTGCCTGCTGCGCAACCGCACTGCCGCCAACAAGCCCGAGGGCGGCCGCCGCAACTACGATATTTGGAATTGCACGCTTCACGATCTGCTCCCAAACGCTTGTTAGGCCGCGCAATAGCCCAGAAATGCTGCAGATTCAATGAATCCCGGACCGTAAGCCACGGCCCGGTGTAAACACTGGTTTCCTACATGTCGTATCTGGTTATTTTGATGCATATGGAGGAACCAAATATGGCTCTAATTGAATCGCTTATCGGACCCCTTGCCTCAATTATCGACAAGATCATTCCTGACAAGGAAGCCCGCGCCAAGGCGAAGCTCGAATTGATCGCCCTCCAAGGGACCCACGATCTCAAGGCTATCGAGGCACGGCTTTCCGCCATCGTTGCCGAAGCCAATTCCCGGGACCCCTGGACCAGCCGCGCACGGCCCAGTTTCCTGTACGTGATGTACACAATGATCCTGTTCGCGCTGCCTATGGGAGTGCTCGCCGCATTTGCGCCTGAGTCGGCCGGTGCGATCGGTGCTGGGGTCACGAAATACCTGCGCGGCCTGCCAGATGAACTCTATGCCCTCTTCGGGACCGGCTATCTCGGTTATACGGCTGCTCGCCAATGGGGAAAAGTGAAAGGCGTTGATGCTTGAGGTCGCGCCAATGCACGCTAGACAGCGTGAATGACCGATACCGTCTTTGTCCTCAATGGTCCCAATCTCAACCTGCTCGGCACGCGGGAGCCGGAGATTTACGGCTCCGAAACGCTTGCTGATATCGAATCAGCGCTTGTCCGGCAGGCTCAGGATCTTGGCTTGTCGGTCGATTTTCGTCAGACCAATAGCGAGGGCGCATTGGTGGACTGGCTGCAGGAGGCGCATGCGAGCGGCGCGAAGGCGATCCTCCTCAATGCGGCTGCCTACACACACACTTCCATTGCCCTGCTTGATGCGATCAAGGCCATTGCTGTGCCGGTGATAGAGGTGCACCTGTCTGACCCCTCGACGAGGGAGGATTTCCGGCACAAGTCCTATGTTGGCATGGCAGCTGTCGATTGCGTTCAGGGCCTCGGTCCGCGCAGCTATTACGTAGCGTTGGAGCGGGCTGCCGCGCTGTAATTCGTCTGCCCCACCCCCTTGTCAGGCAGGCGTCAGACGCGCATAGGCGCGTGCAAACAATTGACAGGGATATCCATGTCCACACGCAAAAGCACACCCGGCAAGTCCGGCATGAATATAGATTCCTCACTGGTTCGCGAATTGGCCGAGATGCTCGGCGAAACCGGCCTTACCGAAATCGAAGTCGAAGATGGTGAACGCAAGATTCGCGTTTCGCGTGGCGGCGGTGTCACGATGGCTGCAGCCCCTGCCCAGATGATGGCCCCCTCCGCTCAGGCCCCCGCGCCTGTAGCAGCAGCACCGGCACCCGCCGCAGATGCTGGTCCAGCAGATGCCGATGTCTCTGCCGCGATCAAGTCACCGATGGTTGGCACTGTCTATCTGGCTGCCGAACCGGGCGCCGCCGATTTCGTAAAGATCGGCGATACGGTGAAGGAAGGCCAGACTCTCGTCATCGTCGAAGCGATGAAGGTGATGAACCCGATTACCGCCGACAAGGCCGGAACGGTCAAGGCGATCCTGGTCGAGAACGCGCAACCGGTCGAATTCGACCAGCCGCTCGTCCTGATTGTCTGAGCCGCACATGACGATTTCGCGTATCCTCATCGCCAATCGCGGCGAAATTGCTTTGCGCATTCACCGTGCCGCGCACGAAATGGGCATTGAAACAGTCGCGGTGCATTCGACTGCCGACGCCGATGCGATGCATGTTCGCCTGGCCGATCACGCAGTTTGCATCGGTCCGCCCAGCGCATCCGACAGCTATCTCAACATAGCCAACATCATTTCGGCTGCCGAGATTGCGCAGGCTGATGCGATCCACCCGGGCTATGGCTTCCTTTCCGAAAACGCCAAGTTCGCCGAGATTGTCGAGGCGCATGACATCAAGTGGATCGGCCCCAAGCCAGAACATATCCGCACGATGGGCGACAAGGTTGAAGCCAAGCGCACTGCCGGCAAGCTTGGCCTGCCGCTTGTGCCGGGCTCTGACGGTGCTGTCTCCGAGTTCGAAGAAGCACGCGAGATTTGCAATGAGATCGGCTATCCCGTCATCATCAAAGCCGCCAGCGGCGGCGGCGGACGCGGGATGAAAGTCTGCGAAAGCGAAGACCAGCTCGAAACTCTCATGCAGCAGGCCGGTAATGAGGCGAAAGCCGCATTTGGCGATGCCACGGTCTACATCGAGAAATACCTCGGCAATCCGCGCCACATCGAATTTCAGGTGTTTGGCGATGGCGAAGGCAAGGCGATCCATCTGGGTGAACGCGACTGTTCGCTCCAGCGGCGTCACCAGAAAGTGCTTGAAGAAGCCCCCTCCCCGGTCATTTCTGAAGAAGACCGAATGCGGATGGGCGAAGTATGCTCAAAAGCGATGCGCGACATGGCATACCGCGGCGCAGGCACGATCGAATTCCTGTGGGAAAACGGCGAGTTCTATTTCATCGAAATGAACACCCGCCTGCAGGTCGAACATCCGGTCACGGAAATGATCACCGGTATTGATCTGGTTCGCGAACAAATCCGCATCGCTGCGGGCAAGCCCTTGTCGGTGACCCAGGACGAGGTTGAGTTCAAGGGCCACGCGATCGAGTGCCGCATCAACGCGGAAGACGCCTTCACCTTTGCCCCCAGCCCCGGCAAGGTCACCTATTATCACGCGGCCGGCGGCATGCATGTCCGTGTCGATAGCGGGCTGTACGCGGGCTATACGATCCCGCCCTATTACGACAGCATGATTGCCAAGCTGATCGTTTACGGCCGCAACCGCGAAAAGTGCATGATGCGCCTGAAGCGCGCCCTGGAAGAAATGGTGATCGAGGGCGTGAAGACCTCCATCCCGCTTCACCAGGCGCTGCTTGAGCAGGAAGACGTCCAGACCGGCAATTACTCGATCAAGTGGCTGGAAGACTGGCTGAGGGACCGCGAGGGCTGAGGTCTGCCTCATTTAACTCGGTAGGCGCCGATAAACACGCTTCGTTGGCATGTCCGGCGCTTGGCGAGCTGAAGGACCTTTTTGCTGTCTTTGATGACAGCGCAGGCAGACGCCTGAGGTCGCTTGGGCCGATGAGCCATGCACTTTCCAAGGATGGAACAATCGGTTCGATAATCGTCTCCGATTATTTGCCTTCGGGGCGTCCTGTCCGGGCAATCGCTTTTGATAAGACTCCCAGCTCCAACTGGGCTCTGGGTTGGCATCAGGACCGCACCATCTGGGTTGAAAAACGCAACGAGATTTTCGGCTTCGGTCCATGGACCCAAAAGCAAGGACTTCTCCATGTTGAGCCACCCTTCGAGATAATCGAACGTATGCTTACGGTTCGGATCCATCTCGATGATGTCGGCATAGATAACGCGCCGCTTTTGATCGCACCCGGTTCACACAAAAGAGGTCTTATCGCCGAGAATGCGGTCCAGAAGACTATCGATGAATGCGGCACCTTCGTGTGCGAGGCAAACGCCGGCGACGTTTGGATATACTCCACCCCGATCATTCATGCGTCCCAAAAGTCGAGCGACCACGCGAGGAGGAGAGTTCTTCAAGTCGATTACAGCAATGTTGAGCTACCGTCGGGACTGCGCTGGGGCGCTGAGGCCTGTGAATGGCCAAAGTGATCAGTCGAAATTAAAGCCCGCTGCCTTCGCCTCGGCGATGATCTCATCGCCAGTCATTTTGGGATGCTCTCCGCCGATGCGAGTCCAGCTGGCAGCTTCGTCGACGAAGATTTCTTTCTCGATCCTCGCACTGCTCGCGCTGTCGAACAGGCCGGCCGAAAAGCTGCGGTTTCCGGTGGGGAGGAACTTGAACCACAGGTTCGATCCGCAGGTTTTGCAGAAGGCGCGTTCGCCCCACTCGCTCGACCGGTAGACGGCGACGGTATCCTCGCCGTGGATCGTGAATTGCTTGCTTTCAAGCGCACTGTAAAACGCTCCGCCCCAGCGGCGGCACATGGTGCACTGGCAGGTCTCGATCTCGCCCGCAGCGTCCGCGACTTCGATGCGGACTTCCTTGCAGAGGCAGTGGCCTTCGATCATCGAATCAGCCCAGCGGTACGCCGGGCTCGCTCTTGCTGGTGCGAATGGTCAGAGAGGTCTTCACACTGGCCACATTCGGTGCGGGCGTGAGCTTGCTGGTCAGGAATTCCTGAAAGCTCTGAAGATCCTTGCTGACGATCTTGATGATAAAATCGATCTCGCCGTTCAGCATGTGCACTTCGCGCACTTCCGGCAGATTGTGCATCGCTTCTTCGAATTCGCGCAGCGCGCCTTCGGCCTGGCTCTGCAGGCTGACCATCGCAAAGACCGTAATCGAGAAGCCAAGCTTGGACGGGTTCAGATCCGCGTGGTATCCACGAATCACACCCTCTTCTTCCAGCGCGCGGACGCGGCGCAGGCAGGGGGGTGCGGTCAAGCCGACGCGGTGGGCCAGCTCTACATTAGTGATTCTGCCCTGGTCCTGCAGTTCGGAAAGCAGGCGACGATCGATTTCGTCGAGATTAGCCATGGAATATCCTCAATACCTCGCGGTGCCATAAAGAGGCTGCGCACTTAAGAAATGTTGAAAAGGCGCAAGCATCATATTGGCTAACATTATTATCTTTGCCAGCAATCGTCCCGCTTTGCAACGTATTGGAAACATCTCGTTCATCACGTTTGTTGGACGGATAGAAGGGGTATGTTGGCATGGTTACCGCCCTGCAAACTATCCAAGTTACCGGAGCCTCGATGCATTTTGACGATCGCCTTGCCACAGTACTGCGCAACCGCGCAGGCGGCGAGCGTGCGGCCCGGACGCAGTTCCGCCAGCTGATAGACCTGCTTGGCGAGCGTCCACAGGCAGGTGATCGCGCTTTGAAAGCAGCGGCTTACCTTCGGCTCATTGCCCTTGGCGAAATGATCCCCGTGAAGGATCGAACCAAAATTGTCGGCGAGAGCGGCTGGCGTTTCCGCAATCCCGAACTGGTGAAATGGTTCGGGGAAGCACATCCGCACATCGCCGCTGCCGCGCTCCACCGTGCACAACTGACTGCGCAGGAATGGGAAGACATCATTCCCAAGCTCCCGATCCGTACCCGCGGGTTTCTGCGTCATCGCCGCGATTTGCCGCCCGAAGCAGAGCGGGTCCTTGATGCATTGGGCGTGTCGGATCGTGCCCTGCCCGAACCCGAGCCATTCGACCTCGTCGAAGAAATCGCGCCTGCCGATCCTCAGTCTGCTGAACCTGCGGAAACAGAGGCGGCACCCTTCGAAGAGCCGGCACCGCTCAACCTTTCGCCGCTGCCGATTGAACCGCTCGCGGCGCCGCAGCCGCCGACTGCAGAGAGCGGCAACGACGGCATAAGAGCGCTGGTCGACCGGATCGAAGCCTTCCAAAGGAACCGCAGCGAACGGATTTTGGATAGCGAAAATCCGCGCCTACCGCTGGGCGAGAAGGTCGATACGGCTCCGGCCAAACCACTCGATGAATTCCTGTTCGGCAGCGATTCGGATGGCCGAATCGATTGGGCCGAGGCTGAAATCGCGCCGATGGTCATGGGCATCGATCTGGCTCAGGCGGCCGATGACAGCGAAACGGCCACGCGCGCCATACGCACACGCCAACCGCTTGCTGCCCTTGCTGCAAAGCTTCGTGGTGCAGAACGGATCGAAGGCGATTGGGTGGTCGATGCAGCGCCCCGTTTCACGCGCTCCGAAGGCCGGTTTTATGGCTACGTTGGCCGCTTCCGCCGCGCCGTTTCAGGTATCGAAGACCGCCGCGAGGCTGAGGCCGATCGCTTGCGCCAATTGCTGCACGAGCTGCGGACGCCGGTCAACGCGATGCAGGGTTATGCCGAGATCATCCAGCAGCAGATGATCGGCCCGGTCCCGCATGAATACCGTGCAATCGCAGCCACCATAGCTGGCGATGCGGCCCACATCCTTGCCGGCTTCGACGAGCTCGACAGGCTCGCGCGGCTCGAAACGGGCGCGCTCGACCTTGAGCCGGGCGACGCAGATTTCGCAGCGATTGCCCGCAAGCAGGTTGCGCAGATCCAACCGGTGCTCAGCCCGCGGGTCGCACGATTCGATGCTGATCTGGGCGAAGGCCGTGCTCCCATTGCTCTTTCGCAGGCCGAGGCCGAACGGCTGGCCTGGCGCCTGATTGCGACCATTGCCGGAACGCTTGCTGCCGGCGAGGCTGTCTCGCTCAAGATGCAGACGGGCGGCGATCAAGTCGAATTCGCCCTCACCCTACCGGCCAGCTTGAATGCGGCCGAAGATGTGTTCTCGGTCGAAACACATGCCAGCACCGGTGCTCTGAGTGCAGGCATTTTTGGTGCAGGTTTTTCCCTGCGCCTTGCCCGGGCCGAAGCCAGGGCCGCCGGAGGAGAGCTTGCAAGGATCGCAAATGCGCTGGTCCTCAGCTTGCCACTCTTGACCGGTGCCGAAGCCCTGCCTAGCCCACAAGGACAGCCGGACAGCGCTGCCGGCAGATAGGGGTTATTGCCCTGGGGTCGCGCTGAATTAAGCGCCTTTGGGGGAATTTGCTTGGCCGATCGAAGCCTGCTTGAACCGCCACCAGCCTCGCACCGGGCACGCTTTGCGCCCGGCTTTGGCAAGCGCGTTTTGTTGACGGTAGATACCGAGGAAGAGTTTGACTGGTCCAAGCCCTTCCAGTCGTCGGGCCATGGTCTTGGCCATATCCTGCGCATCGTGAAATTCCAGGAATTCTGCGAAGGTATGGGTGTGGTGCCTGTGTATCTCGTCGATTGGCCAGTCGCGACCTCGGCGCAGGCGCGCGAAATACTCGGCCCGCTCGTGCGGGACAAAAAAGCTGAAATCGGCATTCAATTGCACCCTTGGGTCAATCCTCCGCATCGCGAGGAAATCAGCGCGCCCAACAGTTTCGCCGGGAACTTGCCGCCAGATCTTGAACGCGAAAAATTCGGGCGTCTCGCAGATGCAATCGAAGAAGGTTTCGGCTGCGTCCCGCGTATCTACCGCGCCGGTCGCTACGGAGTTGGGCATCAAACAGCACGTATGTTGAAGGACCGCGGTATCGCGATCGACAGTTCAGTGCGCACCCACCACGATTACCGCGCGCAAAGCGGTCCGGATTTCAGCAACCATCCAGAATATCCTTATTGGACCGACGAAGACCGCAAGCTGCTCGAGCTGCCGCTCACGACCTGCTACTGGGGAATGCTGCGACGTCAGGGAGCGCTGATGCTCCCGTTATTGCGGCGCTTTCCTCGCCTGGGCGGAGCCTTGACCCGGATGGGAATGTTCGAACGGATTCCGCTGACTCCCGAAGGCACCAGCAAGGAAGAAGCAATTCGGTGCATCGACATGGCGCTGGACGATGGCATGGAATTGCTCGTCGTGAGCTTGCATAGCCCGTCCCTGATGCCGGGTCATACCCCGTATGTGCAGAGTGAAGACGACCTTGATGCACTCTACGATTGGCTGCGCGGAGCTTACGGATATTTCCTTCTTCGCGGGGTAAAACCGGTCACAGTTGAAGAAATCATCGATTCAGTGGCAGTGTGACGCTTGCGATTGCTTGAAAGCGCGTCTAGGCGGCGCATTCGCCAGAACGCGAAAGGCGGGGGCCTGTAGCTCAGTTGGTTAGAGCTGGCCGCTCATAACGGCTAGGTCGCGGGTTCGAGTCCTGCCGGGCCCACCAGTCTTCCCGTGCGTTTTGGTCCAGTAAGTAAGCCCGTGTCGGGGAGTGGCGCAGCCTGGTAGCGCATCTGTTTTGGGAACAGAGGGTCGCAGGTTCGAATCCTGTCTCCCCGACCACACGGCTTACTTTTGAGAGGATAGTTGCGTGACTGCCGCCTCCTCCACCACCAGTCTCGATAAACGCGCGGTCTGGGCAATTGCCCTGCCTGCGATGGTCACCAATGTGGCCACGGCGCTGATTGGTATCGGCGATATGTGGGTCGTTGGCCAACTGGGAAGCGCACCGACACAAGGCGCGGTCGATATCGGCGCGCGGCTGTTTGCTGTCCTGTTCACGGTAATGAACTTCCTCAAGACCGGCACCACAGGCCTGGTCGCGCAGGCGGGTACGCGTTCGGGTATCCAGGAACAGGCCGCCGTTCTCCTGCGCGGCCTGATCGTTGGCTTGGCCATCGCCGTGTTCCTGCTGGTTGCAAAACCATTGCTGCTGCCCGCGTTGCTCGATGCCCTCGGGGCAGATGCCGAGGTACGTGCAGCCGCGACCATCTATGCAGACATCCGCTATTGGAGCGCGCCAGCCGTGATGGCGAATTTCGCTGTCATCGGCTTTCTGGTCGGACAGCGGCGAATGACCACGGTGCTGATCGTGGAAGTGGGATATAATGCGCTCAACATCGGGCTTGGCCTGTGGTTCGTGCTGGGCCTCGATTGGGGCATCGCCGGGATCGGCTGGTCCAGCTTCATCGCGGAATATGCCAAGCTTTTTGTCCTCGCTGCGGTTCTGCTGGGCGGAGCAAGCGGGCCGGAAATCATCCGGCGTGCGCGCGCTGGCGGTCTCGCAAGGCTTGCTGAACTACGCCCGTTCCTCTCGGTCAATCGCGACCTCTTTCTGAGAACGGTAGTGCTAACGGTCGCCTTGGCCGGGCTGACCCGGCTTTCGGCAGAGCGCGGCGCCGTCGTACTTGCGGCCAACGGCATTCTCTACCAGCTCTTCATCTTTACCGCGTTGCTGCTCGACGGGTTCGAGAACGCTGCTCAGGTCCTCAATGGCGAACGTGTAGGCGCCAGGGATCGCGCCGGCTTCACCGCTTATGTGAGGGCCATATTATGGCGGGGCATGGTCGCAGCAGCGCTAGTGGCTGGCGGGTTTGCGCTTCTCGCCGCCCCTATTCTTTCCAGCTTTGCAGCAACACCCGAAGTGGAAGCTGCGGCGATCGACCTGAGCCTATGGCTCATCATCATTCCGTTTGCAGGCGTTGCCGGCTTCGTGCTCGACGGAGTATTCGTCGGCGCAAGCTGGACGCGTGGATTGCTGATTACGATGATCGGCGCATCGCTGGTTTACGCGGCATCCCTCTGGCTGACCTGGCCTTTGGGAGCGCACGGACTGTGGCTTTCCTTCGTGATCTTTCTGACCACACGGGCAATATTGCAGCTGGCCATGATGCCCGGTTTGCTCAACCGCGAATTCGGAAAGCTGGACTGACGCTGTTCAGGCCGTGGCGGCGCGGCGCCCACCTTGGTCAATTTCAGTGACGTTCTCACCGCCCAGCATGCTCTTGTCATGTACACAGCGATCGCGCCCTCCCTGCTTTGCGGCATAGAGCGATGCATCGCTGCGCCCGAATAGCCTGCCGTAGCCTTCACCTTCGCGGCGTCCGGCGATACCGAAGCTTGCGGTCAGGCGCTGGTCAGCTGGCATTCCATCAATCTGGCTCGATCCGAACCGGCGACGCACGCGTTCTGCCATTGCTACCGCGGCTGCGCCTTCGCAATTCCAGGCGAGGATGCAGAATTCCTCGCCACCGATACGTCCAGCGATATCGCTGTCGCGGATCGTGCCGCGAATGACGTCGCCAAACGCGGCGATGGCATTGTCGCCGATCTGGTGGCCGAAGACATCGTTGACCGTCTTGAAGTGGTCGATATCCGCCACCACGAGCGATACCGGCACGCCTTCCTGCTTGGCGCGCTCCATATAGGCGACTGCGTCCTGTTCGAACGCACGCCGCGTCCTGAGGCCGGTCAGCAAATCCATCTCCGCCCGCTCACGGACAGCGGCGACATGATCATAAATACATGCGGCCACCAGCACCATTGCCGAAGCCAGAGATATGATCGCAAGCGACAGATTGAGGACCGAGTAATACAGGGATTCGCGGTAGACGTCGGCCATAACGCTACCCTCGACCAGCAGGGTCAGCATCGGGCGGATCATGAACTGCGCCGCCAGTATTATCTGCATCGCGATGATCGCCTTGTCGATCGCTTCCCGCCGGTGTGAATTCAGGAGCGACATGACCGCGATGACATACATGACGCCGTAACCGGTGTTCACAATAATCAGCCGGGCGAACAAATCAGGTGACAATACGATCGCGATGGCGAGTGTGACCGCCGATAGCCCGTAAACTACAAGCAAAGCGCCAAGATAGGGCGGTTGGTCAACTCGCCTCGACATGCCCCAGACGGCGCAGCCGACGCTGAGAGTGTAGAAAAACTGGGTGATGTGGAACACGTACGGCGAACCTGTATCGAGCAGGTGCGTGACAACGAAGCCGAGAGTGAAAAAGAAATAGGCTCCCGCGAAACCGAGCACATAATTGCCCAGGTTTCCGCGCTTCCACAGCAGCAAGAAGCCGGCGCAGAACATCATCGCCATAACCGGCGTAATCATTCCGATGATCTGCGCGCGCATGTTCGCCCCCTACTCTCTTGCGCACCGGGCTAGCACGAGAGCGTTAATCGGCAATTAAATATATGCCGGATGCCAGCAGGAACAGTGAGCAATTGCAGGCAGTTCCGCCCGCGATGCCCCCAAAAAACCCCAAGCGGAATTGCCGGAATTCAGCTTGGCTTTTGCCGGGTAAATTCATGAGAATCGAAATATGCTACGGTCTTTTCCAAGCCATCCCGCAATTGGGTCGACGCTTGCCAGCCCAGCGTTTCGCGCGCGAGCGAGGTGTCGGGCCGGCGGCGACGCGGATCGTCCTGTGGTAGCGGCTTGTGCGCCAGTCTGGACTTGCCGCCGACGATATCGATGACAGTGCTGGCCAGTTCGAGCATCGAATACTCGCCTTCGTTACCCAGGTTGATCGGCCCGGTCGTATCAGCGTCCGTGCCCATCATCCGGACGCAGCCATCGACCAGATCCTCGACGTAGCAGAAACTGCGCGTCTGCTCGCCATCACCGAAGATCGTGATGTCCTCGCCGCGCAGCGCCTGGAGAATGAAGTTCGAAACCACCCGCCCGTCATTGGGATGCATGCGCGGGCCGTAGGTATTGAATATCCGCACCACCTTGATCGGCAAATCGTGTTGGCGGCGATAGTCGAAGAACAGCGTCTCTGCGCAGCGCTTTCCTTCATCATAGCATGACCGCGGTCCGATCGGATTGACGTTGCCCCAATAGCTTTCCGGCTGGGGGTGAACGTCGGGGTCGCCGTAGACCTCGCTGGTGGAAGCCTGCAGGATCGGCACTCGCAGGCGCTTGGCGAGACCGAGCATATTGATCGCGCCGATGACGCTTGTCTTGGTCGTCTGGACCGGGTCGAACTGGTAATGGATTGGCGACGCCGGGCAGGCGAAATTGTAGATCTCATCGACCTCGACCGACAGGGGCATGGTGATGTCGTGCCGCAGCAATTCGAACCGCGGGTGGCCCAGCAGATGCGCGACATTTGCCCGCGCGCCGGTGAAGAAATTGTCGACGCACAGCACCTCGTGCCGATCGGCAATCAAGCGGTCGATCAGGTGCGAGCCGAGAAAACCCGCCCCGCCCGTCACCATGACGCGCTTGGTCAGCGAATAGCGTGAAAGCTCACTCGGCTTTTCGGTAGTGCTCATGTGGTGGCCATTTCCTCCCAGAACTCAACTGCCCGGGTTGCGCCTTCGCTATCGGGATCGAACAATGCTTCCACGGCATCCGCGAACCGTTCGGTGTCGCCCATTTGTGCACGCTCGGCAGTGGCATCGGAATAGCGCTGCCACGCCGGCTGGCTTTGCGAAAGGGCCAGCATTGCGCGCGCCACCCCCTCTATAGATTGCGGCTCCACGACATAGCCGGTGACGCCGCTGCGCACCAAGGCATCACGCGATCCCACGGCCGTGGAAACAATCGCCGGGACGCCGAACGCGGCAGCTTCGTTGACCACCAGCCCCCATTGTTCTTCGGTACTGACCAGGCATAGGGCGAGCGCCCGGTTCAGCCTTTGCGAAACCTCTTCAGCGCGCAGGAAACCGGTAAACTCGACCCCGTCACACGCCAGCTCGCGCAGTTCACCGGCCAGTTCGCCATCACCCGCGAGGACCAGCTTGCGTGCGGCTCCACCGGCCAGTTCGCGGTAGCGGGCATAGCCTTGCAGCAGCACGCGCAGGTTCTTCTTTTCGACAAAGCGCCCGACGAACAGGAAATCGCGCTCTTCCCAGCGCGCCGCCTCGGCCCCGTCCTGCGACCGGATCCGGTCAATACCGACGGTGTCGTAACCCGGCAGGATCGGCTTGCTGCCAAAGCCCAGGAAACGCAGGTATTCCCGTTGGCGCAGCCCCCCGACAATAGCGGCGCGATATACGGACAGAAGCCGGCTTTTGGCCTGTTCGCGCGGTAGGCTGCGCGGAAAATCGTCGAACTTGCTTTCCGTCATCATGACGCAGCGCGTGCCGGCCGCCTTCAAACGCCACGACAGCGCGATGATGTCGCGCTCCGAATACGGCACTCCGATGCACACCATGTCGGCATTGCTCACCGCCTTCATTGCTGCCCGGTAGCGCGCAAGGTGTCCGACCTCGTCATAGGATTTTCCGGGAAACAGGGTGATGTGCCGAGCGTGCTCGATACCTTCGGCAGGTTCCCACGCATAGGCCGCACTCGTAGTGGCGTATTCGACCGCCAGCACCTCTGCCCGGCCCGCCAGACGACGCGCCGCTGCTTCCACCCGGTCCACGTGATAAGCGGCAAATTGCGAAAACAGAATCGCGACCTGCGGCAGCTCACTTTTGAGTTCTGACCCGTTTCCCATCGCTCGAATCGCTAGGCGAAGGCGAACAGGATTGCCAGACCCGGCTTGCCCCGGGCCACAGGTATCCCTATCTGGCCACCAACTCTCCCGTTACTTACAGAATCGTTCCAAGGATACGCCCGATGGCCGCCCAATACGCCTTTGTCATGAAGGACATGACCAAGACCTTCCCCGGTGCTCCGAAACCGGTGCTCAGCAATATCAACCTGCAGTTCTATCAGGGTGCCAAGATCGGCATCGTGGGTCCGAACGGTGCGGGTAAGTCAACGCTGATCAAAATCATGGCGGGTATCGACAAGGATTTTACCGGCGAAGCATGGCCGGGCGAGAACATCACTGTCGGCTATCTGGAACAGGAGCCCGAGCTCGACGAGAGCAAGACCGTCCTCGAAAACGTCAAGGACGGTGCACGCGAAACCGCCGACATGGTTGAACGCTTCAACCAGATCGGCATGGAGATGGGCGAAGAAGACGCCGATTTCGACGCGCTCAGCACCGAGATGTCGGAACTTCAGGACAAGATCGACGCGGTCGATGGATGGACGCTCGACAACCAACTCGAAGTCGCCATGGAAGCGCTGCGCTGCCCCCCGGGTGACTGGCCCGTTACCGACCTTTCCGGCGGTGAAAAGCGCCGCGTTGCGCTGACCCGTCTGCTCATCCAGAAACCGGGCATCCTGCTGCTAGACGAACCGACCAACCACCTCGACGCAGAATCGGTCCAGTGGCTGGAAAACCACCTCAAGGATTATGCGGGTGCGGTGCTGATGATCACCCATGACCGCTACTTCCTCGACAATGTGGTGGAATGGATTCTCGAGCTCGATCGCGGGTCCTACTATCCGTACGAAGGCAACTATTCGACCTATCTCGAAAAGAAGGCCAAGCGTCTCGAACAGGAAAGCCGCGAGGAAAGCGGTCGCTCCAAGGCGCTGTCACGCGAACTGGAATGGATCCGGCAGACACCTGCGGCACGCCAGACCAAGTCCAAGGCCCGTATCCGCAAGTTCGAAGAACTCCAGGAAGGCCAGAAAGACCGCAAGCCTGGCAAGGCCCAGATCGTCATTCAGGTCCCCGAGCGCCTCGGCGGCAAGGTGATCGAAGCCAAGAACATCTCCAAGGCTTATGGCGACAAGCTGCTGTTTGAAAACCTGTCCTTCATGCTGCCCCCGGGCGGCATCGTCGGAGTGATCGGCCCCAACGGCGCGGGTAAATCCACGCTGTTCAAGATCCTGACTGGGAAGGAAACACCCGACAGCGGCACGGTGGAAATCGGTTCGACCGTCCACCTCGGCTTCGTCGACCAAAGCCGTGACCACCTTAACCCGAAGAACAACGTCTGGCAGGAAATCTCCGACGGCCTCGATTACATGAAGGTCAACGGCCATGACGTTTCGACCCGCGCCTATGTCGGCGCGTTCAACTTCAAGGGCGCTGACCAGCAGAAGAACGTCGGCAAGCTTTCGGGCGGTGAACGCAACCGCGTGCACATGGCCAAGATGCTGAAGGAGGGCGGCAACGTCCTGCTGCTCGACGAACCGACCAACGACCTCGACGTGGAAACGCTTGGCGCGCTTGAAGAGGCGATCGAAAACTTCGCTGGCTGTGCCGTGGTCATTTCGCATGACCGCTTCTTCCTCGACCGTCTGGCCACCCACATCCTCGCCTTCGAAGGCGACAGCCATGTGGAATGGTTCGAGGGCAATTTCGAAGCCTACGAAGAAGACAAGCGCCGCCGCATGGGCGACGCTGCGGACCGTCCGACGCGATTGGCGTACAAGAAACTGACGCGTTAACGTTTATTCGGGTCGTAAGCTGACTTTCCGCTTACGACCCGAAAACAGGCGGTGATCTAATCCGGCAGTTGAAGGTAAGGTTCTTAACCTTGGACCTTTTAATGCCCGTTGAAATTTTCGATCATGATCGAAGCGACTAACCGCTTGCTGGAAATCAACCAGAAGTCCCTACACATGCCTCTTAAGGTGATTTGACTTAGCACCCGAATAGCCCATCCATTATCATTTGTTAATGTGGGGATGGGGTTTGGAGATCGAGGGAAAGCCGCCGCGCGTGCTAGGGCTAGGCGGCGCCATATTGATCAACCTTAACGGTGTTGTTGGCGCAGGAATATTCGCGCTGCCTGCATTGCTGTATGCAACCGTTGGTACGTTGGCGCCGCTAGCTATCCTCGTTTACGCCGCTTTTTACGCGGTATTGATGGCCGTCCCGTCGAAGCTATCGACTGTCTTTCGCCAATCGGGCGGGCCGCAACTTTACGCGCAGCATGCTTTTGGCCCGTTGGTCGGCTTTCAGATTGGCTGGTTTGCCCTTTGCGCAAATATGGCTGGCCGGGCTGCAAATTTTCATGTTCTCGTTGCGTATCTGGCGGCTGTGTTCCCCTTTTTCGAAGGCCCGATAATACGGCCGGCGACCATACTGGTCCTTATCGCTGCTTTCACAATTCTCACTATGTCCGGGACTAAGCTATCCGTCAGGGCATTGGGCTTGGGAACTGTGTTGAAGTTGGGTCCGATTTTGACGCTTTGCCTGGTCGGTCTTTTTGCCAACGGAATGCCATCAGAGTTCGTCTTGCCGCAGTTTTCTGAGGGCGAGGCCACTGCATTGCTGCTGGCTTATGCGTTTTCCGGAGCGGGTCAGGTCACTGTCGCAGCAGGAGAGGCGAAAGAGCCGCGTGCCGTGATCAGCCGCTCAATTTACCTGAATTTGGCAATCGTCGGCGTATTCTATGCTCTCGTCCAGCTTGCCTACATATCGATTTCACCTGATCCAAACGAGACGGCCAGTCCCCTGGCCGCAGCAGGTTCGGCTTTGTTCGGACCGTTTGGCGCGCTGATGATCAGCATGGCCGCCATATTCTCGATCGGTGCCAACCAATTGACCAGTTTTGTCACGATGCCACGCATTGCCTTTGGAATGGGCAGGCGCGGGCTCTTGCCGAATGCCTTCGCTTACGTGTCACCGCGCTTCAAGACACCGACCTTTGCGATTGCAGTCTATTCCCTGATTGTGGCTGGTCTGTCGGTATCGGGGACGTTCGAAATCCTTGCAATCCTCGTGGTCGCTGTTGAGCAACTGGTCGGGTATACCTTGATTGCTTCGCTCATTGTGATGTGGCGCCGTAACGACGGCGGGATCGCTGATACGATGGGTATGCGCTGGGCGTTCATCATCCCTGTCGCAATTGGCTTCATGGCCTGGTTTACGATGCAGGTGCCTGTTGAGGCTTTGCTATCCTCAACGCTTCTGGTTGTCGTCGGTATCGTGCTTTACCGGATTTCCAGCAATGGTGCCGTTGAGCATGAACCTATCATCTTGCCGGAAGGGCGTTCGTAGAAACTGCCGGGAAAGATCGCTTCCAACCCATTTGGCGACGGTCTTACCGCACTAGTGATGAGCCAAAAGCGGACAGGCAGCTAACGACCCGATTGCGGATATTGCTGCATCGAACTTTTTACTTGAGCGTTCGAAATTCTATCAAACCTATCGTAAGGTCATGTAGGTGACGAACGGCTTGTCGCATCCAGGATCACGCGGACTGTTTCCTGTGGCTGATCCCACATCGGGAAGTGTCCGCTATGCTCAAACCAGTGCATCGCTGCATTGGGGAATGCCGCTGTCGCACGTTGCGCTTGCTGCGGCAGGCACAGCCGGTCCTTGCGGCCCCAGCCGATTGTAATTGGCGCGGGCGTGTTCGCAGAGCCCTTCTGATTTTCGCCGTTGGCAAGATCCTTCACGAGCGATCCGATTGTGCGCGTATCTGCCAATGCCCTGAGTTCCTGCGAGATGAACGCGGGATCAAGCGCCCACGGTTTCGCGGAGAGCTGGGCCATGAGCGCGGTCCGACCCGCAACATTGCGGGTGATGGTGGGTAGCGCCGGTCGCAGTGCCCGAACCAGAGCAATTGATGCCGTTATAGTGGTCCTGAAGAACGTACGCTCCCACCCTTGCCAAAAGCCGCCCGGATCCAAGGCAACAACCGCGCCGGAGTGACCGCGCCGCGCCATCTCAAGCACCAGGCGGGCGCCCATGGAGCTGCCAACCATATCTATTTCTCTGAGATCCTCAGCGCCGAGCCAGTCGTCCAAGCTGCGCGTCAGCCCGTCAAACGTGCCACTGTCGACCTCTTCGGGTGTCTTTCCGTGGCCTGGCAAGTCCAAGGCGATTACTTCCCTGGATTCAGCAAGTGCCGGCAAAATCGTATCCCAAGAGTGGCAAGTACCTCCAAGCCCGTGGACAAGGAGGAGGGGTTTTCCGCGGCCTGTGCGCGTGTGGTGCATGGTCATGTGAGGGTAACGCTTCAGGCCGACTTACGGTCCGCTCGGCCGTTAAATGTCTACGCTGACGAATATAACGCCAAGTGCGGGCAGCTCGCGATCAGCCCCACCCTGACTTCTAAGCGAATTGCATTTACGTCCGCTTCCCACTCAATTTCGGACGCTCCAAGCTCCATGCTACTTTCTCAAAAAGCGGAAGTTACCGCTGAAGCTTTGGCCGATTTGACTCCCCCTGCCCTCCTTTGACAGAAGCGCGCACCAAGCGCTCGACACGCGGGCGCGTTTCCTGCCGGCGCTCCACGCGCCGCGAACACGAAATCCAAGGATATCCATGACTACTCCCACTAACGGCGACACCGTGACCATCGACTACGTTCTCAAGCGGGGTGATGGTCAGGAGGTTGGCAATACCGCAGAGGCGGGTCCGCAGGACATCACGCTGGGCAGCGGGCAAATCTTTCCGCAGATCGAAGAAGCGCTCGCCTCCATGAAGGTGGGTGACGAGAAGTCGGTCGCCATAGCTTGCGAGAATGCTTTCGGCCCGCGCCGCGATGAATTGGTGCTCGACATCCCGCGCGCCAACCTGCCGCCCGAACCCGCGCCGCAGCCGGGCATGGCGCTGGGCGCACAGACGCCCGATGGGCAGCCGATGACCCTCTACATTCTCGAAGTAGGCGAGGAGACGGTCAAGGCCGACGCAAATCATCCACTCGCCGGCGAAAACGTGACTTTCGACCTCACGCTGCGGGACATTAAAACAGCCGTGTGACGCCTGATCGCAACGCTGCTTGACTAATATCTAAGCGGCAGGCGGCGCGACGGAAGCGCGTTCGACCAGTTCGAAAGGAACTTCGGCGTGCGCAATTGCTGGACGCTGGCCGGCCATATGGTCGGCCAGCATCCGGTATGCGGTTGCGCCCATTTCCTCGAGCGGTTGGCGGATCGAAGTGAGCGGAGGGTTCATCGTCTTGGCGAAGGGATCATCATCGAAGCCCACCAGCGAAAGCTGTTGCGGCATCGACATTCCTATGCCGCGTGCCGCTTCGGAGAGACCGAGCGCCATGGAATCGTTGCTGGCGAAAATCGCGGTGGGCCCGTTGGCGATCAGCTTTGCACCTGCTTCCGCGCCCGATGCCTTGGTGAAATCCCCCTCGACAACCAGCGACTGGTCCAGCTTTACACCCTTGGTGCCCAGCGCTGCGGCAAAGCCATTGTAGCGGCGCATGCTGGCGAGATGCGAACGCGGTCCGCGGATGATGCCGACCCTTCGATGTCCCGCGTCCAGCATGACCTTGGTAACCTGCAGAGCAGCCTCGAACTCGTCCATAATGACCGTGATGCCCCGCCCCGGGTCGAGCATGGAGGCGATGCGGGCGTACGGAAGGCCGCGCTTTTCAACCTGCAGCATCACGTGGCGGTCGTCGCAGAGCGGCGCGGTCAGTATAACCCCGCCGATATCAGGCGCATCTAGGAGGTTTTCAGGTTTCAGGTCGGTGCCATGGACGTTTTCCATCTGCACCTTGATGGCCGAACTGGCCGCCTGCTTGCTGGCACCCGAATAAAGGCGTGAGACATAATTTGCGTTCGTGTTGTCGAACAGCATGAGTATTCGGCTGGATAATGCCATCGACGATCCCGAGCGTTTTCTTGTTTCGTGTGCTTTCTACACTTGATGTTCTGAAGAAAGGGATAAAGCCGCAAGTTAAGGCGTAACCCACCGTCCTGCATCGCCTTGGAAGATCGCCCGCCGGTGGCCATCGTTCGATAGCCAGTACCAATCGGCTTCCTCGATCTGCACCAAGAGGACAGCGAAGTTTTCTCGGACCGGGGCCACCTCATCTTCGGTCGGTTTCCTGCCTTCGATCCATTCGGGCAGGCCGCTTGACGGCTCGCTCCGCGCTTCGCCCGGAGGAGCGCCGAGATAACAACGCCGCGCATACGGGGTGCTTTCCTCCCATGCTGCGCTGGCTATCGCGGTGTCCGTCTCGATCCGCCCGGTACCCCGGATGCGGATCTGGACCTTGCCGGGTGCATCGTAGAACAGAACCCCCATGGGCGCGCCTTGCGCGATAACTCCGGCCTTGGGCGAGCGTGCATCAGTGTGAAAGCGCAGGGTCCAATCCTCCGGGTCGAATTCGCGCAGGACCATGATCCGGGCATCGGCATCGCCCGTCACCACCACCGGCGTATGCATTGGGCATTTGCGGCTGGAAGCTGCAGTGGAAAGACGGTCGGCGATGTCCGCGCGAACCTTGTCAAGTGTATCGTACATGATCGCTCCAACGCACGTCAGACAGCTTGGTGTCAATGTTATCGCGTTCAGGTTTGCGCACCTAAAGATGAACAGGAGGCTGACAGACCGGTTCAGTTGCGGGTCAGGCCGTTCTGATACAAACTGACACATCGACATTGGAGCCGCAGGTGGTGGAGCGGCTTTTGAGCTAAAAAGGATACGCTCCATGACATTTACAAAGCTGATGAAAGGCAGCGCGCTGAGTGCCCTCGCAATTGCGATGGCAGCAGCGGTTGTGCCCGCCCAGGCAGAAGCCGCCGCGGCTTCTTCCGAACAGCGTGCTGACCGAGATCGCGCCGATCGCTCGCAAGCCCGCCAGGACAGGCGCAGCGAACGTCGCAGCGAAAGGCGTCAGGAACGCCGGAGCGAATCGCGGCCACAGCGCCGCTCGGAAGACCGTCCGCAGCCTCGAGCTGAGAACCGGCCGCAGCGGCGTGCAGAAGACAGGCCGCAGCGCCGGGTCGAAAATCGCCCGCAGCGCCAGGTAGAGAACCGTCCGCAACGTCAGGCTGACAATCGCGGCCAGCGCCGCGTGGATCCTCAGCAACGTGTTCAGGCGCCGATTGAAACCGCTCGTGAACTGAGGGCTGATCGCCGGCAGGTCGCCGGTGGAGATCGCCGCTTGGAACGCCGTGATGATCGTCGCAGCGAACGCCGCGAAGATCGCCGGAGCGAACGCCGCGAGGATCGTCGCAGTGAACGCCGCGAAGATCGCCGGACCGAACGCCGCGAGGACCGGCGCAGTGATCGTCGCGAAGATCGCCGTGTCGAACGTCGTGTCGAACGCCGCGAAGACCGCCGCGAAATCCGCCGCGATGCTTATCGCGATGGCTACCGTGATGGTAACCGTCACGAGCGCCGCTCGCGCTATTGGGATGGTCGTCGCTGGAATAACTACGACCGCTGGGATCAACGCCACTGGCGCAGCAGCCACCGGTACAACTGGCATGATTATCGCAGCAATCACCGCAGCATTTTCCGCATTGGCCGCTACTACTCGCCTTACCGGGATTATCGCTATCGCCGTCTGACCATTGGTTTCCGCCTTGGCGACCTGTTCTTCGGCAGCCGGTACTGGATTAACGATCCGTGGCGCTATCGCCTGCCGGATGTGTACGGTCCCTATCGCTGGGTCCGGTATTACGACGACGTTCTGCTGGTCGACATCTACAGCGGAGAAGTGGTCGACGTGATCTACGACTTCTTCTGGTAAGCCAGAAAACCAATTGCCTTCCGGGATGAGAGTGGCCTGGTTGGCATCATGCCCCCGCCGAGTGATCGGCGGGGGTTTTTCTTTGGCCGCTTGTGCGGGTTTCTAGTCGGGCACCTTGCCGAAAGGCAGCATCCGGAAGATACCACCGTTCTTGTCGAAGAAGGTGTGCTTGAGGCCGCCCAGAATGTGCAATCCGACGAGATAAATGACTATCTCGCCGCCCGTAGCGTGCAGATCGAAGATGGCCTTGCCGGCTTCCTTGTCCGGTCCAACTGGAAGTGCAGGCAGAGTGAAGATACCAAAGACATCAACTCCGCTGCCGTAATAGGAATTGGCCAGCCACCCCCCTAGTGGCAAGCCGATCAGCATCACGTAGAAGATGACATGCACGGATCGTGCAAGAATGCGCTCCCAGGATGCAACGCCCGTTAACGGCGGCACCGGATGGGTCAACCGCCAGGCCAGCCTGGCCAGCGTAAGCAGCAAGATGGTGATGCCCAATGCCTTATGATTGCCAAATATCGCTGCCTTCTCGGCATCGCTGGCATGTTCGGCAGCTTCGGCCAGCCTCCAGTTCACGATGACCGCAACCGCAATCACCCAGTGAAATACCATCGCGACGATCGAATATCGCTTCGCAGAATGGGCTGCTTCCATACTCACTCTCCCTCAAGTTGCGCGCAAAACTATACCTTTACGCACGTTCCACAAGATGCCGTCTTGCAGGCGGCGCGTGTCTTGCTAACAAAAGGACGATGACCAAAACTGCCGTTATACCCGACCAGGATGCACTCAAGCGCATTGGCAAGCAGGTGCGATCACGCCTGGAAGCCGATGCCGAGATCTACAAGGTGCCGACCAACAAGGCGGAAATCTTCGCCGTGCCGAATTTCCTCTCGCCCGAGGAATGCCGCCGCTTCGTCACGATGATCGATGTGGTCGCGCGGCCGAGCGAGCTTCACGAAACCGCGTATATCGAGAAATTCCGCACATCCTATTCGGGCAACTTCAATCCCAATGATCCGTTCGTAAAAGGTATCTCGCGCCGCATCGACGATTTGCTGGGCATGAATTCCAACTGCGGAGAATCGATCCAGGGGCAGCGGTATCTGCCCGGCCAGGAGTTCAAACCGCACAACGACTGGTTCTATACAGATCAGGAATACTGGAAGCTGGAACGCAAGCGCGGCGGACAAAGATGCTGGACGGCGATGGCGTTTCTAAACAACGTTGAAGAAGGCGGTCACACGCATTTCACAGAAGTCGGCGCATCTATCGAGCCCAAGCCCGGGGTTCTGCTGGTGTGGAATAATGCGACGCCGGAAGGCGTGCCGAACGAAGACACGATGCATGCAGGCACGCCGGTGATCAAGGGCGCCAAATACGTCCTGACAAAGTGGTATCGAACTCGGCGACACAACTGAGCCGGCGACGGCTGCTACGGCGCCAGGTTCGGTATCGTGATGGTGGCGCGATAGCCCGCCGGCTTTGCGCTGGTTTCGACAGTGCCGGCGATGCCTCTGATAACGCCTTCGATCAGCCGCGAGCCTGTACCTTTGCCTGCGTTGCCGGTCTGCTGCACCGGTTCGCTGAATTCGCTTCCGCACGTTTCGATCCAGTGAAGTTCGATAGTGTCATCGCTGATTTCCCAGTCGATGTGGACCTTCCCATCGTTTTGCGACAACGCGCCATATTTCAACGCATTGGTGGCCAATTCATGAAGGGTCAGCCCGATCGGGGTAAGATGCTTGCGGGGTAGATCAATCTCTCCGCCGATCAGCTCAATCCTGTCCACATAGGCGTTTTTGTACGGCTGCATGACTGCCGCGACGAGATTGCGAAGCGTAGTCCTGTCGTTGCCCAATCCCTCTTCGGCAAGGCTGATCCGGTGTGCATTGGCAAGCGCTTCGATCCGCCGCTGGATCTTCTCGGAAAACTCGCCAACGTCGGTGGCGCTGCGCGCGGACAGGCGCACAATTGCTGTGAGGACGGCAAACAGATTGTCAGTCCGGTGGCGAAGTTCGTCAACGACGCGTTGGCTCTCGGCGATGGTTTCGCGGCCTGCCAGAAGCTCGCTGATGTCCCACTGAGAACCGAAAAAATAGGCAAGCTTTCCGTCTTCGTCATACACCGGCCCGATGTGGACGGCATTCCAGAATTCCGTCCCGTCCTTGCGATAGTTGATCAGGTCGACGACCGCGTAGTCTTCGTTCTGAATGGCACTGCGCAACTTTTCGACCGAGCGCGGGTCGGTTTTCGGGCCTTGAAGAAACCTGCAGTTCTGACCGACGATTTCGTCGAGCCCGTAGCCCGTCAATTCACTGAACGCGCCATTGGCATGAACGATCGGGCAATTTGGCTGGTGCGGATCTGAAATGCACAACGCCATGTGCGTGCGTTCGGTCGTTTGCAGGAATAGTTGGTCGGACCCGATGCGTAGTTTTGCGATCGATTCCAGGCAGTTCGCATCACGCGATGCATCATCCGAGTAAGAAGGAGGGCGGCGACCAGACCCAGAATTCGCATTTCTATGCATAGCAAAACCACCAGATGCAAAACAATGCGGCCGAACTCAGCCTATACTTACCTTAGCATTATTGTTGTCATCACCCAACTTGTTCGCCGAGCACTTATGGAAGAGGTGGTATTTAACCAGCCTGTTTAATGGCTTCGCTGATAAGTTTGCGCGTGTTCGCAATACCATAAAGAGCGATAAAGCTGCCCATGCGCGGCCCCTGATCGCTGCCCAGAAGCGTCTGGTAAAGCGCCTTGAACCAGTCGCGCAGGTTATCGAAGCCGTATTTTTCGTCCTTGCCGATCTCGTAAACCCTGGTTTGTAAGTCTTCGGCACTTGTATCGGAGGGCGCATCCTGCAGGAAAGCGTCGAGCGCCTGCAAAGCCTCCGCCTCGTTCGGCGTAGGTGCCCGCTTGTTGAGCGTCGGCGCGATGTAATCTCGCGTGTAATTGACCGCGTTTACAATCAGAACTTCCAGCTCCGGCGTCACCTTGCCCGCGCCGATATAGCTTTCCAGATATTCACGCAGGTTAGGCACTGTTGCTTCTGCACCCAGCACGCTGGCAAGGTTGAGCAGCAAGCCGTATGTCACCGGCAGGCTGTCGCCAGCGCCAGGCGCTTCTGATCCTTCGAACCCGCCATTGGCCCGCAGCAGGTGCCAAGCAGGATTGCCGAGCTGCTTGTCGAGGGGCTGTTCGGCCAGCCGTTCGCGGAATTGCCAGTAATCGTCGACTGCTCGCGGGATCACGCCCACGTGAAGCTGCTTGGCGCTTTTCGGGTTGGGGAAGATGTAAAAGCCGAGGCTCTCTTCGCTGCCGTATTCAAGCCATTGCTCGATGGTCAGGCCATTGCCCTTTGACTTGGAGATTTTCTCGCCGTTCTCGTCCAGGAACAGCTCGTAAATCAGCCCGTCAGGCTTGCGGCCGCCGAGCACTTGGGCAATCTTGCCGGACTGGACACCAGTGTCGGTCAGGTCCTTGCCATACATTTCGTAATCGACGCCCAGCGCCACCCAGCGCATGGCGAAATCGACCTTCCACTGGAGCTTTGACATTCCGCCAAGTGCGGACTGCTCGACCACGCCGCCGTCTTCGTCGGTGAAGCGGATCACGCCTGCCTGTGGATCGACCACTTCGACCGGCACCTGCAACACCACGCCAGTGCTTGGCGAGATCGGCATGATCGGCGAGTAGGTTGCCGCCCGTTCTGCCCGCAAAGTGGGCAACATGATGTCCAGGATGTCCTGATTGTGCGCCAGCACGCCCTTCAGGGCTTCGTCGAATCGTCCGGAATTGTACATGTCGCTTGAGGCGATGAATTCATATTCGAACCCGAAACGGTCGAGGAAAGCGCGCAGCATCGCATTGTTGTGCGCGGCAAAGCTCTCGTGCCCCTTCTCGAAGGGATCGGGTATCCGGCTGAGCGGCTTGCCCAGGTTTGCAGCGAGCAGTTCCCGATTGGGCAGGTTGTCGGGCACTTTGCGAAACCCGTCCATGTCATCGCTAAAGGCCACGAGCCGGGTCTTGCCGTCTTCCGGCTTGGCCCCGATCATCGCCTCGAACGCGCGGCGCACCAGCGTCGTGCGCAGCACTTCCTGGAAAGTGCCGATATGCGGAAGACCGCTGGGACCATAGCCGGTTTCGAAGAGGATCGGAGAGCCATCGGGTTTGACGCCGTCAGGATAACGTTTGAGCAGGCGCTGTGCCTCCTGAAATGGCCAGGCCTTGGACACGCGTGCGGCTTCGATCAGTTCGGTCATGCTCATGGCTATCCCTCTTGCCGCAAGCCTGCGCTTTCGCAAGTGCGAAGTGAAACAAGCAGGGCAGCAAACAGGATGCTTTCGATAAATTATCGCGCAATCGTCCGGGCCCTCTGCAAAAGATCCCAGGATTGCTATTGCGCAAAGCCGTTCTGGGTTTAGGGCACCATCCATTCCGAGCCTTGGCATTCGTCACAACATCCGCGAGAGGTCGCAACCAACTTGCCATAACGCGCAGATACAATCGTCCAGAAGGTCATAGGTTGAAAGTCGGTTTTCTCTTTAATCACTCCGTAGCTCATCAGGTTGCCCACAGCCTGCCGATCGCTGCGGCGATTGCCGAGTTTCACCCGCAAGTGGAATTGACCCTCTTCGTTTGCGGCGGAGCGTCAGAGGACGAAGTCAGGCGCTTGTGGTCAATTGCCGGTCATTCAAAAGACGACCAGCGTATTGAAAAACTGGCCCCTGCCACACGAACTGCGGAATTCCTGACCAAGGCAAGCGGCGATGCGCTCCCCGCCGAACGTATCTCGATCCTGGCGCAGAATGCCGCCCGGTTCGAAGAGCTTGATGCATTGGTCGTGCCGGAAAAGACATCGACCTTGCTGAAAACGCGTTTCGGCCTCGATCGGTTGGCGTTGATCCACACCCGGCACGGAGCGGGCGACCGAGCAATCGGTTTCGACAAGGCCAGCGGGCGTTTCGATCTGGTGCTCTTGTCGGGCGAGAAAATTCGTCAACGGCTGGACGATGCCGGATTACTCAAGCCGGGCGGCCACGCCATCGTGGGATATCCAAAATTCGATGCACTGCTCGATCAACCCCACGAGCCTGTCTTTCAGAACGATCGGCCAAAGGTGCTGTATAACCCGCACCCTTCCCCGGCCCTGTCGAGCTGGTATCGAATGGGCCCACAGGTCCTTGAGTGGTTTGCGCAGCAAGACCGTTTCAACCTGATCTTTGCTCCGCACGTGATGTTGTTTGCGCGGCAGCTCACGGTCGCGCTGTCGCCATTCTCAATTGCCAAAGTCCCTGAAATACCGAGCCGAATTGCGGAACTGCCGCATATTCATATCGACAAAGGCAGCGAAAAGTCGGTCGACATGACTTATGTCCGGGCGGCAGATATCTATCTGGGAGATGCAAGCAGTCAGGTGTATGAATTCCTGGCAGAGCCGCGACCTTGTGTGTTCCTCAATCCAAACGAACATCACTGGCAAGACAATCCCGATTTCACGCATTGGCAAACCGGGCGAGTAGCCGCCAATCTTGATGAGATGAAAATTGCGCTGGGAAATTCCCTGTCATCTCCTGATGCATTCCGCGAAGTGCAGGAGAAGTTGTTTGCCGAGACATTTGATTTACGCAGTCAGCGCTCGTCCGTACGTGCGGCGGACGCAATCGTGAGCTGGCTTGGCGAGAATAGGGCGAGATAGACGATGCTGACCAGCTTCTTGCAATACGGATTGGCGAAGACGGCTCGCAAGGCATTCTGGAAACCCTATGCGGCGCTGCGATCTTCCTTGTCGCGTGGGGACGGCACATCACGCCAGGCCGGGCGAACGGCTTACGGCGTCGAGATGATCCAATGCTGGCACGACCGGACATTCGTCTATTGTCATGCAGGCATCTACGGCAAATTCCTCGCCAACGAACTGTCCTCGCTCCGCGAGCCATTCGCGTTCGTGGATGTCGGTGCCAACCAGGGACTATACAGCCTGATCGCGGCCAAGAACCCTGCTTGCCATGAAGTGGCGGCCTTTGAGCCGGTGTCGACTACCCATGCACTGCTCGAGGCAAACGTTGCCCTGAACGAACAGAGTGCCAAGGTGCACACCCACCGCCTCGGTGTTTCAGCCAAGGCCGGCGAGGCGCAAATCAAGGTTCCCGTCGGCCATAGCGGTATGGCATCATTGTCGGACCAGCAAAACCAACATGCCGATGCGAGCAGGCTCGAAACCATCAGGACCGTTTCCGCCGCCGAGCTTGGCGACCTCCTGCCCGGGGATATCCCCCTGTTCGTCAAGGTCGACGTGGAAGGCCTAGAAGCGGTGGTCATCCGTCAACTGCTGGACTGCGATGCAGGGCCGCGCATCAAGGCAATTTTCTACGAAATCGACAATCGCTGGTCGGAAGAAGCGGTGATCGCATCGATGCTGAAAGAAGCGGGTTTTACCGACTTTACCAAGGTTGGATTCGGACGCCACTTCGACATTATGGCCGCCCGCTGAAATACAGCGGTTTGCTATTCCGATACTGTCTCCGCTCAGTCCGCGGCCTGCGCGTGAATACGCAAGGAAAACGAACTTCCAGCGCTTGCCCCGCGTTCCGTTTGTGTTCTAACGCCGCATGGTGAGCCAGCCGCTACCTCTCCCCGCCCTGCACGCCAGCCATGCGGGCACTTGGCTGCGTGATGGCAATGGCGCTACCCGGGGATGTTCCAAGGGTGAAGCGGTCATGGCTGCGGCGGATACTCCGCTGCTGATGATGAACGCTCCGCTGGTGGCGAGCAGGCTGGGTTATCCCGACCTGTCAGGGCTCGACCTGCTTGAACTGTTCGCTTTCATCCACCCGGCCCGGTTCTGCGTACCGACCCCAAAAGGACTGGCTCATGCGCTGGACCTGGAAGAACCGGCGGACGATGCAGATGTGCCGCTCCTGTTGCAGCAGGCTGCCGGGGCCCTGGTCGAGACTTGTGAGAGCGACGGCTGGTCCCAGCGCGAAGGAGCCTGGTCCACCCTGCAATCGCTTGCACGGCTGCGCTGGCCTTGGGCCGGCGTCCTGGCGCCGCATGTGCCCAAACCGGAAAAGGCCGAGAAATGGCTCTTCACCAAGCTGCCGGAATGGGAAGAAACGCCCGACAGGCCCCAGCCTGCGCAGGTTCTGATTGAAGAGCCGGAAATCGAAGCTCAGCTTGCGCGGTTGACCGGCGAAGGCGCGGAAAAACGCGAAGGCCAGCGCCTGTTTTCGCGCGGGGCCGGTCATGTCTTCGGCCCTCGGGACAAGCAGAAGCGCCCGCATGTCCTCCTGGCTCAAGCGGGCACCGGGATTGGCAAGACACTGGGCTATCTCGCCCCGGCTTCCCTGTGGGCGGAACGTTCAGGCGGGACGGTCTGGGTGAGCACGTACACCAAGAACCTGCAGCGGCAGCTGAGGCGCGAAAGCGCGCGCGCCTGGCCGGCAACGCGGCCCGACGGGTCGCCGCCAGTTGTCGTGCGCAAGGGGCGGGAGAATTACCTCTGTTTGCTGAACCTGGAGGATGCGCTGCAAGGCGGGTTCACCGGACGGCCCGCCATACTCGCGCAATTGGTCGCACGATGGGCAGCCTATTCGCAAGACGGCGATATGATCGGCGGCGATTTGCCCGGCTGGCTGGGCACGCTGTTTCGCAAGCGAGGCATTGCAGCCCTGACAGATCAGCGCGGCGAATGCGTCTATGCGGGCTGCCCGCACTACCGGAAATGCTTCATCGAACGCAGCGCGCGCAACGCGGCGCAGGCCGATCTGGTGATCGCCAATCACGCGCTGGTCATGGTCAACGCGGCACGCGGACGCGATGCGCAAAGCCGCCCGACGCGCATCGTCTTTGACGAGGGCCATCATGTATTCGACGCAGCAGATTCCACCTTCTCAGCCGCGCTGACCGGTCAGGAAGCGATCGAACTGCGCCGCTGGATCGTGGGACCGGAACGCAACTCGCGTGGCCGCCGCCGGGGGCTTTCCGCCCGTCTGGCCGATGTCGCCAGTTATGATGATGCCGGCGGTGAAGCGGTCGAAGCTGCGGTCGAAGCCGCGCAGGCACTTCCCTCGGATGGATGGCTGGGGCGGATTGCCGAAGGTGCTCCTTTCGGACCTATCGAGGCCTTGCTCGGTCAAGTACGTGCGGCAACTTACGCCCGCGATGAAAGCGGGCAGGAAGCCGGCTACGGCATCGAAACCGAAACATCGCAGCTGCCCGGCGAATTGGTGGAGGCCGCTGGCACTGCGGCGCAGGCACTTGCCGCCATCCGCTCGCCATTGCTCAAGCTGGCCGGGCGCCTCGAAGCTGTCATGGAGGACGCACCCGATTGGCTGGACGGGCAAGGCCGCGCCCGCATTGAAGGCGCGCGCCACTCGCTCGCCTGGCGTGTTGACCTGATCGCCGCATGGGAAGCACTGCTGTCGCGGCTGGGTGGCCCCGCCGACCCCGAATTCGTCGACTGGCTGGCCGTAGACCGCAATGACGCCCGCGAATTCGATGTCGGCATCTACCGCCACTGGCTCGACCCGATGAAGCCGTTCGCGCAAACGGTTCTGGAACCCGCTCACGGTGTCATGGTTACGAGCGCCACGCTGACCGACCGAGACGAAGGCGGCGCCGATTGGCCGCATGCCATCGCTAAAAGCGGTGCGCCGCACCTGGATCTCATCCCCAAGACCGCACAGGCAGACAGCCCGTTCGATTACGCATCGCGGGCAGAAGTGCTGATTGTCACCGATATCAAGCGCGGCGATATCCCGGCACTGGCAGGCGCCTACGCGCGGCTGATCGAATCCAGCGATGGCGGCGTTCTTGGCTTGTTTACAGCCATCCGCCGCATGCGCGCCGTGTATGGCCGGATCGCCGACCGGCTGGCGCGGGCTGGTTTGCCGTTATACGCCCAGCACGTCGATCCGATCGACACGGGCACTCTGACAGATATCTTCCGCGATGATCCACGCGCCAGCCTACTGGGCACGGATGCACTGCGCGACGGGGTAGACGTCCCCGGAGAATCCCTGCGCTGCGTTGTAATGGAAAGCGTGCCGTGGCCCCGCCCGACCATTTTGCACCGGGCGCGCCGCGCTGCCGCAGCGGATCTGGAAGGCGGCGCAAAGCGCTTCGACGACCGGATCATTCGCGCCCGTCTCGCGCAGGCTTTCGGCCGCCTCATTCGCAGCCGCGACGATGCCGGCCATTTCGTGGTTCTGTCCTCGGCTTTCCCCAGCCGCCTGCTCTCCGCCTTCCCTGACGGCACACCAGTCCTGCGCGTAACTCTCGACGAGGCTTTACAGCGCGTCAGGAACGGTGTTGGAACGAACAAAGACACCCACGCGGAGAAACAAGACACGTGAAAATCCTCGGCCTCTTGCGTCACGCCAAGTCTGACTGGGGACAAAGCGACAAGCGCGATTTCGACCGGGGTTTGAATACGCGCGGGCAGAAAGGCGCCCGGCTGATCGGGCAGCACATTCGCAACCACGGGATCAAGTGGGACAAGATCGTTGCCAGCCCCGCAGAACGCGTAAAATTGACGCTACAAGAGGCTGCGATCGGGCCTGAACCCGAATGGGACCGGCGCCTTTATCTCGCCTCAACCGAATCCATTTGCGATGTGGTGCGTGAGGATGGCGGCGACGCCAACACGTTGCTCCTTGCAGGCCATAATCCGGGCTTTGGCGACATGGTTTTCGAATTGGTCTCCCCAAAAAACGAAAACGCGCTTTTCGATGAAGCGAAAGTCAAATTCCCCACCGCCGCCTATGCGGTGTTCGAACTAGACATCGAAGAATGGTCGGACCTGAAAGAAGGCTGCGGTAGACTCATCCACTTCGCCCGACCCCGCGATCTCGATGACGAGCTTGGGCCGGAATACTAAGCCGTGCTGAACGGTTCGAGCCCGTGTTTCACCACCACTTCCTCTGCGGCGTCCAATCAGTCATGAATTGGGTGGATTGGCGAATGCCGGTTTGGTGCACTTTTGGAGGGTCGCTCTAGCCGACCACGCCCCGCAGAATTCATCTCTTTTGCTGAGAGCCGATGACAGACATCAGGTCAATGCAACGGTCAGCCGCTTGATCTACGAGGTCTTCGATATCTGACCCGCGATCATACTGATCGATTATGGTTGGTGCTAATGTACGGGACACGAGGTTGACCCAGGGATCAGCATACCAGTTCTCCTTCGGGTCAAGAGGCGATCGAAGAACCTTGGATGAATAGGCAGCTTGTCCCCACGCGACTGCCAAAGGTTCCTCTACAAACCAGCCCCAATTGATCCTCGGCGGTGCCGGGCAACGAGCAAAGAATCGGGCGGTAAGTGCTTGCTTTTGAGCTATTGGCTGCCTCGAAGAGATGAAATGAACCAGCTCGTGGAATACGATGGTGTCCCAGTAGGATGGGTCGGTCTCGGTCGGCGGACTTTGAAGGAGAATAAATGAGCCAGCGATAGGTTCGGCTGATGCCACATCGCCGGGCGGTCGGCGTGTGAAGAGCACAGTGAATTCGCCATCCAGATCGCTTCGATAGAATTTCGCTATGGACGCGATGAAATCTGCCGCCGCTAACGACTTGAGCCTCGCGTGAAGTTTCGAAGCACGTTGCTGAAGCGCCGAACTATCCGCGAGCAGCAAACGCCACTTTGGTTTGAAGTGCCGGTAGAAGCCCCTTAACATCTTGGCATCACCTACGCTTGCAGCCCCTTCAAAGCTGGCCAATGCTGCCTCAATTGTTGTGTGTTCAAGAAAGTGCGCCGCGAGGGGGTCAGAAGCTGCAGTCAATTGATCGCGCGACGCGAAGATGCCGTCCGGGGATGATCTCGGATTGGGAGACGTTTGCCCCTTTAAAATCGTCCGGCGGCGGTATTCCTTATAGCTATCAACCCATTGCTGATCCGCCTCGGTCCATCCGAAACGTGCCTCCCATTCCTTTCGATAGGCCGGAATAGTGTTGCCGGGGAGCCAGTCACTCATGTTGTCCATCGTGGAAAACAGGTCTGCTGTCTCACGGTAGGAAACTGTCACCATCACATTAGCGTGTGCTTTGAAAGGAGTCAGCAGCAAGACCGCTACAGCTATCAGAAGGCGAGCCATCATTTGTCTCTCCGATCATGGCTCGACTAAGTCACTGATGATCAACAATCAACGTCTACTTTCGGGTCGTTAGCAGAATGTCTGCTTCCACATCGCGATTACCGCAGCACCCTTGGGCCTGAACCGCTTTCGCCCCATTTGTCGCCCGCATTGTAGAGCGCGCATTTCTTGAGGCTCAGGCAGCCGCAGCCGATGCACCCGTCCAGATCTTCGCGGACCTTTTCCAATTCCGCAATCTGCGCGTCGATGCGCGTCCGAATCGTGCCGCTGATCCGCTTCCAGTCGCCAGCATTGGGGGTACGGCCCTGCGGCAAACCCGATAGCGCATCCTCGATCTCGGTCAGCGACAGGCCCAGCTTCTGCGCGATGAGGATGAAACTCAGCCGCCGGATGTCGCCGCGCAGGAACCGCCGCTGATTGCCGCCGGTACGCAGGGCTTCGACCAGGCCCCGCTCTTCATAGAACCGGATGGCAGACACGCTGAGGCCGGTCCGGCGCGCCAATTCGCCGATGGGCAGGAGATCGTTCGCTTTCATCGATCACAGCCATAGGCAATTTGAACCTTGACCTCAAGTTAACTTGAGGTTGCATCAATGTGCGCATCGCATCCGCCGGACGACTTCGGCACCACAGAAACAGGAGACACGCGATGCCCACAGGACGCCTTGAACACGCCAACATATCCGTCACCGACCCGGACCGCAGTGCAGCGCTATTGAAAGAATTGCTCGGCTGGCACGAGAGGTGGAGCGGGCCGTCGATGAATAATGGCCGGACCATCCATGTCGGCGGAGAGGACAATTACGTCTCGCTCTATTCCAGCGACATCGTGGCCGGCGACTATCGGAAGGGCCAGCCGCTCAACCACATCGCGTTCATGGTGGACGATTTGGACGTTGCAGAGGAAGTGGTGGTGAAACACGGGCTCGAACCGTTCAGCCACGGCAAGTACGAACCGGGGCCGCGGACGTTCTATTTCTTCGACTGGGACGGGATTGAATTCGAGGTGGTCAGCTATGAATGAGCCGATGCCGCGGGAACCGCTGTTCCGCCCTGCCCCGAAGCTTGCGGAGCGTGATAGCCCGACATCGCGCCCAGCGGCACATCCTCGAACCGGACGAGCCAGCGTTTGGCCATTTTGGCGAGCGGCATCGGGTTGATGTAATGTCGTTTGCAGCGCCCGTCCCGCTCGCTGGCCACCAGCTCGGCACTTTCCAGAACCGCAAGGTGCTTTGCGACAGCCTGCCGGGTCATCGGCAGATCATCGCTAAGTTGAGAAAGCGTCAGCCCTCCTTGCGCGCTCAGCCTGTCGAGCAGGAGGCGGCGGGTCGGGTCAGACAGGGCAACGAAGGTGTCTGTCATGCCCGCAAGGCTAGGCTGGCCGCGCCGAGTCGCTCAAGTTTACGAGCCTCGACGCGGCCTGTTTGTCCCCAGCCGGATTTTCCTAGAATGCGTTGGCACCGCCGAAGACACCGATGATCAGCGGATCATTGGTCGAGCGCGGGTTGCGGCGAATGCCTGCTTCTTCGACCCCGATTTCGCGCCAGATCGTATCGTCGATGCTGTTGGCAACACGGCTGGCGACCTGCGGAATATCGACACCAGTCAGCGCTGCCAGGGCCTGCCCGACCAGCGGATCTTCAGCCAGCCGCATGGCATCGCCCAGTTCTGGCACCATCGCATCGATCAATCGGGTGCCCATTTCGCCGCGCAGGAAACCGGTCGCGGCGGTCGGACCTCCATTCACCAAGGCAACAGCGTTCCGGATACCGATAACGCGCACGGCATCGGTAACAACGGGTGCCGCACGCTCTGCGCCTTCGTAGGCGACATCGCCGAAAGCATCGAACAGGCGATCCTTGAACAGGCTGGACGTCAATATATTGCCAAGCAGGCCGCCGCGCGCACCGAGCAGATTCTCGAGCCCTATCTGTGCGACTTGCTGGTCCCAGAAACCTCCATCGTCGAGCATGCGGCCAAACGCCCGCTCGCTCGAAAGGAATAGGAGACGCTGCACTGCATCCACCAGGCTGAACCCGCCCAGGGTCGAACAGGCCGGAAGGGCAAGCGCGGCACCGCCTAATGTCAGGCCGCCCAGAAACTTGCGGCGATGAGTGGTCGTGGCGAGAATATCGTTCATTATTTTAACTCCTCCAAGGTCCCACCCTTGTCGTATCGGGCATAGGCCGCCCATATGAGCCATCCGATGAACCGTGTGCGCTGCCTCGTCCTGAATGCCGCCCTCGGCCCGCTCGACTACAAGGTGCCGGAGGGCATGGAGGTCGGTCCGGGTCATGTGGTCGAATGCCCGCTTGGCCCGCGCACGATTATCGGAATCGTCTGGGAAAGCGAACGGCTGCCCGGCACCGAGGTTCCTGCAGAGAAGCTGCGCGCCATCAGAGGCATTCTCCCGGTCCCGCCGCTGCCTGCGGCGCTGCGCCGCCTGATCGAGTGGACGGCCGATTACTATGTCGCCTCGCTCGCCAGCGTGGCCCGTATGGCGCTGTCTTCGGGCGGTGCGCTCAAAGGTCCTGCGACAATGACCGAGTACCGGCTTACCGGCGGGATGCCCGAGCGCATGACGCCGCAGCGGCTGGCAGCGATGGAAGCACTCGATGGTGAACAAGCGACTATCCGCGAACTGGCCGGAATTGCAGGCGTTTCAGAAGGCGTGCTCCGAGGTTTGGTGAACCAGGGCGCACTCGAACCGGTGGAGGTCGATTGCGACCGTCCCTATGATGCGGCACGGCCTGATTTTGCGCATATTAATCTCAATCCACAGCAGCAAGAAGCGGCGGAGATTTTGTCGGATGCCGTGCGCGCCAGGAAGTTTGCGCCCTATCTGCTTGATGGCGTTACCGGATCAGGCAAGACCGAGACGTATTTCGAGCCTGTAGCCGAAGCGCTACGCATGGGGCGCCAGGTCCTGGTGCTGCTCCCGGAAATCGCGCTGACGGAAAACTTCCTTCACCGCTTTGAAGAACGCTTCGGCGTGACGCCGGTGCTGTGGCATTCATCGCTTAAGTCGACCGAGCGGCGCCGGGCATGGCGCAATGTCGCCAATGGGGGTGCGCAGGTTATCGTGGGCGCACGTTCGGCGCTGTTCCTGCCCTTTCGCGAGCTTGGTTTCATCGTTGTCGACGAAGCGCATGAAACCAGTTTCAAACAGGAAGACGGTGTGCGCTACAATGCCCGGGACGTGGCGGTCATGCGCGCGCATTTCGAGGGCATTCCCGTGGTGCTGGCCAGCGCCACTCCTGCACTGGAAAGCCTGCAGATGGCCGAGAGCGGGGTCTATGCGAAGCTGGACCTGCCGAGCCGGTTCGGGGGCGCGCAATTACCCGATATCGATATTGTCGATCTGACACAGGAAAAGCCTCCGCAAGGAATGTGGCTCGCCCAGCGGCTGGTCGACGGGATCGCTGAGCGCCTCGAACGCGGCGAGCAATCGCTCCTGTTCCTTAACCGGCGCGGATATGCGCCGCTGACGCTGTGCCGGCATTGCGGCTTCCGATACCAGTGCCCCAATTGCAGCGCTTGGCTGGTCGAGCACCGGTTTACCGGCCGCCTCGCCTGCCACCACTGCGGGCACGAAGCGCCCAGCCCCGCCGCTTGCAAGGAATGCGGCGAGCCCGATTGCCTCGTGGCATGCGGCCCGGGGGTGGAACGCATTGCCGATGAAGTGGCACAGCGCCTTCCCGAAGCCCGCGTGTTCGTAGCGACTTCCGATACGCTCAACTCGCCGGGCCGCGCAGCAGAATTCATTGCGCAGGTCGAAAGCGGCGCGATTGACGTAATTGTCGGCACCCAACTTGTAACCAAGGGGTTCCATTTCCCGGAGCTGACATTGGTTGGCGTGGTCGATGCCGACCTTGGCCTTGAAGGAGGCGATCTGCGTGCGGGCGAGCGGACCTACCAGCAGGTTGCGCAGGTTGCAGGACGCGCAGGTCGCGGGTCGAAACCCGGCGAAGTCCTGATCCAGACCCGCCACCCCGAAGCCAGCGTGATCGCCGCACTTGCCGCCGGAGACCGCGACGCATTCTACGATGCCGAAACCGAGATGCGGCGGGAAGCCGGTGCTCCGCCCTTCGGGCGCTGGGCCTCGATCATCATATCCTCCGAGGATGAGAAAGAAGCCCGCGAAGCTGCCCGCCGCATCGGCGATGTTCGCCCCGATGTGGCGGACCTGATGATCCTCGGCCCGGCCCCTGCCCCGATGGCTTTGCTGCGCGGACGGTATCGCTATCGCCTGCTGATGAATGCCCGGCGGTCTGTCCAGTTGCAGGACGTCATTCGCCGCTGGCTTGGCTGCATCGACCATCCTCCCGGCGTGCGCGTCGGCGTTGATGTCGATCCCTACAGTTTCGTGTAGGATTACCGCCTATGTGTAACCTCTATCGCCTGACCAAGAACGCCGACGAGATTGCGAAGCTGTTCGACGCTGTCTCCGAAACCGGCAGCAATGCGGGCGGCGAGATTTATCCGGGGTATTCGGGCATCGTCCTTAGATCGGGCAAGGTCGAGACGATGACGTGGGGTTTCCCGCTCCAGCGCAAGGGGGCGAAAGGCCAGCCGCTCAAGCCGAAACCGGTCAACAATGCGCGGACTGACAAGCTTTCGGGCCCGTTCTGGAAAAGCAGCTTCACCGAGCGGCGATGCCTGATCCCGCTTGAGACGTTCGCCGAAGCGCAAGGCAAGAAAGGTGCGATGACGCGCACCTGGATCAGCATGCCGGGTAGCGACGTTTTCACCGTGGCCGGTATCTGGCGCCCCAGCGCGGAATGGGGTGATTGCTATTCGATGGTTATGACCGACGCATCACCGCAGATGTCGGCGATCCATAACCGTATGCCGGTCATTCTTGCACCGCAGGACCGGACCACTTGGCTAGATGGTTCTGCCGATGATGCGTTTGATCTGTGTCGTCCTTTCGCGGGCGATCTGGAAATCGACCGGACAGACGTGCCGTGGGCTGGGCGATCCGCCCAATCTTCATTGCTTTAGGCACACTACCCGCGCTCGCGCATTCAAGGCCCATGGCAAAGATGTCCGACGCTCCCGTCCTCGTACCCATCTTGGGTGATCAATTGACCCGCGATCTGGCGAGCATTCGCGGACGCACCAAGGACGACACGGTCATCCTGATGATGGAGGTCTGGGACGAGGCAACCTACGTCAAACATCACAAGCAGAAGATCGTCCTGATCTTCTCCGCCATGCGGCATTTCGCGGAGGAGTTGCGCGATGCTGGCTGGACCGTCGATTATGTAAAGCTGGATGCAAAGAACAACGCAGGCAGTTTCACGGGCGAAGTTGCGCGGGCCGTCGAAGAATACGGTCCGCGCGCCATCCATGTGGTCGAGCCGGGCGAATGGCGTCTGCGCGAAGATTTTGACCAATGGGCCGACAAGTTTCCCTGCGAAGTCCAGATCCTTCCCGATGACCGCTTCATTTCGACCCAAGCCGAATTCGACACCTGGGCTGACGACCGCAAGGAATTGCGGATGGAGTATTTTTACCGCGATATGCGCCGCAAGACCGGACTGTTAATGGACGGCGACAAACCGGAAGGCGGTGAATGGAACTACGACAGCGAAAATCGCAAACCGCCCAAGGAAGGCCTGTCCGCACCTGAACGTCCGAAATTCGAACCGGACGCAGTCACGCAGGAAGTCATCAAGCTCGTCGAGGAAAGGTTTTCCGATCATTTTGGCAGCCTTGAGAAATTTCGCTGGCCGGTGACGCGTGACGAAGCGGAGGAAGCTGCCGATGCCTTCTTCGCCGAACGGATCGAGTGTTTTGGTCCCTATCAGGATGCAATGGTGGCAGGCGAAGATGACCTGTTCCACTCCATGCTGTCGACCAGCATCAACATCGGCCTGCTTGACCCGCTGGAACTGTGCCAGCGCGCAGAGAAAGCGTATCGGGATGGCAAGGCGCCAATCAATTCGGTTGAGGGTTTCATCCGCCAGATCATCGGTTGGCGCGAATATGTGCGGCGGTTCTACTGGAACCAGATGCCGCATTTGCAGCAAGCCAATATGCTCAATGCACAGCGCGGCCTGCCCGAGTTCTACTGGACCGGCGAAACCGACATGGCCTGCCTTGCCGACAGCATCCGCTCCACGCGCGAGAACGCCCATGCCCACCACATTCAGCGGCTGATGGTGCTTGGCAATTTCGCCTTGCTCGCCGGGCTGAATCCGCGCGACGTGCAGGACTGGTACCTCGTGGTCTATGCCGATGCATATGAATGGGTGGAATTACCCAACGTTGCCGCGATGATCCTTTATGCCGATGGCGGGAAGCTGGCGTCAAAGCCCTATGCCGCCAGCGGAAACTACATCAACAAGATGAGCAATTACTGTTCCGGCTGCAAATACTCGCCAGCCAAGAAAACTGGCGAAGGCGCATGCCCGTTCAACCCGCTATATTGGCACTTCATGGACCGCCACCGAGATCGACTGGAAAAGAATGGCCGCATCGGCCGGATCTTTTCGACCTGGGACCGCATGGGTGAGGAAAAGCAGCAGGACTATCTGCAAAGCGCGGAGGCTTTTCTGGAAACGCTCGTTCCCGCATCGGATGGCTGGGCGCGCATGGATTGATATCCCGAAATGGGCCTCGGATACGCAGGTGTCGACCTTGCCCTAACCAGCGATGACGCGGTGCAGACGTTAGAAGTGAATGCATTTCCTGGGATCGAGATTCACAACCTCAATGCCGAGAGTTTGCGCACATTCCTCAAGACCAAATACGCTTGAAGCTGTGCATGGCGGCGCTCAGTTACCCTGTTCGCGCTTGAGCAATTCTGCCTTGATCTGGGTTCCGTATGCATATCCGCCCAGCCCGCCGTCGGCGGCAATTACACGGTGGCAGGGGATCAGCACGGCGATGTTGTTAGCCCCGTTGGCCCCGCCCACTGCGCGGCTTGCTTTGGGATTACCCAGCGCGGCGGCAAGTTCGCCGTAGCTGCGCGTTTCGCCGCTGGGAATACGGCGTAGTTCTTCCCACACGCGCTGCTGGAAGGCGGTACCTTTCACATCCAGCGGGATATCGGCTGTGGTTGCATTGACGGGTTGTTCGACAGCAGCTGTTACTTGCTCGAACAGAGTGCGAAATTCAGCGCCGCCTTCGACCAGTTCAGCATTGGGGAAGCGGGCACGCAGGTGGGATTCGTCCTCGTTGAACGAAAGGCAGCACACACCAATCTCGGTTGCCGCCACAAGCATCCTGCCGAGCGTGGTGTCGACCGCTGCCCAGTGGATCGTCCGACCCTTGCCACCGCCCCGCCAGTCGCTTGCCGTCATTCCCAATCGCCCCTTCGTACCTTCGTAAAACCGCGATGCCGACCCGTAACCTGCACCATATATCGCATCGGTCACGCTTTGCGCCGCGGTCAGCGCATCGCGGGCCCGCTCTTCTCGCAGGGCGCGGGCATAGGCCGCAGGTGATAGCCCGGTGGCTCGCTTGAACACCCGCTGGAAGTGACCGGGGGAATAACCCGCAATCTGGGCCAATGCGCCGAGCGTGGGGGCATCTTCAGCCTGCCGGATTTCGTCAATCGCAGACAGGACCGCTGCATCATCGCGGGCGACATCATCAGGCAGGCACCGCTTGCATGGTCGCAATCCTGCCTCCCGCGCCTGCGCACCGTCTGCGAAGAAGCGCACATTCTGACGCGCTGGATGGCGCGCAGCGCATGACGGGCGGCAGTAAATGCCGGTCGACAGCACTCCGGTGACGAACTGCCCGTCGAATGCCCGGTCGCGCCGCTTTACTGCGTTCCATGCCTCGGTTTCGTCAATCATCGCTCAATCTCCATAGCCGATTGAGCAAACAATATGCGGATGATTTGCACACGCCGCATCCCGCGCCTTGCGATCAAAGCAAATGAGCGCCAGAAGTCCAACCGGATGGGACGCATTCTCGCAATATTCGCCGCCTGCTGGGCGCTGCTGCTGCCGATGGCCGTGCAGGCTGAACCGGCTGACATCGATGCCGCTGCCAGAGGCGTGGTGCGGGTTGTAATAATCGGAAACGAGGGCGACGAGCTGTATCCCGTCAGCCACGGCACCGGCTTTGCCGTCACATCGAATTCCATTGTCACCAACGCCCATGTCGTTCGCGATGCGATGCATGATAAGGATTTGCGTATCGGCATCGTTCCTTCGGGCGGCGGCGAAGCGGTTTATGGCCGGATCATTGCCGCCAGCCCGCGAAACGACCTCGCACTGATAGAGTTGACCGGGAACCTGCGCTTGCCCCCGCTCTCGATTGCCGGGAAACCCGTCGCCGATGCGGGAGAAGTGACGAGCGTCGGTTATCCCATGAACGTCGACCGTGCTCAGGGCCTGGACATCGCCGACCTGTTCCGCAGCCAGCCGCCAGTGAAAAGCCGTGGGTTCGTTTCGGGCGAACGGCCAAGCAGGCAATTCGATACCATTCTCCATACTGCCCCGATCGCGCGTGGGAATTCGGGCGGTCCGCTGCTCGATCCGTGTGGCCGCGTCGTTGGGGTGAACAGCTTCGGAGCGGATAACGAGGGCGGCGACGCAGAATTCTTCTTTGCAGTATCAAACCGCGAGCTAGTTCCTTTCCTGCGCGCGAACGATGTGACCCCGCGCCTGAACGAACAGCCGTGCCGCAGCCTTGCAGATCTGGACGAAGCGGAGCGCGAGCGGATCGAGCGCGAGCAGGCCGAAGCTCGCCAAGGTCTGGCGGAAAGAGCCGAGGAAACCAGGGCCAGGCGCGAACGCTCCACGCTGCAGGCGCAACTCTCCGTTGCCGAAGACCGCGAAGATCGGATGGCTCTCGCATTTATTCTGGTCATGATTGCATTCGGCCTGGGCATGTGGGCCTGGAGCCAGCGCGAACGGATCGCCCCCGATGCCGAAGACGCGGACATTAAACTTAGAAAGACAAACATCGCCTTTGCTGCAGTGGGCTTTCTGATTTTGGTGGCGCTCATTGCGTTTGTCACCCGGCCAGGTCTCGACGAGGTTGACCGGCGAGTCGCGGCATTGATGGCAGAGGGCGCAGATCCGGGTGAAGGCGCACCGGTCGGCGCAGCGGGCAGCGAAGATCTCGCATTGACCTGCAGGCTTGTTCCTGAACGCAGCCGCATCACCAGCGCGGAAGCCCCAGACATCGCCTTCGACTGGACAGCAGATGGCTGCGTCAACGAGCGCACGCAGTATGGCTATGCGTCGGGCAATTGGTCGCGGGTGTTCGTGCCAAATGAAGAAGACGCGGTGTCGGTGAACAGCTTCGACCCCGACCGCCAGATTTTCCGGTCTGAAAGATACCTGCTTCCGCGCGGCGCAATGAACGAAGCCCGCAGCGCGCGTAGCAAGTATACGGCTCCAAAATGCGGCGATGAAGGTGCTGCCACAAGTCTCGGCGATTTGCAGGGCGAGGTTTTCAGCCTGCTTCCGCAGCAGCCTAACGAACGGCTGGTCTACCAGTGCGAGGCGCGCGACTAGAGCGCTCGTTCTTGCGTCAATCGTCTTGGGTGTGGCTGCCGCGGCCGAATTGACCAATCTTCACCAGCTGCTTCGATCGTACAAAGTGAAATAGCATTGGGCACAGCCCGTGTTCGCGGTGTTCGTCCTGATGATCCTGATGTTTTTCTGGTGAACGCTGGCCAAGAACCCTGAAGGCGAGCTTTCATTTGATTCGTTCCTGCCAATCATGTGGTCAGTCGTGACGCTAGTTCTTTCCCTGGGTCCGCTAGCGTGGCTGTCGCGCACTATCTGATCGGCTAAGCCGCCAGCGCCTCTCCAGTCAGCGTGATACGGTGCATCTCGCGCGCGAAACCCTGATAATCGTTCATCGCATAGTGCCAGGTCGTCCGGTTATCCCAGATCGCGACCGTACCCGGTGCCCACTGGACGCGGCATTGCAAGTTCGGCGACATAGCGTGGGCGAACAAATCCTGCAGTAGCGGCATGCTTTCTTCTCTACTCATGCCGACAAAATTGATCGTGAAGCCGGGATTTACATAAAGGAGCTTCCGCCCAGTACGCGGGTGGCGGACCACCACCGGATGGGTCGCACCTGTCTTTAGGTCCTGACCCCTGAGATCATCGCCCTGGTCGGTCTTGGCGTACACCCCGTCCGGGGCATATATATGGTCGGCAGTGTGAAAAGCGCTCAGCCCATCGATCTTCTTCTTTATATCCTCGGGCAGCATATCGTAGGCTGCGCCCATGTGCGCCCACAGGGTATCTCCGCCTGATGGAGGAAGTTCGCGAGCAACAAGAATCGAACCCATCGCCGGGATCTGGTCATAGGAATGATCGGTATGCCATCCGCCGCCGATGTTGGTGGTCTGGTCCTTGCGCTTGCGGACCGCTGCAATTTCGGGATGCTCATCGGTCAGCGGGAAATAATTGTTTATGTCGATCCCGCCCCACCGCTTCGCAAAGGCGATATGGTCGTCGGGGCTGAATTGCTGATCACGGAAGACCGCAACGCCGTACGTATATATAAGGTCTCGGATCGCATCGAGGGTTTCGCCCTCTGCCTGCGCCAGAGAAACCGATTTCACTTCGACCCCGCAGTGTAGCGAAAGCTTCTCCGTCTCCATCCGATCTCTCCCGATGACGCTTGCTGAATGTTAAGAATTTACCCGTGGCCGGGCAAAAGTCGAATCTTTCATTGGCGGGTACGGCTTGCCTTCGCTGGGACCCTTTGCTAGGCGCGCGCCAACCTTGCTGGGGCATCTTATTTTTGCCTATCGCCGGCTTGGAACGATAGACCTATTTTCCGATCCTTAGAGGACGAGAGACGCGTGGATATTTCCGCCGGTATTCAGGCTAGCCTGTCAGGGCGTTATGCCTCTGCCCTTTTCGATCTGGCCAGCGAGGCCGGGACCGTTACTGCGGTCGAATCGGACCTCGACAAGCTGGAAGCAGGGCTCGCCGAATCGGCAGAGCTCAAGATGCTCACCACCAATCCGCGCGTGAGCCGCGGTGAAGCTGAAAAAGCACTGTGGGGCGTCTCCGCCATCATGGGCCTTTCCGAACTGACGCAGAAGTTTCTTGGCACCGTTGCCTCGAATCGCCGCCTCGGTCAGCTCCCGGCAATCATTCGCGCCTTCCGCGCAATCGCCGCTGCACAGCGCGGCGAAGTGACCGCTGAAGTCACCAGTGCACACGCGCTGACCGACACGCAGATCGATCAGCTCAAGACCAAGCTGACCGCACGCGAAGGTCGCACAGTAAAGATTACTTCCAAGGTCGACCCCGATCTCCTCGGCGGCCTTGTCGTTACCATCGGTTCGAAACGCATTGACGGTTCGATCCGCACCCGCCTCAATACCCTCGCCCAGGCGATGAAAGCCTGATCAAAGGACGATAATCATGGATATCCGCGCCGCAGAAATCTCCAAGGTCATCAAGGACCAGATCGCTAATTTCGGCACAGAAGCCGAAGTCAGCGAAGTTGGCTCCGTGCTGTCGGTTGGTGACGGCATTGCCCGCATTCACGGCCTCGACAATGTTCAGGCCGGTGAGATGATCGAATTCTCCAACGGTGTTCAGGGCATGGCGCTGAACCTGGAAGCCGACAACGTCGGTGCAGTTATTTTCGGTTCGGACACCGACATCGGCGAAGGTGACACGGTCAAGCGTACCGGCACGATCGTGGACGTTCCCGTCGGCAAGGGTCTGCTCGGCCGCGTCGTAGACGCTCTGGGCAACCCGATCGACGGCAAGGGTCCAATCACAAACACCGAACGCAAGCGCGTTGAAGTAAAAGCGCCGGGCATCATCCCGCGCGAATCGGTTTCCGAACCAGTCCAGACCGGCCTCAAGGCCGTCGACGCTCTCGTTCCTGTTGGCCGCGGCCAGCGCGAACTGATTATCGGTGACCGCCAGACCGGTAAAACCGCTGTCGCGATCGACACCTTCATCAACCAGAAGGGCGTCAATGCAGGCGACGACGAAGGCAAGAAGCTTTACTGCGTCTATGTCGCCGTCGGCCAGAAGCGCTCGACCGTCGCGCAGATCGTCAAGCAGCTCGAAGAAAACGGCGCGATGGAATATTCCATCGTTGTTGCCGCGACCGCTTCGGAACCTGCTCCGCTGCAGTATCTTGCGCCCTACACCGGCTGCGCAATGGGCGAGTTTTTCCGCGACAACGGCATGCACGCCGTCATCGTTTACGACGACCTTTCCAAGCAGGCTGTGGCCTATCGCCAGATGTCGCTCCTGCTGCGTCGTCCTCCGGGCCGCGAAGCCTATCCGGGTGACGTGTTTTATCTCCACAGCCGCCTGCTCGAGCGTGCGGCCAAGATGAACAAGTCGGAAGGCGGCGGCTCGCTGACCGCTCTGCCGATCATCGAAACGCAGGCCGGCGACGTTTCGGCGTACATCCCGACCAACGTGATCTCGATCACCGACGGCCAGATCTTCCTCGAAACCGACCTGTTCTTCCAGGGCATCCGCCCGGCGATTAACGTTGGTCTTTCGGTTAGCCGCGTCGGCGGTGCCGCCCAGACCAAGGCGATGAAGAAGGTCTCGGGCTCGATGAAGCTCGACCTTGCACAGTACCGTGAGATGGCCGCCTTCGCGCAGTTCGGATCGGACCTCGATGCCGCAACGCAGAAGCTGCTGAACCGCGGTGCACGCCTGACCGAGCTGCTCAAGCAGCCGCAGTTCTCGCCCATGCCTTTCGAAGAACAGACTGTATCGATTTTCGCCGGTACCAACGGCTATCTCGATGCCGTTCCAGTCGACCGGGTCACCGACTACGAAGCCCAGATGCTGAGCTTCATGCGCAGCGAACACGCTGATGTACTTGGTGAAATCCGCTCGACCGGCAAGTTCGAAGACGACACCAAGAGCAAGGTCGTCGACGCGCTCAAGACCTTCGCCAAGCAGTTCGCCTGAGCCATCTGAGAAACGAATTAGGGAGCCGAAATGGCTAGCCTCAAGGAACTCAAGGATCGGATCGGGTCGGTTAAGTCGACCCAGAAGATCACCAAGGCCAAGCAGATGGTCGCAGCGGCAAAGCTGCGCCGTGCGCAGGCTGCTGCCGAAGCTGCACGCCCCTATGCCGAACGGCTGTCGGGTGTAATGGCATCGCTCGCCAGCAAGGTGAGCGGTGACAGTGCACCGTTGCTGCTGCGCGGCACCGGTTCGGACAAGCGCCACCTTTTGGTGGTCGTGAACACGGACAAGGGCCTGTGCGGCGGTTTGAACGCGAACATCGTCAAGGCCGCCAAGGCCAAGGCGCGCGAACTCATCGCTGAAGGCAAGGACGTCCACTTCTACCTCGTCGGCAAGAAAGGTCGCGCACCGATCAAGCGTGACTACGCCAACCGTATCGAGAAGTGGTTCGACACCTCGGAAGTTCGCCAGCCCGGCTTCGAAGAAGCGGAAGCTATTGCTGCCGACTTGATCGAACGCTTCGAAAATGGCGAATTCGACGTCGCTCACCTAGTGTATCCGATCTTCCAGTCGGCACTGGCGCAGGATCCAACTGTCGATCAGTTGATCCCGGTCCCCTCGCCTGAAGGCGAAGGTAGTGGCGGCGATGCTGTCGTGGAATATGAGCCGGGCGAAGAGGAAATCCTCGAAGACCTGCTTCCACGCTATTTGCGGACGCAGATTTTCGGCGCGCTGCTCGAACGCGAAGCTTCCGAACAGGGTGCGTCGATGACGGCGATGGACAACGCCACGCGCAACGCCGGCGATCTGATCCAGAAGCTGACGATCCAGTACAACCGCAGCCGCCAGGCCGCGATCACCACCGAACTCATCGAAATCATCGCGGGCGCGGAAGCGCTCTGAGAAGGACCGGATACGTGAAGAAACTCGCCCTCATCCTCCCTATCGCCTTGCTTGCAGCATGCGGCGAGGAGCCCGCGCCCGAGCCAGTACCGACTGAAACGGTCGCGCCCGAACCGGTTTCGACCCTGCCCGCGCCGGACCAGGCCCTGTTTACCGAAGTCTTTGCAGAAACCTGCGAGGGCGCAGAACCGGTCAACACGGCTGTTTGCCGCCGCGCCATGGGGGCCGATGAGGTCGCCTGCGAATTCGGTCTCGGCGAAGACACCTATTTGCGTCACGACGCCACCCTGGCAGCCAATGCGGACAATACCGGTTGGATGATCAAGGACGCCGAAGCCATTTGCGCCCAGCACGGCGCCCACCACAACTAAGACCGAGCCAGTAGGACACCCATATCATGGCCACCGCCCCCAAACTTAACCAGAGCCCCAACGGCACCATTGCCCAGGTGATCGGCGCAGTCGTCGACGTCGCCTTCCCTGGCGAACTGCCTGCGATCCTTACCGCACTTGAAACCAAGAACGGCAGCAACACGCTGGTTCTCGAGGTTGCCCAGCACCTCGGCGAAAACACCGTTCGCACGATCGCCATGGACGCGACCGAAGGTCTTACGCGCGGTCAGGAAGTGACCAACACCGGCAAGCAGATTTCTGTGCCCGTTGGTCCCAAGACACTCGGCCGCATCATGAACGTCGTCGGCGAGCCGATCGACGAACGTGGCCCGGTAGGCTCCGATCGCACCATGCCGATCCACGCGGACGCACCGCTGTTTGTTGACCAGTCGACGGACGCTGCGATTCTCGTCACCGGGATCAAGGTCATCGACCTTCTCGCACCCTATGCGCGTGGCGGTAAGATCGGCCTCTTCGGCGGTGCCGGCGTTGGCAAGACGGTTCTCATCCAGGAACTCATCAACAACATCGCAAAGGGTCACGGCGGCGTGTCCGTGTTCGCCGGTGTTGGCGAGCGTACCCGCGAAGGTAACGACCTTTATCACGAATTCCTCGACGCTGGCGTTATCGCGAAAAACGATGCCGGCGAAGCGATCTCCGAAGGTTCGAAGGTTGCTCTGGTGTTCGGACAGATGAACGAGCCTCCGGGCGCACGTGCTCGTGTTGCCCTGTCCGGTCTGACCATGGCGGAATACTTCCGCGATGAAGAAGGCCAGGACGTCCTGTTCTTCGTCGACAACATCTTCCGCTTCACGCAGGCGGGTTCGGAAGTGTCCGCACTTCTTGGCCGTATTCCTTCGGCAGTGGGTTATCAGCCGACGCTGGCTACCGACATGGGTAACCTGCAGGAACGCATCACCTCGACCACCAAGGGTTCGATTACATCGGTTCAGGCCATCTACGTTCCTGCCGATGACCTTACCGACCCTGCGCCAGCTGCATCGTTCGCCCACTTGGACGCAACGACCACGCTGAACCGCGCAATCTCCGAACTCGGCATCTATCCTGCCGTCGACCCGCTCGATTCGACCAGCCGCGTGCTGGAACCGCGCGTTGTTGGCCAGGAGCATTACGAAACTGCTCGTAAGGTTCAGGAAACGCTGCAGAAGTACAAGAGTTTGCAGGACATCATCGCAATTCTCGGCATGGACGAACTGTCGGAAGAAGATAAGCTGACTGTTGCGCGCGCTCGCAAGATTCAGAAGTTCCTCTCGCAGCCGTTCCACGTGGCCGAAGTCTTCACCTCGATCCCGGGCGTATTCGTACAGCTCGAAGACACGGTGAAGTCCTTCAAGGCTGTCGTCGAAGGCGAATACGATCACCTGCCCGAAAGCGCTTTCTACATGGTTGGCGGTATCGACCAAGCGGTCGAGAAGGCCAAGAAGATGGCGGAAGAAGACTGAGCATGGCTCTTCACTTCGAACTCGTCACGCCGGCCAAGCTGGTCCGTAGCGAGGACGTCCACATGGTGGTCGTCCCCGGCGCGGAAGGCGAATTCGGTGTGCTTGAAGGCCATGCGCCGTTCATGTCGACGATCCGTGACGGCGAAGTGCAGGTCTACAAGACCGAAGGCGCCGCGCCCGAGACGATCGAAGTGCGCGGCGGCTTTGCTGAAGTCAGCGAGACCGGTTTGACCGTGCTCGCGGAGCACGTCGAAGGCTAAGTCTTCACGGACAAGCAGAACATTCAAAAGGGCGGCCCTTCGGGTCGCCCTTTTTCGTTCGACCAACGCCGTTCCCAGCCCGCCAAACGACATTGCGCACCCTCGCCGTCAGCGGCCACACTGTCTGTATAAAACCAGAGGGACGCATTTACATGAAACTCGTATCGACACTCGCGCTTGGCGCGGCCATGGCATTTGGCATGACAACTCACACACAGGCCCAAGACGGCATTCCGGGACCCGACGAAGACCCGCACATCTGGCTGGAAGAAGCACGCAGCGATGCAGCGCTCGACTGGGTGCGCGCCGAAAACAACCGCACCATGGCGCACATGGCGCAGGACCCGCGGTATGACGAGCTTCAGGCAGAAGCGCTCGCCATCCTCGATGCGGAAGACCGCATTCCCTATGTCTCCATTCGCAAGGACGGCCTCTATAACTTCTGGCAGGACAAACAGAACCCCAAGGGCTTGCTGCGCAAGACGACGCTGGAAAGCTATCAGGGTGACGATATCGAATGGGAAACCATTCTCGATGTAGATGCGCTGGCTGCGGCAGAAGGCAAGGAATGGGTCTATAAGGGCAGCACCTGTCTTCCGCCCGACCAGCGTCTATGCATGATCGCGCTGTCGGATGGCGGCGAAGACGCAACGATCCTGCGCGAATTCGACATGGCGACCAAGCAGTTCGTCGAAGGCGGCTTCGTGATCGAGGAAAAGAGCCAGGGCGGCGTCCAATGGCTCGATGAAAATACGTTGCTCGTTGGCCGCGATTTCGGCGGCGATACCATCACTGAAAGCGAATATCCGTTCACCACTCGCCTGTGGAAGCGGGGCACCCCCTTGGCAGCAGCTGAGGAAATCTTCCGTGGCGAGCCAGGCGATGTCTGGGCCGGTGCTGGCTTGGTGCGCGATAACAAGGGCGTGGTCCACGCTCGCACCGCCAATCGAGGCATCAGCTTCCATGAAAGCCTGAACTACGTCTGGCATAATGGCGAGTGGCTGGAACTGGACATGCCCAAAAAGGCGAGCATTGGCGGCATAATCGACGGTCATCTTACCTTTTCTACCGATGTCGACTGGGCTGTCGGCGATCAGGTGTTTCCGGCTGACGCGCTAATCGCGGTTGATCTGGAAGAATGGAAGCGCGACCCGAATGGCGCGAAGAAAACCCTGGTGTGGGCGCCCGGCGATCGCCAGACCAAACAGGGCGGCGGCGCGACCGCGAATAGCGCGTATATGTCGATCCTCGACAATGTCGTCGGCAAGGTCCTTAAAATCGATTTTGAGGACGGCCAGTGGGTGACCAGCGAAGTTGCTCTTCCCGACAACGCGACATTGGGCGTGCAGACCGCATCGTCCGAGACCGACCAGATCATGTTCACTTCGACCGATTTCCTGTCCCCCAGCACGCTCTGGTACAGTGACGGCAGCGGCGATCCGCAGGTTCTCAAGACATCTCCGGAGTACTTCGATGCCACTGGCATGGAAGTCGAACAATTCGAGGCGACGAGCAAGGACGGGACGAAAGTCCCATACTTCCTGGTCAAACCGGAAGGCATGGAAATGGACGGTACCACTCCGGCCCTGCTCTATGGCTATGGAGGCTTCCAGATTTCGCAGCTTCCCAGCTACCGCTCGCTCACCGGCAAGATGTGGCTTGAAAAAGGCGGCGCGTTCATTCTCGCCAACCTGCGCGGCGGAGGCGAATTCGGACCCGGTTGGCACCAGACTGCCATGCGCGAAAACAAGCAGCGCACTTGGGATGACTTCATCGCTGTCGGCGAGGACGCAGTGAAACGCGGGATCACCAATCCGGGTCAGCTGGGCATCCAAGGAGGAAGCCAAGGTGGCCTGCTGGTTGGCACGGCCTTCACTCAGCGCCCCGACCTGTTCGACGCAGCCATCGTTGCAATCCCGCTGTTCGACATGCTTCGCTTTCACTTGATCGGCCGCGGTGCGTCCTGGGTGGGCGAATATGGCGACCCGCGCATTCCCGAGCAGCGCGAATGGATCGAGGGCTATTCGCCCTATCAGAAGATCGTCGACGGGGTGGAATACCCCGCGCCGTTCCTCTGGGCCTCGACCGCCGACGACCGGACGCATCCTGCCCATGCCCGCAAGGGAGCAGCCAAGCTCAAGGAATTGGGCCAGGACTACTGGTATTACGAAGACATGACCGGCGGCCACTCGGGGGGTGTCGACAACACCCAGCGTGCCAAGTTGCAGGCCCTGCAGATAGTCTATCTCATGCAGCGCCTGATGGACGACAACGAGAGCGAATGACCTTCAGTCTCTGAAACAAGAAAAAGGGGCGGCCTCGCGGTCGCCCCTTTTTCTTTGTGTCCCGCCTATTCGACCGGGATGATCACTTCGTTTCGCCGCAATGGCGGCGGCACCATAGGCGCATCATAGAATGCAAATTCCTCGGGTCCTGCGGGGGTCAGACCCTGCTCGGCAATCCAGTTGCGCAGTTCGATTTCTTTATTGGAAAGATCAGCGCTTGTCCCGCGGCCCGAAAAACGGATCGCTGCGACCTTGCGCGACGGGACTTCTGTCAGCGTAATATCTTCCGGCGGCGTCGGAAGGGTTTCCATTGTATATTCCGCTGGCATGACAAAGCGCGTACGCCATGAACCTGCAGTATTGTCACCATCCTGCATGACCGGCGAAGTCATGGCGATTTCGGCACCTTGGTCCTGCATCACCGGCGATGTCATGGCGATCTTTGCTTCCTGATCTTGCATGACGGGGCTGGTCATCGCGATTTCCTTGCCCGGTCGATCCTGGGCAAAGATATAGGCCGCAAGGCGGCGGAACCCGGCATTCAGAGCGGGTCGGCGATCACCGGTATGGGTGACCTCGGCGACGATCATCGGATCGTATTCGCGAAGCTGGAAATCGCCATCCTCACTTATCGTCGTGTAGGCGGGTTCATCAACCGAGTTGCGGTATTGTGCGTATGCGCCAACTGCACCGACCGAAACTACGGCAGCGCCAATAGCGGCAATTTTCCAGAACTTCATGGGGGAATTGCTCCTGTGGGTTTCCCCTTCAACGCGGCAAAGAAGCTGACCGTTCCCCGCACGATCTCAAGCCGGTTGGGCGGCGAACTTCGCCACCCTCAATCGGGCTAAGCCCTTAGTTTTTCGGATTCGCAGCCTTCTTCTTTTTCATGGTGTCGTGAAAGCGGTCAGCCCAGCCCGGTTTCACGAGCTGTTCCGCGCGCACCATGCGCATTTCACCCGCGGCCACATCGCGGCTGACCGTGCTGCCAGCAGCAACGATAGCGTCCGCACCAATTTCAACCGGAGCGACCAGCGCGCTGTTCGATCCGATGAACGCACGCGGGCCGATGACCGTCTTGTATTTGAAGTAACCGTCATAATTGCAGGTGATCGTGCCTGCACCGATGTTTGCGCCAGCTCCAATAACAGCATCGCCGAGATATGTGAGATGGCTGGCCTTGGCACCTTCGCCCAGGACTGCCTTCTTCATCTCCACGAAATTGCCGACGAAGCTGTCTTTCTCCATCACCGCGCCGGGCCTCAGGCGGGCGTATGGGCCAACCGAACAGCCTTCACCGACGGTAGCGCCTTCCAGGTGGCTAAATGCGCGAATGGTCGCTCCGCTAGCGACTTTCACGCCTGGGCCGAAGACCACGTTGGGCTCGACGGTCACGTCCGGGCCGAGTTCGGTGTCATAACTGAAGAATACCGTCTCCGGCGCGCGCAGGGTTGCCCCTTCGGCCATCCAGTGGTCGCGTTGCTCGCGCTGCCACTGGGCCTCTGCCGCAGCCAGTTCGCCGCGTGAGTTGATGCCCGCGACTTCGTTCGCGTCATCGGTCGTAACCGCGGCGCACACGCGGCCATCGGCAATCGCAATGTTCACGATGTCGGGGAGGTAGTATTCGCCTTGGGAATTCTCGTTGCCGACCCGGTCCAGCAAAGCCCAGAGATCCTCGGCCTTCGCGGCCATCAGGCCGGAATTGCACATGTGGCAGGCGCGCTCGCCTTCGTCGGCGTCCTTGAATTCCACCATCTTGGAGATGCGGCCGTCATCGTCAGCGATGACGCGGCCATAGGCCAGCGGATCTTCCGGTTCGAAAGCAAGCACGACGCAGGCAGGCGCATCTTCCGCGTGAAGCCGGTCCAGCATTGCTTCCATGGTTGCGGGACGCACAAACGGCACGTCGCCGTACATGATCAGAACGTCGCCTGAAAAATCGCCAAGTTCGCCGTGGGCCTGCTGGACGGCATGGCCCGTGCCCAGCTGCGGTTCCTGCAAGCAGGTCCGGGCACTGTCACCCAGCGCCTTTTCCAACTGATCGCGCCCTGCGCCCACCACCACAACCTTGTGATCAGGCTCGAGGCTGTCGACGCTCGCCATAAGGTGATGAAGCATCGATCGGCCCGCTATCGGGTGCAGGACCTTGTGCAAATTGCTCTTCATTCGGGTGCCCTTGCCCGCAGCAAGGATGACGGCGGCGAAGTGTCTGGTTTGGCTCATGAAGCGGCAATGCCACCAAATGCTTGCAGATTGAAGAACCATCCTGCACCGGATGGTGTCATGACGGCATTTCCCTTCCAATCCGTGGGTTTCGATCTCGACGGAACGCTTCTCGAAACCCACCGTGATCTGGGGGCAGCGGTCAACCACGCACTTGCGCTGGGCGGGTTCGATCCCGTGCCGGCTGACCACGCAAGTGACCTGATCGGCGGCGGAGCGAAGATCATGCTGAAACGTGCGGTGGACCAGCAAGGCGGGCTCCCCGACGACGAATTCAGGCGCCTCTACAAGGAAATGCTCGGCTATTACTCGCAGAACAACGCCGTTCACTCGCGCCCCTACCCCCATGCCATCGAAGTGCTCGACGCGCTGGAACAGCGGGGTGTGAAGATGGCGGTGGTCACGAACAAGTTCGAGAGTTTCGCCCGGGATATTCTGACCACGCTGGATCTGGCCCACCGATTCGAAACGATAATCGGGGGCGACACCATGGGCAAAGGCCGCGCCAAGCCCGAACCGGATTCTGTGATCGAAGCACGGTTGCGGTGCGGCGGCGGTCCGATCGCTTTCGTGGGCGACAGCTCCTATGACGTGCGCGCAGCCCGCGCTGCCAAGGTGCCGGTGGTTGCGGCAGCATATGGTTATTGCGACAAACCCCCGCACGAGCTTGGCGCAGATGCCGTGATCGAATCGCTGGCTGGCCTCATTTCCGCCCTCGAAAACCTGTAGGCGGAGAAATCCCCCTCGCCCTGCCCCTACGGCATGGCGGACCGCCGCGCATACGGTTGCAAGCACCAGGCAAAAATGCCAATCCGCGCGGCAATTGACCTTTACGTAAACGACAAAGCAGGAGCAGCCCCATGAGCATCGACTTCAAGGACAAGGTAGCCATCGTAACCGGTGCAGGCGGCGGATTGGGCCGTGAATACGCACTCGAACTGGCCCGCCGCGGCGCAAAGGTCGTCGTCAACGATCTGGGCGGATCGCGCGATGGCACAGGTCACTCCGACATGGCCCTGCAGGTCGTGGAAGAAATCGAGAAGATGGGCGGCGAAGCCATGTCGAACGGTGGCAGCGTCACCGAATACGAACAGATGGAAAAGATGGTTGCCGACGCAAAGCAGAAATGGGGCGGCGTACACATCCTCCTCAACAATGCTGGCGTGCTGCGTGACAAGACCTTCGCAAAAATGAGCCCGGAAGACTTCGAATTCGTCGTCAAGGTTCACCTGACCGGTTCGGCATTCGTTACCAAGGCTTGCTGGGAAACCTTCCGCGAGCAGGCCTATGGCCGCATCATGATGACTGCCAGTTCGACCGGCCTGTTCGGTAACTTCGGCCAGGCAAACTACGGTGCAGCGAAGCTGGGCCTTGCAGGTCTTACCAAGACGCTGGCGCTGGAAGGCGCCAAGTACAACATCAAGGTCAATACGCTGTCGCCTGTTGCCGGTACGCGCATGACTGAAGACCTCTTCCCCGAAGAAGCCTTCAAGCTGTTCGATCCGGTGAACGTGGTTCCGGCCGCGCTCTTCCTGGTCAGCGAAGATGCACCCACCAATGCCATCGTCGGCGCCGGTGCAGGCGGATATCACTCGGCCTGGACCGTCATGAACGACGCCGTATGGCTGCCCGATGGCGAGCGTACGGTCGAAGGCTTTGCCGCTAATTGGGACAAGATCAGCGAATTCTCGAACCTCAAGGCTCCGCAGAGCGGTTCCGAACAGTCCGGCGCGATTTTGACCGCGATGCAGAAAGTGACCGGCACCGGACCTGGTTCCGCTCGCGGCTGATTTACTGAATACCTGCATGTTTCCTGACGAAATATGCGTTTGAATACTTGCCCCCCTTCGCGACCTGAGCCATTTGTTTGGCCGGGTTTCGGAGGGGGTCGTTTTTCATGGATACCGGTATTGCTCGTCTGCAGACGCTTTCGCGCGTCGTCAGCCTATTTGCTGCGGTCGCAATCCTTGCAGGACTGCTGCAACTTGTTCTGCTCGGTAAAGACAGCTTCTTCCCAACTGCGCCGGTCATCGAGGTAAGCGCTGCCGACGCTAAGGCGGCCGAGGATTACGGCGACGAATATTACGACGAAGAATACCTCGATGAAGAGATCGCCTATCTCGAACGGACCGATCCCTATCGCACCAATTACTACGACGATGCCTATGTCAGCACTACCGATACGGGCATTGCCCAGCCGGTGGAGAAAACCCTCGGTGAGCGGATGCTGGACCTGATCGGCGAACCAGAAGGCATTGCGTTGATTGTCATGGTGATCGCGCTGTTCGCGTTCTTTGTTGCTGCACTTATGTGGGTGTGGCGTGCACACAGCAATATGATGCAGCACGGCATAAGACTGGCCACCACGCCGACGCGCGCAGTGGTGAACTACCTCATACCGATGCTGAACCTTGTCCTGCCGTTCGAGGCAATGCGGGAGCTCTACAATCGCAGCGAGGGAGAGCCGCAGGAACTGGCCGATGCAAGCGTGTCCGATGTCACCGCATGGTGGACCGCCGTAGCTGTCGCGCTGATGATCTTCGTATTGCTCGCGGTGAAGTATTTCATCAATTTCAACACACCCCTGACGTTCTTCACCCCGCTATGGATGGAGTTTGTAATCGTCGGATTTGCGTTGTTCCTGCTCCTCGGGTCGACCTGGCTGTTCGCAGCTCTCACCCGGAAGATCACTCACTTTCAGGCAGTATATCTCTCTGATCTTGAACCAGATTTTACGAAAGAGGCCGAAGCGCCGCGCCAGACAGTGACGATCGTAAGAAAAGCTTGAGCGTCGAGGCGTATTGACACAGCAATACACCTCACCTAGTCTCGTGGTTTAGCAAACAGGGGGGAGCCCTAAATGTACAGCCAAGAAGACCTGAACTCTGCAGTGCAGGCCGGGGCGATAAGCAATGAAGCGGCCGATGCCCTTCGTGCACATGTCGCTTCCACACGCGATGCGGTGCCTGCAGATGCCGAGCATTTTCGCCTGATCACCGGATTCAACGACATTTTCGTAACCATTGGCGTGATCATCATGCTGCTCGCCGTTGGCGCGATTGGGCAGGCTATCGCGAGCGGTATCTGGCCGATGCCGCAATGGTCCGAGGCGTCCGGCGATGCCTGGTGGGCAGAAAACCGCAGCATCAGAGCCATATCCCAAGGCATGATGTTGACGTTTGGTGCCGCCATGGTTGCAGGCACAGCTTGGCTCCTCGCCGAATTTTTCACTCGCAAACGCCGTATGGCACTGCCGAGCATCATTTTGCTCCTGGCGTTTGTCGGCGGAGTATTCGCAACCCAATTGGGCGGGATCATGGCCTGGATGGAAAGCGGTGCTGACCGCAGCGAAACTATCGGCTTCCTCTGGGCGGCGGCCGCCTTGCTGATTACCGCTGGTTTTGCGTGGCTGCACTGGCGCCGGTTCATGGTTCCGATCACCATTGCGGCAGGTACTGCGGCGCTGGCAGGAACTGCCATTGCCCTGTTACTTGCGGCTATCGGTGACAATGCCGGCAGCATGGAGACGTTACTGCTCAGCCTGGTCTTCGTGGCCGGTCTGGCGATCTTCGCCTTCGCCATGCGCTGGGACATGAGCGATCCGCAGCGCGAAACCCGGCGCAGCGATGTGGCTTTCTGGCTGCATCTTCTGGCAGCGCCCATGATCGCCCACCCGATCTTCGCCCTGATCGGCGTCACGGAAGGCGAGAATATCGGTGCAATGGCAGCAGTGTCGGTGCTGGCGGTCTATATCGCTTTCGGCGTCCTTGCGCTGGCCATCGACCGCCGCGCGCTGCTGGTATCGGCATTGGCCTATGTGCTGATCGCCCTCACCTTCCTGTTCCGCGAATTTGGAGCGGTAGAGCTCAACTTCGCCCTGACAGCGCTGGTGATCGGTTCGGCTCTGCTGACGCTGTCGGCCCTGTGGACGCCAATCCGCCGCGCTGTGGTGCAAGGTCTACCGAGCGACCTTAAAACGAGGCTTCCGGCAACCGCATGACCTCAGCGTCAAGTGACAACAAAAGGCCCGCATTTCGATGCGGGCCTTTTTTGTGCCTAGTCGTCGACGGCCTTGAGCAATCTGCGCTCGATCGGGGCCATGACACCGACCAGTTCGTGACCGCGCTTCATCACCTGCCCATGTTCACCGAACAGTGTCCACATCCCCTGCTTCCCGCGCAAAGATGGGCGCTTTTCCACCCGCACTTGCGGCCGCTCTGCAGCGCGCCGAAACGCGGCGAAACTTGCTGCATCGCGGGTGAAGTCCATCGCATAATCGCGCCATTGCCCGGCAGCGACCATTCGGCCGTACAGGTCCAATATCTGGGTGAGTTCTTCGCGGCTGAAGCCGATTTGCAGCGGCTTGCGGCCCGGAAACGCAACGACGGTGCCGCCAAGGCTACCCGTCATCAGTCGTCCGTCCCGCTACGTTTGGCAGCGACTACCTGATCCGCGCGCATCTCGGCGATTTCCGCACGGAGTGTGGCAAGTTCGTTTTCCAGCTTCTCGATGCAGTCGCGGCTTGGTTCGCACGGGTCGTCGCATGGCGTTCCGTAGGGAAGAAATTCCTTGATCCAGTCTTCCGCCGGAACCAGCGTACTGCGGGCCTTGAGACCAATCATCGTGGCGCCTTCGGGCACTTCGTCGGTGACCACCGCGTTGGCACCGATCCGAGCGCGATTACCGACTGTGATGGGACCGATGACCTGGGCACCGGATCCGATGATGACGTTATCACCGATGGTCGGATGGCGTTTTCCTGCCTTGCCATTGGTCGGATTAGTGCCCCCTAACGTAACGCACTGATAAATAGTGACGTTATCACCGATGTGAGCCGTCTCGCCAATGACCGAGAAACCGTGATCGATGAAGAAATTGCGGCCGATTTTTGCGCCGGGGTGGATGTCGATCGCGGTTACCATCCGGCTCCAGTGATTCACTAGCCGAGCAAGGAAAAAGAGTTCGGCTTCGAACAGCCAGTGGGCCATGCGGTGGTAAGCCAGCGCCCAGACGCCGGGGTAAAGCAATATCTCCCAGCGGCTGCGCGGGGCAGGATCGCGTGCTTTCACGCTATCGAGATAGGCGATGAGCCGTTCGAACATCGGTGTAATTCTCCCACCAAGGGCAATTTAAAGCAAGCGGCCCTGTTCAGGACCATCGACCGCTTCCAGCGCATCGCGCCAAATTGACATGGTGGCAGGTACCATTCGTTCAAGACTTAGACGGTCAATCTCTGCCACAATTCGTTCAATGGCAGCATAAGACCTTTCCATCCGCGGGACGAGATAGGCCGGGGCCCCTTCACCCAGCGAAAGCCCGCGCTGCACGGCATGGCTTAGCATCAACTCAGCTGCCATTGCGTCATCAGGCGGGCCGATCTTCAGCTGGAGGGCGGAACCCATGCGGCTGCGCAGGTCTGGCAATTCGATATCCCATCCGCCTTCGCTCACCGTCAGAAGAAGCGGATAGCCGTCTTCCTGCGCCCTGTTCCATGCGTGGAATATCTCGGTTTCCTCACGCTTGTCCGCATTGTCGATTGCTCCGCCATCGGTATGCGAGGCGAACCATTTGGCCACGAGCGATTTGCCAGAACGCGGGGGGCCAGTCAGGACAGCGGTCCGAAACGGCCAGCTTTTGGCAGATGACAGGGCATCGGCAACCGACTGGTTGCCGGAACCGATCACAATGCGCTCAGGTTCGCTTGATCCGGTTTGCGACAATGGAAGCGCAATTTGCGACTCGGTCATGCGAAACCTCGCCCGATCAGCGACTGATTATCAGCGCGTTGCTTCCGCGTTGGACGTTGAATCGGCGTTCGCGCAGCGCCTTCGCAAGATCGTCGATCGAACCGGCGTAGCTGATCGTCAGCACGGTCGTTCCCCCGATAGCCGTGCTGCGTACGCCGATTGCGCGTACGCCCGCAGCGCCGCGAATTCCGGCCATTGCATCGTCAAACGAAGGTGCATCGGGAGTCGCAACCTGGACGGTATAAAGCGCGACCGAACCTTCCGGCGGAGGATTGTCGATGGGTGCTGATGTGATCGTGCCGCCGCTTTCTGGCGTTGGCAGAATAGAACGCTCAGCTTCAGCGGCATCCTGCGCTTTCAGCCTGCGCCCAAGCTCCACCAATCGCGCGACGGCAGGGTTGAGATCGCCCATGCCGATGTTGAGCGTCGGGTCCGGGCGCAAGGTGCCATTCGCCAGCGCCTGCGTGAAAATCTCATCGAATCTGAGGACCGCGCGATCGAGCATTTGCGGTAATTGCTCAGGCGTCTCCGCGGTGAGCTCGAACGAATCGAGATACTGGCTGTCAGGCCCGTGCCGGGCAATAAAGCGCCCTTCCACTGGCCCGCCCGGAAAAGTGTAATGCAGTTCTGCAATCGGCACGAGCACATCTGCTGCACCGAAATCATCCAGAATATCGCGCCACCAGACACGGCTCCGGCGGCCAGTCTGGCCGTATGTCAGCAGCAGCGATTCGCCACCTGCACCGCTTGGCCGCGTGTAATTGATCCTGCTCGAACCCGACTGGTACTGCGCCCATGCGCGCTGCCACGGGTTCCGCTGCTCATAGACCATGGCGGTCCCGCCCGACATGGTAACCGGCAAGAGAAGCATCGGCGCACTGCGCTCGGCACGTCCTTCGGAGCCGAGGTAACGCGATGCGCGTGCGCGGTCGAAGACAACACCCAGCTTTGCGATGTAACGCTTGGGACCCAACCGCTCGCTCTGGACGATAATCGCAGAGACGAGTCCGGTGATCTGCGATTCGGATAGTTCTGGGCCGTCGATCTTTTCCCAGGCTTTCACCTGCGCCTCGATCCAGGCTTTGTCGCGGGCTTCAAGACCGGTATCGGCGCGTACATCCACTTCAACATCAAGGACTTCGATGTCCGTAGACGCCGTAATCGGCGCGATTCCGCGCTCTCCGCCAACCTGGGCATAGGCCAGCCAGCCGGCAGAGCCCGCAAGAGCGAGGCCGGAAGCAATCAGCGCGATACGCCTGAGGCGAGGAGGGTGAATATGATGTCGCATGGGGAAAACAGCGGGCCTTTTGCCCAATCGCTTCTGGAAATCCAAGCGCGAATGCGCAAGGGGCTACATATGAGCAGTGACAAGCAGTCTTACACCTACGAACAGGCCGGTGTTTCGATCGACGCGGGCAATGCCCTAGTCAAGGCAATTGGCCCGTTGGTCAAGGCAACCATGCGTCCTGGCACCGATGGCGAGATCGGCGGATTCGGCGGGTTCTTCGATCCCAAGGCGGCGGGCTACAAAGATCCGCTGCTTGTCGCTGGAAACGACGGCGTCGGTACGAAACTGAAGCTCGCGATCGATACGGATCGCCATGACACAGTCGGCATTGATCTTGTCGCCATGTGCGTGAACGATTTGATCGTCCAGGGCGCAGAGCCGCTGTTCTTCCTCGACTACTTCGCCACCGGCAAACTGGAAAACGGCGTAGCAGAACGCGTGATCGCTGGCATCGCCGACGGGTGCTTGCAGGCTGGCTGCGCGCTGATTGGCGGCGAAACTGCCGAAATGCCGGGCATGTACGCCCAAGGCGATTATGATCTGGCGGGTTTCTGCGTCGGCGCAGTGGAGCGCGGCGAGCAGATTACTGGTGAGCGCGTTGCGCCCGGACACATCCTGCTGGGCCTGGCGAGCTCGGGCGTGCATTCTAACGGCTTCTCGCTGGTGCGGCGCCTGGCGGCGGACAAAGGTTGGAAGCTGAATCGCCCCGCCCTGTTCGATCAGGACCGGCTCCTGATCGAGGCTTTGCTCGAACCGACGCGCATCTATGTAAAGTCGCTGCTCCCGCTGGTGCGCGATGGCCTCATCGATGCCCTCGCCCATATTACTGGGGGCGGATTGTTGGAAAATATCCCGCGCGTCTTGCCGGATGGCGCTCATGCCAATGTCGATGCCGATGGCTGGAAGCAGCCGGGGCTAATGGCTTTCCTGCAAGCGCAGGGGAATATCGAACCTGGCGAAATGGCGCGCACATTCAACTGCGGCGTCGGCATGGTCCTCGCAGTTGATCCCGCAAACGCAGAAATCGTGCGCACTCGGCTCGAAGAAGCTGGCGAGCAGGTCGTCGCAGTGGGACGCATCGAAGAAGGCGAAAAGGGCTGCACAGTCCGCGGTTCTGCCGGCACGTGGTCGGCGAGGCAGGATTGGGAGGCTGTGCATCTTGGCTGACAAAGCGAAGGTCGCGGTTTTTATTTCCGGGCGTGGCAGCAATATGGCCGCGCTTCTCTATGCCAGCTTTCATGCAGACAGCCCTTATGAGCTGTGCCTGGTCGCTTCGAACGATACGGATGCCGAGGGCCTGAAGCTCGCAGAAGCGGAAGGCATTGCAACGTACGCGCTTTCTCACAAGGGCATGGCCCGGTCGGACCATGATGCGGCGATGGAAACCGCAGCGCGCGAAGCGGGTGCCGAATATATTGTGCTTGCCGGTTACATGCGCATCCTGACCGAAGGCTTCGTGTCCAGTTGGGAAGGCCGGATGTTGAACATCCATCCATCGCTATTGCCGAAATATCCGGGCCTCGACACTCACGCACGGGCAATCGAGGCTGGAGACAGCCATGGCGGCGCTTCTGTCCATCTCGTGACTGCGGAACTGGATGCGGGCGAAGTCCTGGGCGCACTGCCTGTCGCCATTAGGCCCGGCGAAACTGCTGACAGCCTTGCTGAACGCGTAAGGTTTGCTGAACACCAGCTCTATCCAAAGATATTGGCAGACTATGTATCGCGCGACGGTGACGCGGATTTCCTGCTTGGCAAGGTTCGCAATCTGGCCCTCGCCCTTCCCGAAACGCATGAGCGAGAAAGTCACGGTTCGCCGGGTTGGCGGGTGGGAAGCGAGAAATCCGGCAAATATTTCGCCCATTTCAACGATCAGCACCACGGATCGGAACATGTCGCCGTGCTGGTCAAGACAAGCAGCATGGATGAATTGCTTGGACTGGTGGAGACCCAACCGGAAGTCTATTTCAAACCCGCCTATTACGGGGCCAGCGGATGGATCGGCTTGATCCTCAACCGGCCCGGTCTGGACTGGGACAATGTGGCAGAATGGCTGGAAAGAAGCTGGCGCTCGGTTGCTCCGAAACGGCTGACACAGCTTGCCAGTGCGGCGGAAGAATTTTGATGAGGCGGCTGACGCCCTATTTGTTCTTCCTGCTTGCCGCAGCCGGCCTGCTCATGGTCGCGATCCAGGGTGACGCAGGCTTCGAGGATGAAGTCGATCCGCTTCAGGCAATTTTGGTGATCGGAGGCGTGTTTATCGGCGCCCATGCGCTGCGCCACATCATGATCCGTGTGCTGGAAAACCGACAGGAAGACGATTAGGCGGCGTGAGCGCGCCTTGTCGCGGCGAAACGCGGTAAAGTCATTTCACCATTCGCACGGGTTACTTCGATCCGGCAGATGTGCAGCCCGTCGAACAGGAAGCGCCACATGGTTGGCGACTGGATCTGCGAATTCGTCGCAGAGAACGAACCGCGCACGAGAACCTCGTCGCGATTTGGATCAATGGATTCGAGGGTCAAATGCGGATCGCCGGCTGCAGCGTAGAATGCCTTGAGTTCAGCCAGCATATTATCCCGGCCTGAAATTTCACTGCCGCCTTGGTCAGCCATGGTGAAGTCAGGCGTTAGAAGCGCGGCAAGCGCGGTCCAATCCTTACTGTTCAGCGCGTCGGCAACACCCCTAACGGCGCGCATGTGGCGGCGCCGATGTCTGGTGGAGGGTAGAATCGCTGAAAACATGACGGGCACGAACCTAACAGAATTCGTGCCCGCCACCTAATCTATTAGAAAATCGAGATAAATTCCCGTTTTTCTTTAACAAATGTTACGTTTTATCCGACGATCTCGTCTTCGCTGAAGAAGAACGCGATTTCGTTGGCCGCATTTTCTTCGCTGTCTGAACCATGCACCGAGTTGGCTTCGATCGATTCGGCATAGGTCTTGCGGATGGTGCCTTCTTCGGCATCTGCCGGGTTGGTGGCACCCATGACGTCGCGGTTGCGCTTCACAGCGTCTTCGCCTTCGAGGACCTGGACAACAACCGGGCCGCTGGTCATGAAGTCACACAGTTCGCCGTAGAACGGACGTTCCTTGTGGACTTCGTAAAAGCCTTCAGCCTGTTCGCGGGTAAGGTGGATGCGCTTGGAAGCGACGACGCGAAGGCCGGCTTCTTCAAGCATCTTGGTAACTGCGCCGGTCAGGTTGCGGCGCGTGGCATCGGGCTTGATGATCGAAAAGGTGCGGGTAGCCGCCATGATAAAGTTCCTTGCGAAATGGCTTATTATTTGGGGAGAAAGTTCTCGCGCGCGCCCCTAGCGCCGGAGGGCCTCGCGGGCAAGCTTTCTAGCCAAGGCCGGCGGTTACCGTCAGTTCGCCGCCACTGCCAACTTCGGCAGGTTCTACCCTGAGCGAAAACGTATTTTCGCCGCCGGTATGCTCGCCCGCGATTACGATGCCCTGCTTGCCCGGGATATCGGCAGTGAGGCGGAAATCTTGCGCGCTGGCGAGATCGCGGAAAAACTCCGCGACCGCTTCCGGGGCAAGCGAGCATTCGAATTGAAGCACAACCAGTTGGCCTCCCTGTCGCTCCACCCGAGTAACACTCGTTACTTTGGAATCCGGCGGCAGCACAAAGGGCGGCGGCAAAACGGGATCGACCGAGCTACCCGCCCGCATCGTGGTCGTTGCACCCGCAGCATCGGTCAGCGTGGCGCTTACCTCTCCGGTTTCAGGATCGACGGAGTAGCTACCGATCGGTTCAGCAGCGGCGTCCGGCTCACTTGCGGCCCTCTCGCTCGCTGCTCCGCAAGCGGTCAAAAGCAGACAGGCTGCGATAATGCTGAGTGATTGTTGCCCCATGCCCGTCCGACGGGTGAAAGGCATTGCGGTTCCTCAAGAATTAGCGGCCTTCGCGCCAGCCGCCCTCGGGTGTCTGCTTGAAGATGCGATTATCGATGTCGTCGCGGGCCGCCAGAAGCTTCCACTGTGTACGTGCTGCATCAGTCGCAGTTTCGCCGAACAGCAGCATGGCACGTCCGAACCGGGTCGCATCTTCCCGCCATACGCCATCGGCAAGAATTGCCATCGACGCTTCGTTGGGGGCGTCACAAGTCTCGGATAGCAAGATCGGCTGGCGCGCAGCGTGGGGACTGTCAGCGGGACCATTGGCCAGAAAAATCGCACCCTGCCGCGCCCACAGCGCCTCGCCCAGCCGCTCACGCATTGCGGCATCGGAAGCTACCACGACCAGCCGCTCGCCAGCCTGCATGACCTTGCCGGCCAGCTTGACCACGGTCACATCGACCGGGTCGCGGCTAAGCTGATAGAAGTCCACCCTGGTCATTCGTCGCTACTACCCTTGTTTCGCCGGCAACGCTCCGAACAATAGCGCACGTTATCCCAGTCGCGCTCCCATTTCTTGCGCCACGAAAAAGGGAGGCCGCAGGTCTCGCAGACCTTGGACGGCAAATCCCCTTTCCGGCGCATCTTGGGAATGGCGAAACTCCCGCTCAGCTTTCCAGCGTATCTGACACGAGACGGTCTATCAGGCGCACACCGTAGCCGGTCGCGCCCTTGCCCCATGTGCGCCCGGGTTTGTCCGACCATGCCTTGCCAGCAATATCAATATGCGCCCAGGCAACATCGTCGGCGATGAAGCGCTGCAGGAATTGAGCAGCAGTGATCGATCCGGCACCCTTGCCGCCGATGTTCTTCATGTCGGCGATCGGGCTGTCGATCAGCTTGTCATAGGCCTTGCCCAGCGGCATCCGCCACATGGTATCGCCGGTTACTTCACCTGCCTCGATCAGGTCCTTTGCCAAGGTATCGTCGTTGCAGAACAAGCCTGCGTGTTCGTTGCCAAGCGCAATGATGATTGCGCCTGTCAGAGTGGCGAAGTCCACGATGCGGGTCGGTTCGAACTCTTCCTGCGTCCAGTGCAGTGCATCGGCGAGGACGAGGCGGCCTTCCGCATCGGTATTGAGCACTTCAATAGTCTGACCGTTCATCGAAGTGACCACGTCACCGGGGCGTTGAGCATTGCCGTCCGGCATATTCTCGACGAGGCCCATGACACCGACGATGTTCGCCTTTGCCTTGCGCTTGACCAGGGCCAGCATACCGCCGGCAACCGCGCCTGCGCCGCCCATGTCCCACTTCATGTCTTCCATACCCGGACCCGGCTTGATGGAAATGCCGCCGGTATCGAAGGTCACGCCCTTGCCCACGAAAGCAATCGGCTTCTCGCCCTCTGCGCCGCCGTTCCAGCGAATGGCGAGGATGCGCGATTCGCGGACCGAACCCTGACCCACGCCCAGCAGCGAGCCCATGCCCATCTTTTCCATTTGCGCTTCATCGAGGATGATGAGTTCGGCGCCCGTTCCCTCGAACCGCTCCTGGCAGCGCGCCACGAAACTTTCCGGGTAAATGATATTGGCTGGTTCAGTCACCAGTTCGCGCGTGAATTCGACGCCCTGCGCAAGCGCATCCAGCTCTTCCCATTCCTTCGCAGTGTCTTCCGGTGCGCCCACAACCGTGACGGTCTTGAGCGTGATTTTCTGTTCGTCCTTCATCTTGGTGCGATAGACATCGTAGCGCCAATTGCGCAGTCGCATCCCAAGCAGGACATGACCGACTTCTTCGGCGGAAAGGCGGTTTTCAGACACGTCGAGAACCAGTTCTTCGATGCCGACCGACTGGTATTTCGCAGCCAGCGCAGCGCCAGCTTTCTCGAGATTAGCAAGACGCGCATCATCCGATGCCTCGCCCGATCCCGCCAGTGCCAGACGCGTCGCGCCGCCATCACTTTCGACAAACGCGTCAAAGGTCTGGCCCGTGGCCCCCTTGAAGCGTGCAGCCTCAGCGCCGGCACGCATCGCGGCACTAAATGACGTAGGGAACTTGCCCTTGTTCACGACATGCGCGATGAGGCGCGCCGCTTGGGGACAGGTCTGGCTAAACTGGATGTGCATGGAAACTCCCGGAAAACTGTCTGACACGGCCCACGCATTAATGGCCGGGCCGCCAAGGATGGCGATTGCGATTAGGCGTGGGCGGTGCGATAGGCAAGCCATGCGCCAGCGCCCCCAGATTTTGCGCCACGATTTGATGCACGCCCTGGGGACAGGTGCGGGTACGCTCGCCTTGCTTGCGGCTTCGCCCCTCGCCGCCCAGGATGGTGCAGCGACCGGCACGGGCACAGTGGAAGAGCCGCAGGGCGAAAGCCCCAGCGATCTGCCGGCAACACCCGAAGCGGTCATAGTTGCCGCAGACGGGCTGGAGCCGCCTGAAACCCCGGAATTCAACGAAGCAGGCGAACGCCAGATCGCGTTTGCTTCGGATATCCTAAGCTATGATGCGGATGCGGATATCGTCACCGCCGAAGGCAACGTTGTCCTGCGATCAGGCGAGCGTTCGGTGCGCGCCGACAGTGTCAGCTGGAGCAGGCGCACAGGCGTCATCCTGGCGAGCGGCGATGTCCGCTTCGTGGATGTAAACGGTAACCAGATCTTCTCCGACCGCGTCGAGTTGACCGACCAGTTCGAAGCGGGCGCCATGGAAGACCTGCTGCTGGCACTGCGGCAAGGTGGCCGGCTCGCGGCCAATCGCGGGATGCGGGAAGCCGACGGCACCGTGGCGCTTGAACAGGCGGCTTACAGCGCGTGCGCAGTGGTCACGCCGGAAGGGTGCGACAAGGATCCAAGCTGGCGTATCATCGCCGAACGCGTGGTGTACGATCCGATCGATTCGAAGGTGCAGTTCGAAGGCGCTTATCTGGAACTGTTCGGCGCGCGCATCCTGCCGCTGCCCGGGCTCTCGATCCGCACCGATGGCGGCGCGGTCAGCGGGTTTCTTGTGCCCGACCTGCGCTTTTCCGAAAGTAATGGGGTCGAGGTTTCCGGCAGCTATTACATACGCTTTGCCGACAATAAGGATCTGACGGTTTCGGCTTACGCCTTTACCGAAGCGCCGCCGATGATTTCGGCGCAGTGGCGTCACCTGACTGATAACGGCGCGTACCAGATCACCGGTTACGCGACGCACAGCCGCCGCTTTACCGATTCGAGCAAGACCGAAACATTTGAGAGCGAACCGCGCGGCTACCTGTTTGCCAACGGTAAGTTCCAGTTCACGCCGGAATGGAGCCTGACCAGCTCGATCCGCCTGGCGAGCGATCGTACATTCCTGCGCCGGTATGACATCAGCCGCGATGATCGCCTTCGTTCCATGGTCGAGTTGGAACGGATCGACCGCAATTCCTACTTCTCGCTGGCAGGCTGGGCCACGCAAACGCTGCGATTGAATCAGGAACAGGGCCAGATTCCTATCGCTTTGCCAGCGATGGATTACCGGCTTCGGCTGGATGATCCGGTGCTTGGAGGCAAGGTAGAACTGCAGGCCAACAGTCTCGCGATCATTCGGGATATCGGGCAGGATACGCAGCGCGCTTTCGCCCGTGCCAAATGGGACCTGCGCCGCGTGACCAGTCTGGGCCAGGTGGTCACGGTCACCGGCATGGTGCGCGGCGACATCTATCACTCGCGCGAAAACTATCTCACCCAGACCGCTTCTTATCGCGGTAACCCCGGCTGGCAGGCCCGGGGAATTGCGCTCGGCGCGGTGGATGTCGAGTGGCCTTTTGCGGGAGAATTCCTGGGCGGCACACAGGTGTTTACGCCGCGGGTCCAATTTGTGGCGACCCCGCCGATCAGGAACCTGGCTATCCCTAACGAAGATGCCCGCGCAATTGATCTAGAAGATTCCAACCTGTTCGCGCTGAACCGCTTCCCCGGTTACGACCGTATCGAAGACGGAGCGCGTGTAACCTACGGGTTCGACTGGGAACTTCGGCGGCCCGGACTCGAGGTCAAAACCACGCTTGGCCAGTCATACCGGCTGGACGCCGATCGCGACATATTCCCTGATGGCACCGGCCTATCTGAAAAGGTCAGCGACATAGTCGGCCGCACAGAAGTCAGGTTCCGCAACCGGATAAAGTTCACTCACAGGTTCCGCCTCGACAAGGACAATCTGGCCGCGCGCCGCAATGAAGTTGACGCGACCATCGGCACCAGCCGCACCTATGCGGAAATCGGATACCTGCGTCTCAACCGCGACATCACGACAGTCGAAGATTTGCAGGACCGGGAAGAGTTGCGGGCTGCCGCGCGTGTATCATTCGCCAATTACTGGTCGATATTCGGTTCAGGGGTTTTCAACCTCACCGACCGCGATGAAGATATGAGCCTTTCCAGCGACGGCTTCCAGCCAATCCGCACGCGCCTTGGCGTCGCGTATCAGGACGACTGCCTCGAACTGGGGCTCACATGGCGGCGCGATTACGTTTCGGCAGGCGACGCCGAGCGCGGCGACACCTTCCAGCTTTACTTCAGTCTCAAGAATCTTGGCTTCAGATAGACGGTGATCTCACTGTCCATATGGTTGGCAGCGCAGGCCAAACGCGCTATCCGCGCCGGCCAATCAGCAACGGTTAAGCCGGGCTCCGGCAAAACCGCGAGTTATTCGGGTGCGCCAAGCGTGCCGTAATTGGAAATGATACGCGTGAACGCAAAAATGCTCGCCAAATTCTGCGGTTCTGCCGCAACGATTGCAGCCGGTTTCGCCCTCACTGCCGCTCCTGTGAGCGTGCAGGCCCAGGCTGCCGTGTCCGGAAACAGTCTCGACCTTCCCGAGAACTTCGAGATGCTGACTAATCCCGACCCGAACGTACGCAAGGCAACGGCGGTGGTGAACGGTCATGTCATCACCGGTACTGATCTCGACCAGCGTGTCGCGCTGCTCGTGGATGCAAGCCAGTCCGAGGTTGGTCCCGAGGAAATGCAGCGCGTTCGTTCGCAGGTGCTTCGCAACCTGATCGACGAAACTTTGCAGATACAGGCCGCTGAGGCCGAAGATATCACTATCTCGCAAGCAGAGATTGACCAGACGTACACGCGCCTCGCAGCGCAGAATAACCGCCAGATGGAGGAGATGGAAAGCTATCTCCTTTCGATCGGTTCGGCTCCCGCATCGCTCAAGCGCCAGATCCACGGCGAACTCGCATGGCAGCGTTTGCTGCGCCAGAAGGTCGCTTTCTTCGTCAACGTATCGGCTGAAGAAGTGAACGAGCTTATGCAGCGCCTCGAAGCGTCCAAGGGCACCGAGGAATTCCGCCTCGGCGAAATCTACCTGTCCTCCACGCCGGAAAGCCAGGCGGCCGTCGAAGCTAACGCGATGAAGATCGTCGAGCAGCTCCGCCAGGGCGGCAGCTTCGTCGCCTATGCGCGTCAGTTTTCCGAAGCTTCGACTGCGGCTGTCGGCGGCGATCTTGGCTGGATTCGTCTGCCGCAGCTCAAGAACGCACAGCTTGAAACCGTGGCCAAGGAAATGCAGCCCGGCCAGCTGGTAGGTCCGATCGCAATTCCGGGCGGTTACTCGATCCTGTACCTGATCGAAAAGCGCCAGGTGCTTACCGCCGATCCGCGTGACGCCATACTCAGCCTGAAGCAAATCCAGATCCAGTTCGATCCGGCAGCTGCACAGGACGTCAACGAGGCAAGGCTGCAAGGCTTCCTTCAGGGCATCCAGAACATGCGTGGCTGCGGCAGCGCGAATGAAATTGCCAATAGCATCGGCGCCTCGGTGGTCGACAACGATCAGATCCGCGCGCGCGCGCTGCCCGAACAGTTGCAGCAGGTCGTATTGAACCTGAGTGTCGGCGAGATGACGCCGCCGTTTGGCGATGTCGCAGAAGGCGTTCGCGTTCTGATGCTATGCGGCCGGGACGATCCCGAAGTGCAGGCTGGACCCAACTTCGACCAGCTGATGCAAGAGATCGAAGACGAACGCATCAACCGCGCTGCACAGCGTTACCTGCGCGATCTGCGCAACGACGCCTATATCGAATATAATTGATACCCGCCGTGGCCCCTCTCGCCGTATCCATCGGTGATCCAGCGGGGATCGGACCGGAAATCATAACCGAAAGCTGGGCGCGCCAATCCGAGCGGGATGGCGCGCCCTTTATCGTACTTGGCGGGGCAGGACTGCTTGAGGCCGCCGCGCATATGCGTGGCACCATTTGCCCCATTGTCCGTATCCAAGATCCTGCAGAGTGCGGGGCCGCATTCGCACACGGCCTCCCGGTCCTGGGCCTCGAAGATTGCGCCTATCGTCCGGGCCAACCGAGCGACGAGGGCGCGGCCCTTGCGCTTGGATCGCTGGCCGAAGCGACGCGGATGGCCCTGCTTGGCAAGGCAGGCGGCGTGGTAACGGCTCCCGTTGCCAAGGGGCAACTGGCGAAGGTCGGCTTCGAATTTCCTGGCCAAACCGAATTTCTTGCTGCTGCCTGCGGTCTACCCACCGACGATAGCGTAATGATGCTCGCTGGTCCAAGCCTGCGCGCCGTCCCGGTGACGGTGCATTGCAGCCTGGCTGAGGTTCCAGGGCTGCTGACCAGTGAATTAATTGTCAGCAAAGCGCGCATCCTTGCCGCAGCCCTGACAAAGGACTTTGGGATCAAGGGGCCGCGCATCGCCGCTTGCGGGCTGAACCCCCATGCCGGTGAAGACGGCAAGTTCGGCAGCGAGGAGCGTGACATAATCGGGCCTGCCGTCAATCGTTTGCGCGAGGCAGGAATAGCAGTTTCCGGTCCCCACCCCGCTGATGCGATCTTCACACCGCGCGCCCGGAAAACCTACGATGCGGCGCTGGCCATGTACCACGACCAGGCGCTGATTCCCTTGAAGGCACTCGACTTTGACGAGGGTGTCAACGTGACACTCGGCTTGCCCATCGTGCGTACCAGCCCGGACCATGGCACCGCCTTCGACATTGCGGGCAAAGGCGTGGCCGACCCCAGCGCAATGATTGCCGCATTGCGCATGGCAGGCGAAGTGGCAGCACGGCGCGCATCCCATGACTGATCTGCCCCCACTTCGCGAAGTCATTGCCCGGCACGGACTGAGCGCGAGCAAGGCGCTTGGGCAGAACTTCCTGTTCGACGAGCAATTGCTTGATCGTATCGCTGCCCTGCCCGGTGATCTCAACGGCAAGCAGGTGCTGGAAGTAGGCCCCGGCCCCGGTGGCCTGACCCGCGCCCTGCTCCGTGCAGGTGCGCAGGTGACCGCGATCGAAATGGATTCGCGCTGTCTGCCTGCGCTCGCGGAACTTGGCGATGCTTTCCCGGGCAAGCTCAAGGTCATTCAGGGCGACGCGCTGAAATTGGACCACGCGGAAATCATGGGCGGCGAGCCCTTCGCCGTGTTGTCCAACCTGCCCTATAATGTCGGCACGGCGCTGTTCACGCGCTGGCTGGGCGGCGAAAGCTGGCCGCCGCTCTGGACCAGCCTGACGCTGATGTTCCAACAAGAAGTTGCGCAGCGCATCGTCGCTGCGCCCGGCGGTTCGGCCTATGGCCGGCTGGCAATCCTGGCCCAATGGCGCAGCAGCGCACGGCTGGCGATGAAAGTGCATCGCAGTGCGTTCACTCCTCCGCCCAAGGTGATGAGCGCCATCGTCCATGTAGAACCTGCAGAAATGCCCGAGGGTGTTTCGGCCAAACGCCTCGAGAAGCTCACCGAAGCCGCCTTCGGCCAGCGCCGAAAAATGCTTCGCCAGAGCCTCAAGGGCGTTCCGGGCGCAGTCGAGGCGCTGGAGCAGATCGGCATCGATCCGCAGCGGCGCGCCGAGACGCTTGAGGTGGACGATTTCGTCCGACTGGCGAGGATATTGTCGGCCTAGTCGGCAGGCTCAACAACTCGGCGGTACAAATGCCAGGTCGCGTGACCGAATAGCGGCAACACCACCATCAGTCCGAGAAACGCCGGGACAAGCGCGGCCAGCAGGCACAGCGCAATGATCGCCGCCCATAGGCACATCATCGCCGTGTTTGACCGGAATGCCGCGAGGCTGGTTATGATTGCGGTGAGGAAATCCACCTCCCGGTCGACCAGCATCGGCAGGCTGACGACAGTGACAGCATAAAATGCCAGCGCGAGAATGGCCCCGACCAGGGTGCCCACGGCAAGCATCGCCATGCCGGCGGGCGTGATGAAGGCAGCAATCGACTCCGAACCCACTCCGGATTCCGCCATGAAAATGGCGAAGATGCCGTGGGCGATAATCATCCAGAAACTGAACGCCACGAAGACGATGCCGCCCATCATGATGAGTTGCTCATCGCCCTTGCCGCGGACTGCCCCCAGGACGGCGCTCCATTTTACGGGCAATCCTGCTTCTCGGCGGCGACTGACTTCATAAAGGCCGACCGCGGTGAACGGTGCCACCAGAGGAAACCCTGCGACCGCTGGCACGAGCCACATCGGCTCGCCCCATTTCACCGCAGCGACATACAGGAAAATCCCCGCGGCCACGTAGATCCCAGCGAAGAAGAGGCCGTAAATCGGGCAAGCGAGAAAGTCGGAGAACCCGGCTTTCAGCGCCCTGCCGAGATCGGCGAACGAAAGATCGTCCGCGACCTTCACCGGAGCGATCGGTGTCTCCCCTGCGGCCTCCATTGCTGCGCCTCCTCTACCCGGCTGAAGGGTGAGCAGTCTGCATCAGCTTCGGCGAAGCATCAAGCACCCGACTTCTTGCGGAGCCTCCACGCATGGAGCAGCGGCTCGGTGTATCCGCTCGGCTGGTCGATACCCTTGAAGATCAGGTCCTTAGCAGCACTGAAGGCTGCGCCGTCCTGGTTTTCGAGAAGCGGCTCATAATCCGGATCGCCCGCGTTCTGCTCGTCGACTTTCGCCGCCATTCGCAACAGGCTTTGCATCACCTGCTCTTGCGAGATGACGCCGTGCAATAGCCAGTTGGCGATGTGCTGACTGGAAATGCGAAGTGTGGCGCGATCTTCCATCAGGCCGACATCATTGAGGTCAGGCACCTTGGAACAGCCAACGCCCTGGTCGATCCAGCGGACAACGTAACCAAGCAATCCCTGACAATTATTGTCCAGTTCCTCGGCGATTTCGTCTTCCGACCAATTTGTGCCGTCAGCAAGCGGGATGGTCAGCAGATCATCCAGCTCGGCAGCATCTTCCAGGCCCTTCTGGATCTCGAATACGTCCTCGCGGTGATAGTGGATTGCGTGAAGAGTCGCGGCAGTCGGGCTTGGAACCCATGCAGTGTTAGCGCCTGCGCGCAGATGGCCGATCTTCTCGATCATCATCTGCCCCATCAGGTCGGGCGCGGCCCACATGCCCTTGCCGATCTGTGCGCGGCCGGACAGTCCGTGCGCGAGGCCAATGCCCACGTTGCGCGCTTCATACGCCTTGAGCCAGGCGGATGACTTCATCTCGCCCTTTCGCATCATCGGTCCCGCTCGCATTGAGGTGTGGATCTCGTCACCTGTGCGGTCGAGGAAGCCGGTGTTGATGAATACGATGCGGTCTTTCACCGCATGGATACAGGCGGCAAGGTTGGCGCTGGTGCGCCGCTCTTCGTCCATGACGCCGACCTTGATGGTGTGGCGCGGCAGGCCGAGCAGGTCTTCGGCCGCATCGAACAAATCGTTCGTAAATGCGCACTCGTCAGGGCCATGCATCTTCGGCTTTACGATGTAGATGCTGCCGCAGCGCGAGTTGCCGTATTTGCCCAGACCGGCGACATCATGCGCGCCAATGGCCGAGGTGATGACGGCATCCATGATGCCTTCGGGGATTTCGTCGCCCTGCCAGCGCATCGCGGGATTGGTCATCAGATGCCCGACATTGCGCACGAACATCAGGCTGCGGCCCGGCAGCGCGAATTCTTTGCTGTCAGGCGAGGTGTAGTTTCGATCATCCGACAATGCGCGAGTAACCGTACGACCGCCCTTGTCGAAACTTTCCGACAGATCGCCCCGTATCACGCCTAGCCAGTTGCGGTAGGCCAGCAGCTTGTCCTCCGCATCGACAGCCGCGACGGAATCTTCGCAATCGGCAATCGTCGTAAGCGCAGCTTCGAGGTTGATATCGGCGATATTGGCAGGGTCGGTTTTTCCTATGGAATGATCCGCATCGAACACCACTTCGATGTGCAGGCCGTGGCTCTTGAACAAACACGCCTTGTCGTTCCAGCCAACGCATTGCGCCGGATCGGCGAGCGGGATGCCGTGCCCTTTGACGTCGGTGAGATCAGCCCATTTCTTGCCGTCTGCCAGCGGCACCGCCTCGTCCATGAAGCTTTTCGCAGCCGCGATGACGGCAGCGCCCCGCGCCTCATCATAGCCGCCCGGTTTGGCAGGCGGCGCATCGAGCGTATCAGTCCCGTAGAACGCATCGTAGAGGCTGCCCCAGCGCGCATTCGCCGCATTGAGCAGGAAGCGGGCATTCAGGATCGGCACGACCAACTGCGGCCCGGCCATCGCGGCAATCTCGGGATCGACGTTCTCGGTCCCGATCGTGAAATCGCCGGGTTCGGGTACGAGATATTCAATCTCTTCGAGCAATTGGCGATATGCCGCCGCATCGTGCGGTTTACCTGCCCGTTCTTCATGCCATGCATCGATCTTGCTCTGGAGTGCCTGCCGGATTTGCAAGAGATTGCGGTTCAATGGGACAAACCGGTCGAGCAGTTCGGCAAAACCCTGCCAGAAATCTGCGGCATCGCGGCCCAGCGGCGCAATTACCTGGCTTTCGATAAAGCTGGCCAGCTCCGGGTCAACTTCGATACCGGCGCGCGTAACGTAATCTGTCATGGAACTCCCTTGGGGTATTCGAATGGCGATGTGTACCCGGGGAGGAGTGGTTCGACCTATGCCGCCAGCGGTTGACGATTGCAAGCGGCGGGGTGGACACTCGCCATAGCCCGACTAAGGAAGTTGCCAATGAAACCGGACAGCCCCCCACAAGCCCTTCTCGACGCGATCGACGCGGATACCATGCTGCGTGAAGTTCAGGATTGGGCAGCCATAAATACCGGGACCGCCAATATCAGCGGCCTGGCGAAAATGGCGGGCGTGCTTGCAGATGCGTTCAGTGCGTTGCCGGGCGAAGTTGAACTGGTCGAACCGGCGCAGGTCACGGCGATCAGCGCCGAAGGCCGCGAATTCGAGAAGCCGCACGGTAAACACATGGTCCTTCGCGTGCGTCCGAATGCCGAACGCCGCTTTGTCCTGACCGGCCATATGGATACGGTTTTTCCGGTCGATCACCCGTTCCAGGAAAACGTCTGGCTGGACGACGAGACGATTAACGGCCCCGGCACCGCCGACATGAAGGGCGGCCTCAACGTGATCCTCCATACGCTGAAGACATTCGAGACGCTCGAAGGATCGGGCCGCGTCGGCTACGATGTGATGATCAATTCAGACGAGGAAACCGGCAGCCTTGCCAGCCGCGGCCTGATCGAAGAGCTCGCGCGCGGAAAATATGCGGCGCTAACTTATGAGCCAAGCGCCCTGCCCGATGGCACGCTGGCCCATGCACGCGGCGGCACCGGAAATTACTCGATCACCATCACCGGAAAATCGGCCCATGCTGGCCGCAATCCGCACGAAGGCCGCAATGCTATCGTCGCGGCAGCCGACCTGGTGCTGCGGATCAAGGCGCTGGAAGCTGACGACATTACGGTCAATCCCGCCAAAATCGAAGGCGGCGCGGCTAACAATGTCGTGCCTGACCTCGCCATCCTGCGCTTCAACATACGCCCCAAGTCCACCGACGCCATGAACCGGTTCGACGGTCAGCTGGACACCATCCTCTCGGCCATTGGCGCAGAGCATGAAGTCGGCATCCATCGCCACGGCGGGGTGACCCGTCCGCCCAAACCGGTCGACGCGAAAGCGCAGGCGCTGTTCGATCTGGTCAAGGCATGCGGAGCCGAACTGGGTCAGCAGATCGGCTGGAAATCTACCGGCGGCGTATGCGACGGTAACAACATTGCCGCGACCGGCGTGCCCGTGGTCGACACCATGGGCGTGCGCGGCGGCGCTATTCACTCACCGGACGAGTTTATGATCGTCCCATCCTTGCGGGAACGCGCGGCCTTGTCGGCGCTGGTCCTGAGCAAGCTTTCGACCGGAGACCATCTGTGACTTTTCGCCTGCGCGCTGCGCACATCAGCGATCTTGAGCATCTGTACGAAATGGCCAAGCTGACCGGGGGGGGCTTTACCAACCTGCCGGCTGACAGGGCGGCGCTGACGAAGAAGCTCGAACGTGCAGAAGATGCCTTTGCCCGCCGCGACGGCGAGCTTGGCGACGACCAGTTCACGCTGGTGCTGGAAAACACTGAGACGGGACAGGTGCGCGGCACCTGCCAGCTGTTCACGCAGGTCGGGCAGCAGTGGCCCTTCTATAGCTATCGCCTCACCACGCTGACCCAGCACAGCCAGGAACTGGACCGCACGGTGCGAGCCGAACTTCTTAGCCTAGTGACCGATCTTGAAGGTTCATCCGAGGTTGGCGGCCTGTTCCTGCACCCTGGCGAACGTGCCGGCGGCCTCGGTCTGCTGCTGGCGCGCAGCCGCTACCTGTTCATTGCCATGCATCGCAGCCGCTTTGCGGACCGCATTCTCGCAGAACTGCGCGGCGTGATCGACGACCGCGGCGGATCCCCTTTCTGGGACGGCGTGGCCGGACGCTTCTTCGGAATGACCTTTCAGGAAGCCGACTATTTCAACGCCATCAACGGCAACCAATTCATTGCCGATCTAATGCCGAAACATCCCGTCTATGTCGCCATGCTCGACGAGGACGCCAAGAAGGTTATCGGCGTGCCGCATCCCAGTGGACGCGCTGCTATGCGGATGCTCGAAAACGAAGGATTTGCAGCACAGGGCTACGTCGATATTTTCGATGGCGGCCCCAGTATGACTGCCCGCACCGATCAGGTGAAAAGCGTCCGGGAAGCCCGGCCGGCCAAGATCGCCTCGACCGACCTCGACATCGGTGAACGTGCTCTTTTGGCGACAGGCGAACTGGGCACCTTCAAATCCGCCTATGGGATGCGCGAATTCGCAGATGACGGGACGATCTGCATTGATCAGGTTTGCGCAGATGCCCTCGAAGTAGGCGTCGGCGACATTGTCTGGAGCGTTGCCCGATGAATCTGGTCGAGATCAATTTTGACGGTATCGTCGGCCCTTCGCACAATTACGCAGGGCTCAGTCTTGGCAATATCGCCAGCGCCAGCCACGGCGGTGACACCAGCTATCCGCGCGCAGCCGCGCTGCAGGGCATTGCAAAGATGCGCTCCAATATGGAGTTGGGACTCGCCCAGGGCTATCTGTTGCCGCTACCCCGCCCGAACTTCGACCTGATGCGCAATCTTGCCCTTGGCGCGCAGGCCCCGCGGCAATTAATCGCTGCCGCATGGTCGGCGTCCAGCATGTGGACCGCCAACGCAGCGACGGTCAGCCCCGCTCCCGATACCGCAGATGGCCGCTGCCACCTGACACCGGCCAATCTGGTCACCATGGCCCACCGCGCACAGGAATGGCGCGACACCAAGGCCCAGCTCGATATCGCGTTCGGCGACAAGCAGCATTTCACTGTTCATGATGCGGTCCTCCCCACCTTCGGCGATGAAGGTGCAGCGAACCACATGCGGTTCTGTGAAGGTCACGGTTCTGCTGGGGTCGAGGTCTTCGTCTACGGCAGGCAGGGCGGAAAATTCCCCGCCCGTCAGCATGAACAGGCCAGCCGGGCAGTCGCCCGCCTGCACGGCCTCGGCGAGGACAATTGCATTTTCATCGAACAAAACCCCGATGCAATCGAGGCTGGCGCATTCCACAACGACGTAGTCTCCGTGGCGAATGAACGGGTACTCTTCACGCATGAACGCGCCTTTGCTGACAAGCAGCGCGCCTATGATGCCATCGGCGCCGCTTTCCCGGCTCTGCAAATTGTCGAAGTCCCCGAAAGCGCGGTCAGTCTGGAAGAGGCGATCCGCACCTATCTGTTCAACGCCCAATTGCTGACCCTACCCACCGGCGAGATGGCGCTTGTCGTTCCTACTGAATGCCAGGAAAGCGCCAGCGTCTGGGCGTGGTGCGAACATATGCTCGCCACCAACGGCCCAATCCGCAAGGTCATTCCCGTGGATGTGAAGCAATCGATGGCCAATGGCGGAGGTCCGGCATGCCTGCGCCTGCGCGTGGTCGCGGACCCGGCCACAGTCGATCCGCGCTTCATGCTGGACGAAGCCAAAGCCGACCGGATCGAAGCTGTCGTTGCTGAAAACTGGCCAGAGCAGATCGATCCGGCTGATATCGGCAGCGACGCTCTCGCCAAGGCGGTCATCGAGGCACGTGAAGCACTGTTAAGTGTCCTGTCCTTGGACACACTCGTTTAAGGCTCACCAACACAGTTAACGCGCTGGACTCTGCTTGTCGGGCGAGCTTACACTCATTTACGAATTAACCATTGAGATCGGCAGGCGCGCGTTGATGGCACGCTCTTTGCAGGTACAAGGGTTAAGAACCGAGAGAGTGTAAGCACCCCATGTGGACCAAGATCAAACGGCTGTTCGTGATCAAGACACGCTTTGAAGCGTTCCTGATCATATACGCCCTTGCACTTGGCGCGATGACCCGCGGCGCGAATTACACGATCGAATACCCCGGAGTCGGCGGCTGGCTGCTGATGTCAGCAACCGCAGGTGCAGTGTTCCTCGGCGGCGCAAAAATCCTCGACGCGATCCGGTATGAGCAGGAAGCGAGGCTGGCGGCGGAAGCAGAAGAAGCTGCTGCTGACCGCTAGCATTCCGGTGCAAATACCATTCCCGGCAATTTCGCGGTGCGCCCTGCCCGCGGTTTTCTAGCTTTTCGCCTGGCTGCCTTTCAGGAAAACAAAGGTAAAAAACAGCATGAAGATGAAGTCGTTGGCTCCGTAGATCGTGTAGAACACCCCGGCGAGGAAATCTTGCTGGTAAACGGAATCCAGCGACTGCGATGTGATGAAGCTCAGCCAAGCGGCCACGTAAGCCAGCTTCTCGACGACGAAAACTCCCACAAGCCACTTCACTTGGTCGTAGGTCTTGCTGACGGATATATACGCCAATCCCCACAGGATGATCGAGATCAGGCCAAAATAGCCCATGACGGCTGGCTGCGCATCCAGCATCACGTCGTTCGTGAGGGCCTTGGAGCAAATTAGCACCCCGAAAATATTGCTCAGACCAGCGAGCCAGAAGCCCTTTTTGATCAAATTATCCGTCATGTCTCAGTACCTTTGGATCGGGAATTTGGCTGGCTGCGCCATTGCCAAGCTTAGGGATAGAGATGTGGCCGACACCTCTCTGCCCGAGGACAAGGCCTTGTGACCGGTCACTGTCAAGCATTACGGTGCCGCTTTCGCTCTGCCTCTGACATTCTGCTGAGCCGATAAAAGGACAAGCGACCGATCCGCCATCAGCGCGAATGCGGACGTGACGTTCATGCTTGACGAATTCATAGGGGTTCTGACCGCGCTCCACCCTCTTCATTGGGTTCAGGGGCGGGACCGTGCACCTTGGCTACCGTGGAAAATGATCAGCAGAGGTGGGGGTTTCTGTTGCTAGCTACCCCCGGAGCCCCGGAATCCGCTTCTGTTGCCCGGTGGGTCCAACCGCGCTTTAGCTTTGTAAGATCAGGCCGTTAGGCCGTCAGATTACGCTGCGATTGCGAGTGCTTCGTTATCGTTTGCACTTATGAGTTGTGAACAGTTTTACGGGGTTTTCAGCCCGGGCAAAAACACTGTCTTTCAGCACACGTCGATCCTAGTTCGGCCCCGTCAAAAACCGCAAGAAACTGCGGGTTATGGTGGAGCCGCCGGGTACTGCCCCCGGGTCCGTTGTACCTATTGCACAGCGCCATTTATCGCCATGTCCGGTCGAAACCGGCAGCTCCCATATAGCGACGAAAGCCTTAATGTGAAGTGAGCAATGACAAGAAGGGCGGGAGCTGTCTGGCACCCCGCCCTACATTTCCTTAGCCCATGGGGCCGTTCATCGGTGCCCCCGGAGCGCCGCTTTTCAGCGCGTCACGGATTTCCTGGAGCAATTCGATCTCGGTCGGACCTGCTGGCTCTTCAGCCGCGGTCTCTTCTTCCTTCTCGAAACGGGCCTGCACCTTCTTGGCATAGCGAACCAGCATGAAGATGACGAAGGCGAGGATCAGGAAGTTGATCACGGTCGACACGAATGCACCCCATGCGATCACATTCGCACCGGCTTCGCGGGCTGCCTCGAGCGACATTCCAGCTTCGACTTCGCCGCTGAGCACGATGAACTTGTCGCTGAAATCGACTTCGCCAAAAATCGCGCCGACAATCGGCATGATCAGATCGGCGGTCATCGATGCAACGATCGTCGCGAAAGCCCCGGCGATTATGACTGCGACGGCCAATTCCATCACATTGCCCTTGGCGATGAATTCCTTGAAGTCGTTGAGCATTGTCTTGTGTCCCTCTTCTGCGTCCCTGAGGCGCATATTCCTGCCATTCACGACATTACGTCACAAGTCCCTGCAATCCTTGAATGCACAACAGACCGTGCTATTTATGTAAAACAGTATTTCATAAGGGGAAATTTCAGATGACACGTCTAGCCGGCCTCCGCGTCACCTTACTGGCGGCGTTCGCAATGGCCTTGTCCGCCTGCGGCATCAATTCCGTTCCCACCGCCGAAGAAAATGCGAAGGCCAAATGGGCCGATGTGGAAGCGCAATTTCAGCGCCGCGCAAACCTGATCCCGAACCTTGTTGAGGTGGCTCAGGGTGCTGCGGAGAACGAACGGACCATTCTCACCGAGGTGACCAACGCTCGCGCCCGCGCAACCAGCGTGAACATCGATGCCGCCGACCTTGGCGATGCCGAGAAGATGGCTGAATTTCAGGCTGCGCAAAGCGAGCTTGGCCAAGGCCTTGGTCGTCTGCTGGCAAGCTTCGAAGCTTATCCGCAGATCCAGTCGAACCAGAACTTCCTGGCTCTGCAAAGCCAGCTGGAAGGAACCGAGAACCGCATTGCTGTCGCCATCCGCGACTACAACGAGGCGGTCCGCGTGTATAACACCACGATCCGCACCTTCCCGGATATCATCGGTGCCAACATCATCCACGGTGCAGAACCGCTGATTCCGTACGAAGCAGCCACCGAAGGCGCAGAAATTGCACCTGAAATCGACATGACGTCGAACTGAGGACCGCAATGCGCCACTTCCTTGCCATCCTCGCGTTGGCGGGGGCGCTATTCGCGTCCCCGCTGGCCGCGCAGGAATTCCCGGAACTGACCGGCCGGGTCGTCGATCAGGCAGACCTGCTCACGCCGGAGCAGGAAGCAGCGCTTACGCAAAAGCTTGAGGCACTTGAGACCCAGTCTCAGCGCCAACTCGTCATAGCCACCCTGCCCGATCTGCAAGGGTATGACATTTCGGACTATGGGTACCAACTGGGCCGCGAATGGGGGCTCGGTGATGCGGAACGCAATGATGGCGCGTTGCTGATCGTGGCCCCCAATGACCGAAAGGTGCGTATCGAAGTCGGATACGGCCTTGAAGGGATCATGACGGACGCCTTGTCGTCGGTGATCGTCCAAACCCAGATCCTGCCGCAGTTCCGCGACGGCAATTTCCCTGCAGGGATTGAGGCCGGGACCGATGCGATCATCCAACAACTCGTATTGCCTGAAGACGAGGCGCGGCAAATCGCTGCCGAGGCAGGCCAAAAGCGCGAAAGCGAAGGCGGTTTCCCATTTGGCATGCTGATCTGGTTCGGCTTCATTTTCTTCTTTTTCATTCTGCCAATGCTCAGCGGCCGGGGCCGCAAGCGCCGTTACAAGCGTGGCCCGTGGGGTAATACTGCGCGTGACATCGTCCTCTGGGAAGTCGGCTCGGCAATTGCACGCGGCGCGCTTTCGGGCGGTGACGATTGGGGCGGCGGTTCGGGCGGCGGCTTCGGTGGCGGATTTGGCGGAGGTTTCTCCGGCGGAGGCGGTAGCTTTGGTGGCGGCGGCGCTTCGGGAGGTTGGTAATGGCCAAGTATTTGAACGCAGATCAGCACAAGCTGGTCTCTGATGCGGTTGCTTCGGCAGAGCAGGCGACAGCAGGTGAGATTGTGACCGTCCTTGCCGATAGGTCTGACGGCTACACCGATGTCGTCCTTCTCTGGGCGGCGGCACTGTCATTCACCGTGATGAGCCTTTTTGCTCTCTTCCCGCTGCCATTCATGAACTTGTGGGATTCCCTCATCGGCGGATGGATGCACGAGTGGACGACAGGCGAACTCGCCAGCATGACGATTGCCTTGGGGTTGGCCACGTTTGTGGCCACCTGGGCAGTGCAATTGTGGGAACCGCTCAAATTTTCGCTCATCCCACGACCTGTGAAAATGGCCCGTGTCCACGCCCAGGCTGTCAAACATTTCAAGGTTGGCGCGGAACGCCGAACGCATGGCCGCACCGGTGTCTTGCTCTACCTCTCGATGCGCGAGCACCGGGCGGAAATCGTGGCCGACGAACCCATCGCGGAGAAGGTCAATGCCGAGGTGTGGGGCGAGGCGATGGCCGATATGCTGGTGGAAATTAAGCAGGGCAAGATCGCCGAAGGGCTCGCGGCCGGTGTCCGCGACGTGGGTGCTGTGCTGTCAGAGCACTTTCCGCGCGCAGACGACGATGTGAACGAATTGCCTGATCGCCTGATAGAGGTCTGATCCATGCACGCACCTGACCATGATGCAGCCGAGGAAATCCGCTGGCAGGGCAAATATATCACGGCAAAGCAGCGTGGCCGCTGGGAATATGTCTCGCGCAGCCGCAATATCCGGGCAGCCGCAATCCTCGCCCTGACCGACGCCGATGAAGTCCTGCTGGTCGAGCAATATCGCGTCCCACTCGGAAGCGTGTCGCTGGAACTGCCGGCCGGCCTCATCGGCGATGATGATGGAGAGGAAGACGAGGACGCGCTCGTCGCCGCTGCTCGCGAACTCGAAGAAGAAACCGGCTACCGCGCCGACCATCTCGAAGACCTGGGCAATTTCTTCTCCTCGCCCGGCATGGTCAGCGAAAGCTTCACGCTCGTCCGCGCCACCGGCCTGACCAAGGTCGGCGAAGGAGGCGGCGTCGGCGGAGAGGACATCGCCGTCCACCGCGTCAAGTTGGCCCAGATCAGGGAATTCATCGCCGCCAAGCGCCGTGAAGGTTGCGGCATCGACGTGCGCATGCTCTTGCTGTTGGCAGAGGATTTTCTGACAGGAGAGTGATGATGGCCAAGGCAGGCAGTGGACGGTGTGCAGGCAAGCTGGCGCTGGTGACAGGAGCAGCACAGGGTTTGGGACGCGCTCACGCCAAGCGCCTTGCCGAAGAAGGTGCGCGGGTCCTGTGTACCGACATCAATGGCGCCGGTGCTGAAGCAACTGCAGCCGAAATCATCGAGGAAATGGGCGCGGGCCATGCTTACGGCATCCAGCACGACGTTACCAAGCCCGATGACTGGGAGCGTGTGGTCGAAGCGGCGGATGCGGAGATCGGCGGCCTGAACGTGCTGGTGAACAACGCGGGTATCGGTGTGGCCGGAAATATCGAAACCTGCGATTTCGAGGATTGGAAGCGCTGTTTTTCGGTCAATGTGGATTCAATCTTTCACGGCTGCCAGAAGGCCCTGCCCCTCATGCGCGAACATGCGCCGGGCTCGATCATAAATATCTCGTCCATTGCGGGCCTGATCGCCAGCGACTCCATGCCGGCATATAATGCTTCGAAAGCGGCGGTGTGGATGCTGTCCAAGTCCATCGCGCTTCATTGCGCGAAAAAGCAGATGCAAATCCGCTGCAATTCGGTTCATCCGACCTTCGTGGACACGCCAATCCTTGACGGGACGGCGAAACATGCGGGGCTGGATAAGGATGTGCTGATGGATAAGCTCGCGCGGCAAATTCCGCTCAAGTTTGTTGGCGAACCGAACGATATCGCCAACGCAGTGGTCTATCTCGCCAGTGACGAGAGCCGCTTCATGACCGGTGCGGAGCTGAAGCTCGACGGCGGTATCTCGGCCATGTGAACGAATGAGGACGCGGTCTTGCCCCCGCGTCCTTTGTTAGTCTGCGATCAATCCAATCGCGAGGTAGATGAGGATGAAGCTACCGAAGCCGAGCAACGTGCCCAGGACAAACCCGACGCGAACCAGCGTGGTGTCGATCCCGAAGTAGCGGCCGATCCCGGCGCAAACACCCATCAACTTGCCATTCCGGCGGTCCAGCGAAAAGCTGCGGCTTTCGCGGACGGGATGGTCTTCGCGGAATTTGAGGTCGCTCATGCCATCACTCCAACCGGAGTAGCATTGACGATCGCCGTGGCGAAGAAAGCGGAAGTGATCATGAGCGAAGCGACAGCGGCCATAACGCGGCTACCGATGTTTTCATGGTCGAACATTATATTTGATCCTTGTATTAAAATGATTGGTTCAGGCGACCAGGCCGGTGGGCGTGGCGGGGATGATTGCGAAGGCCATGCTCAGTGCGGAAATGCCGATTGCGAAGACAGCAGCGAAAGCCTTGGTGGTGTCGAATTCAAAAGCAGACATTTGGATACTCCCTTGAGTGTTTCTGTTTCCCCCGGACTATCCGGCGGACACCAGAGTGTTTGCAACAGGCGTGCCAAACTCGAAAAGTCGCAGAATTCAGCCAATCTTAACTTCATCTGGCAGAAAGGTTTCGTTCATCAATCCGAAAGGTTGGGAAAATTTCCCAATTGTTAGAATTGGGCATTTCACTGGCGATGATCGAAGCTGCACGCTAACGCATCCCGGCCCATGCTAGAGCGCATATCCCTCACGCATTTCCGCAACCATACGGCCACCGAACTCGCTGGAACTGCGGGGTTCAACCTGCTCGTGGGAGAGAACGGCGCTGGAAAAACCAATGTGCTGGAAGCGCTGTCGCTATTGGCGTCAGGACGCGGATTAAGGCGCGCGGCGCTTGCCGATATGGTCGAATACCATGCCGGAACCGGTTTCGGGATTGGCGCGGACCTCTATCAGGACGGCGAACCGGTGCGGCTTGCCACCTATACCGAGAGTGACAACCCCGGGCGCCGCAAGGTGCGGATCAACCGGGCGGAAAGTACAGCAACTGCTCTGGGCGAATGGCTGGCCATGACCTGGCTCACACCGTCGATGGACGGGCTGTTCACCGGCCCTTCCGCGGACCGGCGCCGGTTTATTGATCGCATGGCGCTGGTGATTGATCCGGCCCATGCCGCGCACGCTTCAAGATATGAGGCCGCATTGCGTGAACGAAATCGCCTGCTGTCCGACGATCGCTTCCCCGAAACGGGATGGCTGGATGCGATTGAGGCGCAGATGGTAGAGCATGGCGGCCGCCTCATTACGGGCCGCGCCTTGCTGGTCGACACGCTGATGGGGCAGATTGCGCATATGCCCGCCGAACCTTTTGCGCGCCCTGCTCTTACCTACGTGCCCGGCGGGGCGGACAATGCTGACGCTCTATCGCAAACACTTTTCGAAAGCCGCGCACGTGACCGCGCCGCGCAGCGAACGCTTTCAGGTCCCCACCGCGATGAACTGGAAGTCGTCCACGCAGCGAAACGGGTTCCTGCGGCGCAAAGCTCGACCGGCGAACAAAAGGCCATGCTGGTCGCCATTACCCTTGCTCATGCCCAGATGGCCGTGCGGGGCCGCAGCGGCGTGTTATTGCTGGATGAGGTGGCCGCTCACCTCGATCCGATCCGCCGGGCTGCCCTGTTTGAACAGCTTAGCGCCAGCGGCGCGCAGGTCTGGATGACCGGGACGGAACTCGCCCCTTTCAGCACGATTGCCTCCGACGCCGCCGTCTGGCGGGTAGATGGCGGAAATGCCCTCAGGCTCTAACCCGCAGGCGGCAGCGCTTTCTCAATCTGTTCGACCGTCGCATCTACAAGCCGGTCTATGCCCTTTTCCGTGGGATGGATGCGATCGTCCTGAAAAAGTGCCGGGTCCTGGTAGATCGTCTCGAGCCAGAACGGGATGAGTGCCGCATCGTATTTCTGCGCGAGTTCAGGATAGAGCGCATCGAACTGCTGTTGGAACTCAGGGCCGTAATTGGGCGGCGACCGCATCCCCATCAGGACGACGGGAATATCGCGTCCCTGCAACTCGACCAGCATGTCTTCGAAATTCGAGCGGGTTTCGTCAGGCGAGATACCACGCAGCATATCGTTGCCTCCCAATTCGAGTAGAACCAGATCAGGCTTGGTTTTCTGCGCATCCAGCGCGAAGGCGAGCCGCTTGGCCCCTGCTCCGCTGGTTTCGCCAGATATCGCCGCATTGACCATCTGCGCATTGATGCCCCGCTCACGCAGAGCGCGCTCGAGATCGGCAGGATAGCTGTTTTCGAGCCCCACGCCGTAGCCGGCGAAAAGGCTGTCACCGAATGCGAAGATATGCCGCTCCGGCCCGGCCACTTCGATAGATTCAGCCGCAGAGGTCGCAGCCTCGCTTTCGGCTGTGCGATCCAGCGTTTCCGCCTCGCTCCCGCAAGCGGAGAGTGAAACAATTGCAACGAGCATCGACAAACTGCGCAGGACCATCGGCGGACTTCCTTGTGAGTTGGTGTGCCTTCTGCCATCGCAGCCGCGTGACCACTTCTCAAGATGCGATTTGCGCCCGTGACCTGCGCCTCACCCTCGGATCCACCGAAGCACCCGTAGAAATTCTCAAGGGGCTGGACCTGACCATCGCTCGCGGCGAGACTGTCGCGCTGCTTGGACCCTCGGGTTCGGGGAAGAGCTCGCTCATGGCAGTGCTGTCCGGTCTCGAACGCGCAACCAGTGGAACCTTAAGTGTCGCAGGCGAGGATTTCGCCGCATTGGATGAAGATTCACTGGCCCGTGCGCGGCGCGGTCGGATCGGCATCGTGCTTCAGGCCTTTCACCTTTTGCCGACGATGACCGCGCTTGAAAACGTGGCGACACCCATGGAACTGGCTGGGGCGACAGACGCGCAGCCGCGCGCACGCGCCGAACTGGAGGCGGTCGGACTGGGTCACCGTCTCGATCACTATCCGCAGCAGCTTTCTGGCGGTGAACAACAGCGTGTCGCAATCGCGCGCGCCATCGCTCCGCGCCCCGACCTGATTTTCGCAGACGAACCGACGGGTAATCTTGATGCCGCTACCGGACACGAGATTGTGGAATTACTGTTCGAAAGGCGCGCGGAGACGGGCGCAACCTTGCTTGTCATCACTCACGATCCAGAACTTGCCAACCATTGCGAACGTGTCCTGACGTTGGGTGATGGCCAGATCGCGAGCGATACGAAAGCATGACTTGGGGCATGGCATGGCGGATCGCCCGGCGCGATCTGAATGCGCGCTTCAAGGGGCTGCGACTGCTGCTGGTATGCATTTTCCTGGGCACCGCAGCGCTGGCCGCAATCGGCACCTTGACGGCAGCGATCGAGCGCGAACTTGCCACGAATGGCCAGCAATTCCTCGGCGGCGATCTCCAGATCGAACTGTGGCAGCGCTCTCTGAACGATGACGAGCGTGCCGCGCTGGAAGAATTGGGGACAGTGTCCTCAGGCACCCGCTTGCAAGCCATGGCGCGCAAGGATGACATAGCCGCACCGGTTGAACTGAAGGCCGTAGACCAGCGATACCCGCTGTATGGGGCATTGGTTCTCGCAGGTGGCCGCGAAGCTGGTGCACCTAGCGGTAATGAAGCCTACATCGCTCCCGGCGCCGCCGACAGGCTCGGCGTAAAAGCAGGCGACAGCTTCCTGATCGGGACGGAAACCCTGCAGGTTGCGGGCGTCATCGAGGATGAACCCGACCGCCTGGGCGAAGGCTTCCAGCTTGGCCCCACGATCATCGTCTCGGAAGACCTCCCCGCCCGGGCAGGCTTGCTCGCGCCCGGTTCCATGTACCAGAGCAAGACGCGCGTGGCTTTCGATACGCCTCGCGACCTTGAAGACACCGCAGAGAGCCTGAAAAGCCGTTTCCCGGAATCGGGATTCGACATCGACACAGCTGACCGCGCAGCGCCCGGCACTGATCGTTTCGTTGGCCGTATGAGCGAGTTTCTGACGCTGGTCGGCCTCGCCGCACTGGTCATCGCCGGTATCGGTATAGGCGGCGGTGTGTCCTCCTATCTCGACGCTCGCCGCCAGTCCGTCGCCACGCTCAAGATCCTCGGAGCGACAAGCCGCGATATCATGCGCATATATGCGATGCAGATCTTCGCTGCCGCTGCGGCTGGCACCATCGCCGGACTGGCTGTGGGCGTTGCAGTTGTCCCGATCCTGGGCAAAGCGTTGGAAGGCTTGCTACCGGTCGATACCGGCTTCGTATTCGATCCCGGAGCTTTGCTGCTCGCCGCTGCCTATGGTTTTCTCGTCGCGCTCGTTTTTGCTGCCCCCCCACTCATGCGGGCACGCAACTTTCCGGCTATGGCGCTCATGCGGGCGCGCGTTGCGCCGCTGGCGCGCGACAAATCTGCGCTGCTGGTCGTTCTGGCCGGTCTGGCCGCTATCGTCGGCCTGGCGCTTGTCACCGCAGATCAACCGCTTTTGTCGGGCGGTTTCCTGGCTGGCGCTGCCATTGTCCTCGGCCTGCTTGCGCTACTGGGATGGACGATCCGTGCCATTGCCAAGTCGCTGCCCCGGCCAGCCAGCCCTATAGCCAGGGCTGCCTTGGCGAATATCTACCGTCCCGGTTCGAGCACGGGCGCGCTGGTCACAGCGCTCGGTTTCGGCCTCGCGGCGTTTGTGCTGCTGGCAGCCGTTCAAAGCGCTATCGACGGCAATATCGAGAAGCGCGTACCGGAACGCGCACCCGACTATTTCGTCCTCGACGTTCCGCGTGAACAGGAAAGCGATTTTCACGCTCTGATCCGCGAAACCGATCCCGGTGCCGAAATCCGTACAGTCCCGGCGCTGCGCGGATCGGTGCTGGCTTTCGGCCCCGACGGTGACATGACGCGGACCTCCAGCCTCGAGGAAATTCCTGACGGGGCATGGGCCCTGCGCGGCGAACGCGGCCTTACCTATGCAGCCCAGCTTCCGCCCGGAAACAGCCTGACCGAAGGCGTCTGGTGGGGCCCGATGTACGAAGGCGAGCCCCAAGTTTCGGTCGACGAGGAATTCGCATCCGCCGCAGGTCTGGAAGTCGGCGATATGCTGACCTTCGGCGTGCTCGGTGTGGAAGTGACCGCGCGGATCGCCAACCTACGCCAAATCGACTGGGAGAGCATGGGTTTCAACTATGTCTTCGTTCTCAGCCCCAATGCCCTGCGCGATACCCCGCACAATCTGGCGGCGACAGTGGAGCTTACCGAAGGGACACCCACCGGGCCGCTGCTTCAGGCATTGGTGCGCAATTTCCCGTCCAGTTCGGTGATCGAGGTTGGCGGCGTGCTGCAGCAGGCCCGTACGATCCTCGAACAGGTCGGGCTTGCCACTCTGGCGGCGGCCAGCGTGGCGGTGCTTGCAGGCCTTGCCGTGCTCCTCGGCGCAATCGCAGCGGCGCGTGCCTCGCGTACCTATGATACGGTCGTGTTGCGAGTGTTGGGGGCCGATCGGCGTCAGATATTGGTCATGCAACTGATCGAATATGTTCTGTTGGCAGGTGCGCTGGCAATTGTGGCGCTGGGGCTTGGCAGCTTGACTGCCTGGCTGGTGATCACCCAACTCTTCGAGTTCGACTGGCTTCCAGACTGGGGCGAAATCTTTGCAGTGCTCGGCCTTGGGCTGGTCGTGGTTCTCACTTTTGCAGTGGGCGGCTCACTGCCACTGTTGCGGGCAAAGCCGGCGCAGGCTCTCAGGGCTTTGTAACCAAAACAAAAAAGACCCCGCCCGAAGGCAGGGTCTGAAAGGCAGAGCTTGGAACATATCCGAGCCCTTCGGGTCGCAAGGCCGTTATACACCAATCACTGTTACAATTCGGCGTAGCCCATGGGTCTGTCCCGAAATGGGAAAGAACACTGTTCATTCTCTGACGGGCCTCAGCCCATGGGGCTGCCGCACGGCCGAGCATTGACGGTTATTCGTCATTCCGCAGCACAAGAAAAAGGGGGCCGCAAAGCCCCCTCTCCCCTATCCATTGATCGTCGAAGATCAGAACTTGTATTTCACCGCAGCGCCGTAGGTGCGCGGCTGGTTCGGATAGCCCGAGATCGAACCTGACTGTGCAACGGAATCGAAGATCGTGGTTATGTAGCGATCGTCGAGAAGGTTGCGGCCCCAGATCGTGAGCTCGAGGCCCATGTCCATGGCGTAGGTCAGGCTGGCCGACAGCTCGTTCACTTCGCGGCGGAACGGACGAGCCGCTGCAAAAGCAGCTTCCTGACCACCGGCGTTGAAGCCCGGAAGACCGTCTGCGACCTGCACCGGTGCTTCATAGTAGAAGTTGGTGGCGAAGATCACACGGTCGCCCGCGTCGTTCACTTCCTTGTCGTACATCATGCCGAGGGCTGCCGAGAGCTGCGAGATACCCGCGACCGGACGACCCGAAAGGTCACCGATCGAACTGTTCGGGAATTCTATATACTCAGGATCAAGGAAGGTGAATGCGGCCGTGAAGGTCAGGTCGCGGGTCGGACGAACATTACCGTCGAATTCGACGCCAAATGTTTCCTGCAGACCAGCATTGGCCAGCGCAAAGCCGGTTCCGGTAAAGATGTTCGACTGGAAGCCGTCGATGCTCTGCTTGAAGAACGTCAGGTTGGCCGAAGCGTATTCCCAGTTACCCTTAATGCCGAGTTCGACCACTTCGGTTTCTTCCGGACCTGCGAAACGCGAACCAGTGCCCAGGTTGTTCGGGTTGATTCCCGCACCGATGATTGCCGGAAGATCGCTCACCAGCGGACGGCTGTCGCGCGAGAGGTTGAACGAGCTTGCCTTGAAGCCGGTCGCATAGCTCACATACATATTGAGCGAAGGCGAAACATCATAGGCGAGACGTGCTGTGTAGCTCCAGTCGTCATCCTGTGTCGAACCGTCTTCGATGACGTTCGGCACGTTGAGGAACGGCGGCAGGAACTGAAGCGGCTGAAGCGGGATGAACGGGTTGCCACCGACGTTGAGCGGGCTCGGGTTGGTCGCCGCATCGGTCGGAGACAAGGTCGAGTTGAAGTCCGCAATCGCCCCGGCAGTGACCGGATCGACGCCTGCACCTACGAGCTGCGCGAAGATTGCCGTGCGGCCCGATGCGATCAGGTCGATGCCCGAGAAAACGTCGCTCGAAACCACGTTGGTCGTGATTTCCTTGCTGTCATCGGTGTAGTTGGCACCCAGCGTCAGCACGAGGCCGTCAAAGATCTCGAAATCGAGCTGACCGAAGATCGAGATCGCTTCGTTGTCGAGCGTGTAATCTTCCGCAAGGCCTTGGCCTGCTGCGAAAAACTGACCTGCGAAGTTCTGGCCATTCAGCGCAGAAAGCGGTGCTTCGATCGCCTGGACCGCGAAATCGTTCGGCGGGCTGGTGATCGGGCCACCAATCAGGATGTTGGCATATTCGCGGAAGTCTTCGCCGAACGTCAGGCTGTTCTGCTGTTCGATGCTTTCGTTGAAGTAGAATGCACCCACGAGGAAGCCGATGCGGTCACCGATTTCCCCGGAGAGGCGAAGTTCCTGAGTGAAGGTCTCAAGACCCACGTCGGCAAAGTTGCTGCCAATCAGGTCGGCGGTGGTGAAATCGGAATCCTGGTCGGTAACCGCATCACTTTCGCGATATGCAGTGATCGATGTCAGCGTGAGATTGCCAATGTCGTAGTCGATCTGAGCTGAAATGCCCTTGTTTTCGATCTCGTTGCTGGAATCGAAATTGGTGCTGACGATATCGGCAAACGGATCGTTTGCATCGCTAACCTGTCCGCCAAGCGCGAAGACGGCCTGTGTCGCACCGCTCTGCTGGAGGTTGATAACGCCGCAGCAGTTTTCGTCGATCTTGTCGTAGTCCGCAATGATGCGGACCTTGAGCGCATCGGCATTGTCGAACAACAGCTGTCCGCGAGCGAACCAGCGGTCACGGCTGTTGACGTCATTGCCCGTGCCGATGTCGGTCAGGTAACCATCGCGCTTGTTGATGCCGCCAGCAACGCTGAAAGCAAAGTTTTCAGACAGCGGGCCGGTGACATAACCCTTGCCGACGATGGCGTTGTAGTTGCCGTAGCTGACTTCGACGGCGCCGCCGAGGTCGAACTGCGGCTCCTTGGTGACGATCGAAATGACGCCGGCGCTGGCGTTCTTGCCGAACAGTGTCGACTGCGGGCCGCGCAGGACTTCGATGCGCTGAACGTCGGGAAGATCGGTGATCTGCGAAGCGGTACGGCTGCGATAGACGCCGTCGACGAACACGCCGACCGAAGGCTCGATACCCGCATTGTTGGCACCGTTGCCGAAACCGCGGATCAGGAAGTTGGTGTTAGCCGAGCTTTGCAGCTGGTTGACGCGAAGCGAAGGCACCTGCGTCTGGAGATCCTTGAGATCGCGGATCTGTGCGCGGTCGAGAGTCTCAGCCGTGGTCACGCTGACGGCAACCGGAATCTCCTGCAGCGTCTGCTGACGCTTGGTCGCCGTGACGATGATGACATTGCCCATCTCGGCTTCTTCTTCGAGCGCGGCATCTTCGTCCGCATCTACATCAGAATCCTGGGCAACGGCCACGCCGGGCAGTGCGAGCGCTGCGGCGCCGGCAAGCAGGGTGGTACGAACGGCCGCATTGCGACCGGTACGACTGAAGTTCATAGATTTACCTCTCTCAAAACCGTATTTTGGTCCGCCGCGCGGTCCCCAAAAACACGCAAGCAGGGGGGCAATTATTGCCCAGCGCCTTTTCTCACAAGTATTTAGACCGTTATACCCGTCGCGAAGGGTATAGTGTGACTTTCGCGTAACACCCTTCAAAGCTTGCCGCATTGCACCATCTCGGCTAGGGGCGCGCACAACTTAGGCAGGGCCGAATCTTGGCCCGCCACCCCGATACCCTTACGAAAGCAAAATCATGTCCCGCGACCTCCGCAACGTGGCGATCATCGCCCACGTCGACCACGGCAAAACCACACTTGTGGACCAGCTCTTCCGTCAATCTGGCACGTACCGCGAAAATCAGCGGATCGAAGAGCGTGCGATGGATTCCAACGATCTCGAAAAAGAACGTGGGATCACCATTCTCGCCAAGTGCACCAGCGTCGAGTGGAACGGCACGCGCATCAACATCGTCGACACTCCGGGTCACGCCGACTTCGGCGCCGAAGTCGAACGGATCCTCAGCATGGTCGACGGCGTAATTTTGCTGGTCGATTCTGCCGAAGGCCCGATGCCGCAGACCAAGTTCGTTACCGGCAAGGCCCTTGGCCTCGGCCTGCGCCCCATCGTCGTCGTCAACAAGATCGACCGCAGCGACGCGCGTCCGCAGGAAGTGCTCGACGAAGTCTTCGACCTGTTCGCCAACCTGGATGCAGATGACGACCAGCTCGAATTTCCGTCGCTCTGGGCCTCGGGCCGTGATGGCTATGCCAGCGAAGATGAAAACGCGCGCTCGGGCAATCTCGATGCGCTGTTCAAGCTGATCGTCGACCATGTACCGGCACCCGGCCTCGACACTGAAGCGCCGTTCAGCTTCCTTGCAACGCTGCTTGACCGCGACAACTTCATGGGGCGCGTGCTCACCGGCCGCGTTCAGTCGGGCAAGATCAATTTGAACGATCCGATCCATGCGCTCGACGGTGACGGCAATGTCGTCGAAGTGGGCCGCGCTACCAAGCTTATGTCATTCGACGGCCTCGACCGCGTGCCAGTCGAAAACGCACAGGCAGGCGATATCATTGCGATTGCGGGCCTCGAAAAGGCGACCGTGTCCAACACCATCGCCGACCCGAGTGTAAAGGAAGCGATCGAGGCCCAGCCTATCGATCCGCCGACCCTCGCAATGCGCTTTGCCGTCAACGACAGCCCGCTGGCTGGCCGTGAAGGCAGCAAGGTCACTAGCCGAATGATCCGCGACCGCCTCTACCGCGAAGCTGAAACCAACGTCGCCATTCGCATCACTGAAAGCGAAGACAAGGACAGCTTCGAGGTTGCCGGGCGCGGCGAATTGCAGCTTGGCGTCCTTATCGAAACGATGCGCCGCGAAGGCTTCGAGCTGGGCATCAGCCGCCCCCGCGTGCTGTTCCGTGAAGAAAACGGCCAGCGCATGGAGCCGTTCGAAACGGTGGTCATCGACGTTGATGATGAGCACTCCGGCACGGTCGTCGAGAAAATGCAGCGCCGTAAGGCCGAATTGACCGAAATGCGTCCTTCGGGCCAGGGCAAGACCCGCATCACCTTCTCGGCGCCCTCGCGCGGCCTGATCGGTTATCACGGTGAATTCCTGTCCGACACGCGCGGCACAGGCATTATGAACCGTATCTATGAAAAGTACGACACCTACCGCGGCAAGATCGAAGGCCGCCAGAACGGCGTGCTGATTTCGATGGTTGCAGGTGAAGCAGTGCCGTACGCGCTCAACATGCTGGAAGAGCGCGGCGAGCTGTTCATCGGTGGCGGCGCGAAAATCTACGAAGGCATCATCATTGGCGAAAATGCCAAGCCGGCTGACCTTGAAGTCAACCCGATGAAGTCGAAGCAGCTGACCAACTTCCGCTCGACCGGCAAGGACGATTCCATCCGTTTGACGCCGCCGCGCGTCATGACGCTGGAGCAGGCCATCGCTTATATCGATGACGATGAGATGGTTGAAGTGACGCCCGAGAGCATTCGCCTGCGCAAGGCAATCCTCGATCCGCACGAACGCAAGCGTCACTCGCGCAAAATGGGCGACTGATCATACGAAAAGGGCCGCTCCTTCCGGAGCGGCCCTTTCTTCTTTCAGGCAGTTGCGCTTCTTAGAAGCGGTAGCCGACCGTCGCGCGGATCGAGTGCTTGTCGAAGTTACCGGCGTTGGATTTGAGGTTGGTGCCGCCGTTTGTGAGAATAAACGGGTTCGTATCACCAGCCGTACCCTGGCCGACTGCGACATAGGCATCATCGTCGTCATAGCTGGAATAGAGATATTCCACGCCGAAGGTGAGGCCTCCGGCAACCATGACTTCGGCACCGCCGCCGAACTGCGCACCGAACTGCCAGTCGTCGCCGTCAACGACATCAAAGCTGTTCACGCCATTGGTCGTGATGAATTCGTGATCGATCTGTCCATATGCGAAACCGCCGGTGGCATAAATGAGGCCACGGCCATCGCCAGGCGAGGATCCGATCCGGCCACGAACGGCAATTGATTTGTCGAGTTCGCGGGCAAAGGTATAGCTTGCAGGAGTTGTGCTGAAGCCGGACGTGTAATCGACCGCTTTGCTCATTTCGCCTTCGACGAGGAAACCTGCAACCAGGGCCGAGTCGTTCACGCGTGTGTCATAGCCAAGGCGAACCGAGTAACCGAACCCGCTCTCATCATCCCGGCAACCGTCGGCAAATTCACGACCGTTTGCGCTGCCGTCACAGAAGCCGTTGCTGAATGCGTCCGCACCAGTCACCGTGCGAACGTTATTGTTGAAGTTGCCGTCGAAATCGCCATCGAAAACCAGACGATCATCGCGCGCACCGTCGACGAATTCACCGCCAAAAGCGCCGCCAATATAGAAACCGTCATAGGTTCCGGCTGCATTATCTTGCGCAAATACAGGCGCAGCAAATAGAGCGGCAGAACCCGCGAGGAGGGTGGTAAAATTTTTCATACTTAGGACCCATTTTAATAAAACGATGATTTGGAACGTAGGTGTTATATGCCTGTTCCCGGACATAAGCCGGAACGGCCAAAAATACAGTTGTTTAGCTGTTTCCCCCAAAGTTTGTCGCTTTTATGCAACACAGCTCGGTGGCCAGACCCAGACGCATTTGTTACCTGCCCACCCATGCAAACCGGCACCCTGATTTCGCTCGCCCTTTACTTCGTCCTGATGATCGCCATCGGCCTGTGGGCCTGGCGGCGATCGACCGACACATCCGAAGGCTATTTGCTCGCGGGGCGTAACCTGTCGCCTTCGGTCGCGGCGCTCTCCGCGGGGGCCAGCGACATGAGCGGCTGGCTGCTGCTCGGTCTCCCCGGCGCACTGTATGCTACCGGCCTGGTGGAGGCTTGGATCGGCATCGGCTTGTTCGTCGGCGCGCTGTTCAACTGGATCATCGTGGCCCCGCGCCTGCGCAGGCAGACGGAGGAGCTCGGCAATGCACTGACCATCCCGGAATTCCTGGCCAATCGCTTTCCCGACAAGGCAGTGGCCCTGCGGGTCATTTCCGCCCTTATCGTGGTCGTGTTTTTCGCGGTATATACAGCCGCTGGCCTCGTGGGCGGCGGCAAGCTGTTCGAAACCAGCTTTGCAGGCATCCTGCCCGATGCTGGAATGAGCGACTACATGCTCGGCATCTGGATCACTGCATTGGTCGTTCTGGCCTATACGATGGTCGGCGGTTTCCTTGCCGTAAGCCTGACAGATTTCGTGCAAGGCCTGATCATGGTCACAGCGCTGGTAATCATGCCGTTGGTGGTCATGTTCGGCGAAGGCGGCAGCGCTGGTGGATCTTTGACCGAAGTGGATGTCCCTGGCTTCCTGAGCCTGACGCAAGGCCTGACCCTCCTCGGGTTCATCAGCGCCGTAACCTGGGGGCTGGGTTATTTTGGCCAGCCACATATTATCGTGCGATTCATGGCGATCGACACGGTCGAGAAAGTGCGCCCCGCTCGCAATATCGGCATGACATGGATGGGCGTGGCACTCCTCGGTTCCATCGGGATCGGTATTGCCGGACGGGCATTTACCGAACGCAACGGGATTGTGGTCGACGATCCCGAAACGATCTTCATCGTGCTGGCGAACCTGCTGTTCCACCCGATCATCACCGGCTTCCTGCTTGCGGCGTTGCTAGCTGCAATCATGTCCACGATCAGCTCGCAGCTGCTCGTCGCTTCCTCCTCGCTGACGGAGGATTTCTACAAGCTCTTCCTCCGCAAGGAGGCCGGCGAACGCGAAAGCGTGAACGTGGGCCGCATCTGTGTGGCATTGGTCGCGCTGGCCGCCATCTGGATCGCCAGCGATCCGGACAGCCAGGTCCTCGGCCTTGTTTCTAACGCCTGGGCGGGTTTCGGCGCCGCGTTCGGCCCACTCATCATCCTGTCCCTGACGTGGGACCGCATGACCGGCGCAGGCGCAGTCGCAGGACTGGTAACCGGTGCAGCTGTAGTGATGGCGTGGATCGCGATCGGCTGGAACTCTGCCCTGCCCGGCGTCGATGGCGGGCTGTACGAAATCGTACCCGGCTTCATCGCCGCATGGGCAGCAATTTGGCTGGTGAGCAAGGCGACCCAGCCGCGAGCGTGGTCTTCCCCGTCAGAGGCCTGATCGCGCGCTGTGAACTGCAAGTAACTCTCCTGCTGCTTGCCTAGAGTGCGGCAAGACTGCACACAGGCTCAAAGCTTGAGGAGAGATACATGCGGATTGCACTTGCGGGCGTTGCAGCACTGGCACTGGCGGTTACGCCGTCGAGCGCACAAGAGCACAAGGAGATGCCCCCTGTAGCCGAGCAGATCGGCCCGGGCGGCAGGCCTGTAGGTGCCGACTGGTCGCGCAGTCCGGTGATCGCGCAGCACGGTATGGCTGCCACTGCGCATCCGCTGGCGACACAGGTAGCGCTCGATATCCTCAAGGCCGGCGGCAGCGCTGTGGACGCGGCAATCGCGGCCAACGCTGCACTTGGCCTGATGGAGCCAACCGGCAATGGCATCGGCGGGGACCTGTTCGCCATCGTCTATGACCCGGCAACCGGCAAGCTGCACGGCATCAACGGCTCCGGCCGTTCGCCCAAGGGGCAAACGCTCGAGCAATTGCTGGCAAAGCTGGACGGTGCAGATGCCCTGCCTCCGGTTGGCCCCCTGCCCGTCACCATTCCGGGAACGGTCGACGCGTGGTTCGCGATGCATGGACGCTTTGGCAAACTGCCCATGAGCGACGTCCTGGCGCCGACAGTATCATATGCCCGTGAAGGCCACCCGATTGCGCCTGTGATCGCCATGTATCTCGAGCGCAGCCTGCGCTCCTACACCGCAAGACAGGAAGCCTATCCGTTCGAATTTGGCAACGCGCGCAAGGTGTGGTTCGCAGATGGTACCGCCCCCAAGGCTGGCGACATGTTCCGCAATCCTGACCTCGCCAACACGCTGGAGACTATCGGGCGCGAGGGGCGCGATGCCTTCTACGAAGGCCCGCTTGCAGCGATCATGGTGGATTACCTCCAGGAACAGGGCAGCGCCTTCAGCCTTGCCGATTTCGCCGATCATTCCAGTGAATGGGTCGATCCGGCATGCACTCTCTACAAAGAGGGTTACGAGCTGTGCGAACTCCCGCCGAACAGCCAGGGTTTCGCTGCGCTGCAGATGGTCAACATTCTGAAGAATGTAGACCTGTCACAGTGGGAGCGCGGCAGCCCCGAGGTGATCCACTACATCACCGAGGCCAAGCGGTTGGCCTATGGCGATGTGGCGCGCTTCTATGCGGATCCGGAGTTCGCGGCCTTCCCCGAAGAATTGTTGAGCGAAGAATATGGCCGCGAACGTTTTGCGTTGATCGACCCCGCACGCGCCACTCCCGAGTTCGGACCGGGAGAGCCCAAACTCGAAGGAGAAGGTGACACCACCTATCTGACGGTCGTCGATGGAAACGGCATGATGGTCAGTCTGATCCAGTCGAACTACCGCGGTATGGGAGGCGGGTTGGTGCCCCCCGGCCTTGGCTTCATGTTCCAGGATCGCGGCGAATTGTTCAGCCTCGATCCAGCGCATCCAAACGCATACGAACCGGGCAAACGCCCCTTCCACACGATCATTCCGGCGTTCGTGAAAAAAGACGGCGCGCCGTATATGACGCTCGGCCTGATGGGCGGCGGAATGCAGCCGCAAGGGCATGTGCAAGTGCTGGTCAACATCGTGGACTACGGCATGAACCTGCAGGAAGCTGGCGACGCGGCGCGCATCAACCACGATGGCGGCCGCCAGCCGACTGAAGCATTGGCCGGACCTTCGGCAGATCCGCTTGGCACCCTCTACGTCGAACCGGGTATTCCGGGCGCGACTGTCGAGGCGCTCAAGGCAATGGGCCACAAGGTCGAGATCGTCAGCAACGGCATAATGTTCGGCGGTTACCAGGCCATCGCCCGCGATCCGGACACCGGCGTGCTGACCGGCGCGACTGAAATGCGCAAGGATGGTCAGGCAAGCGGGTATTAAGGGGAGAGCACATGGCCAAAATTACCGGATTGGGCGGCGTTTTCTATGTGGTGAAGGACCCCGCGGCGACGCGTGCATGGTACCGCGACACGCTTGGCATAGACGGCGAATATGGTCCCCAACTCAACTGGAGCGAAGAGACAGGCGACCGGCCCTATTCGCTGATCAGTCATTTCAAGGACGATGCCTATCTCAAGCCCGGCTCTGCGCAGTTCATGATCAACCTGCGGGTCGATGATCTGGACAGCTTTGTCGCTGACCTGAAGGCCAGGGGTGTCGATGTGCTTGACCAAGTTGACGAAGGCTATGGTAAATTTGCCTGGCTGCTTGACCCGGACGGGGTGAAGATCGAGCTTTGGCAACAACTCGCCGCTCCTGAATAGCACAAAGCTTGTCTGCGAGTCCGGCGCAGGTTAGTTTGCCTCAAGATGAGGATCGCAGCCCTTCTAGCACTCGCAACAGCCATCACGCTGGGTGGATGCAACGCGCTTCCTCCCAGCCAGGATACTTCGTCAGCGCCTGTACAAAGCAGTCCAGGCAAAGCTGTCGTCCTAAATTCCGAAGCGCGGCAATGTCTGGCTCAACTTGGAGATGCGGGGGCCAGATTCTATCCGAAACCGGATAAACTCAATGCCGGTGGGTGTTCTATCTCCAACACTGTTCGACTTGATGCTTTGGGCGGTGACCAGAGACAGTTCGAGGTCACGAACCTGCCGACTGTGGGGTGCCCCGTCGCCAACAGCTTTGCCGATTGGGCTCGGTTTGGCGTCGACCGCGCAGCGCGGCAGATCCTCGGCAGCGGGCTTCAGCGGATCGAGACGATGGGCAGTTACGCCTGCCGCAATGTCGCAGGCACTGGCCGCTTATCGGCACATTCACGCGCACAGGCGGTCGACGTATCGGGCTTTGTCCTTGCCGACGGCAGGCGGATCACCGTGAAGGATGGCTGGAATGCGTCGCGCCAGGAGCGCGAGTTTCTGCAAACGATCCACCGCAGCGCCTGCAAGCGTTTCGGCACCGTTCTGGGCCCCGAATACAATGCGGCCCACCGGGACCACCTTCACCTTGAACTTGGCAGCGGTTCTTTCTGCCGCTGACCGGCCTGTGGTGCGACCCGCAGGCTCGAATTGTGCGTAGCCATCAGGCCACAGCGATTTGACCTCCATCCAGATGCGCTTCGATACGCACGCGAACCGCCTCCGCGGCGTGATGCGCGCCCAGCTTGTTCATCATATTGGCGCGGTGAATTTCTACGGTTCGCGGGCTGATTGCCAGTTCCCGCGCGATCATCTTGTTGCTCCGGCCTTCCGAAAGCCATTCGAGCACTTCCCGCTCACGCGGCGACAGTGATGCAATGCGGCTGCGGGCCTCGATTATCTTGCGCCGCGCTGCGCCGTAAGCTTCCGCTTCCTCCGATATACGTGCGATCGTTTCGCGGAAGCGCCCCAGATCCAGCGGCAGGCGCAGATAGTCGAGCGCGCCGCACTTGATTGCCGAAACGACCCGTCCCGGCAGCGGATCCATCGAAGTCGCCACCACCGGCAGCCAAATCCCGGCGAGCGAAAGTTGGCGCAGGACTTTCGCAGCAGATCCCTGCCCCTCATCGTCCCGGGCCAGAATCATGCCTTGCTTCGGCTTGGTGGCGATCAGTTCGAGCGGGTCGGAATAAACCTCGCAGTGATGGCCCATCTCGAAACCGAGATGCGCCTGCTGCGCCCTGGCCCGTACAGAGCCGTCAACGATGTGAAGTGTTTGCCGCGTTTCCATTCCGCAAAGCTGCCATCATACGGAACAATGCGCATTCCGTATGACTACGGATATGGGTCTAAATAATTGGTCCTACATCAAAAATCCGCAGGACTTGGCGCTTAAACAATGATCCATATTGGACCTATCTTCTACTTAGAAGACGGGCTTTTCTCGAACGCAAACGCTTACTGTCCGTCTTGCTTGAATGAGTAATCGGGTAGCGAGTGAAATGCGTGCTTGAGTGCATCGCCCCAGCTCGACGATATCGAACGAAAATAGGGATCATCGGCAGACATTCGGTGCTGGTGACTGACTTCGAAGCTGTCGCGTTCGATGACCTGCAGGTCGAGCGGTAGACCAACTGACAAATTGGCCTTCAAAGTCGAATCGAAGCTGACCGTCAGAAGCTTCACGCCATCTTCGAGGCTCATTTGGCGGTCATATCCGCGAATGATGATCGGACGGCCGTATTTCGTTTCGCCGATCTGGAAGAAAGGCGTGTCGAGGCTTGCCTCGATGAAATTCCCCTCGGGATAGAGCATGAACAGCCGCGGCTCCATGCCGTTGATCTGCCCTGCGATGATTATGGAGGCGGTAAACTTGCCGCGCCCACGATCACCGTTCGCATTTTGCCGCTTGGCAATAATGTCGCGCAGTAGCTTGCCAATTTCGGTCGCCACCTGGAACATCGTCGGAGATTGCAGGATCGCATTCTCGCGTTCGCCCGGCTCCTTCATGCGTTCTTCCAGCTGGCTGACCACAGCCTGCGTCGTGGCGAGATTGCCCGCTGTCATCACGGTGATGATACGTTCACCAGACACCTGCCAAGTGAACATTTTCCGGAAGACAGAGATATTGTCGACGCCCGAATTCGTGCGCGTGTCGCTCATGAGGACGAGGCCCTTTTCGAGCACCATTCCAACGCAATAAGTCATTTGAAATCCAACTGTTGATTATTGTTGTACTTGTTGCTGCTCGACAGAAACGTCGACTTCCAGCACCTGTTTCGAATTGCCGAAACTTATCCCAGTAACGGGCGCGGCATCACGGTAATCGCGGCCGGTCGCCACACGTACATAGCGGGCATCTGGACTGATACCGTTCGAAATATCAAACCCGACCCAGCCCAGTCCTTCGACGAACGCTTCTGCCCATGCATGCGTCGCTTCCTGATCGATCCTGTCATTCATCATCAGATAACCCGAGACATACCGCGCTGGGATGTCCATCGATCGCGCTGCACCGATAAAGATGTGTGAATGGTCCTGACAAACACCCGCCTTGGCAGCAAAGCTTTCTTCGGCGGTCGTCTGAGACTGCGTTGAACCTACGACATAGTCCACTTGATCCAGCGTCTTGCGCGAAAGTTCGTGCAGCAAGTCGAGGCCCTGCGCATCAGATTTCTTCAGGTCCGTAATAAACTTACGCATACCGGGTCCGGGACGTGTCATCTTGGTTTGAGTCAGGAAACTCCACAACGGCAAATGCCCCGCATGACGGCCAATCACGCCGGCCTGATCCGACGTGTCGACTTGGCCATGACATGCCACCGTAACCTCGGTCGCGCCCTGCTCCACTGCTACCAGTGTCGTGGTGTTGTGATGCTGGTCTTCATACTGCAGCTCTTCCAGAGCATTGTCGTATTCCATCGACCAATTGAGGATTTCTTGGCCCTGCGTTTGCTTGGGCACCAGGCGCAAGCGCTGGAGCGCGTGCACCACAGGCCGGTCGAAACGATAGCGGGTCGTATGGCGGATAGAAAGGCGCATCAGGCAAGGAACCGGTAATCGTTGGAAATAGCTTCGGCGATGGCCGCGTTCGACCTTGTAAATTGTGTGAGAAATTCGTGCAGACCCTGCTCGAAAATATCCTCTATCGTGAGATCGGTCAGGCGCTGATCCGCTTCGCGCATTAATTCGTTGCACTCGCCTTCGTTGCCGTGAAGCCGGGCCAGCGCAGCAAGATCTTCACGCAATGCCGAATGGCAAAACGCCAAGCTGCGCGGGAAGCGGTCATCGAGGACAAGGAACTGGCAAATACCGCGCGCATCAATTTTGCCTGCGTGCAGCCAGCGATACGCACGGTCGCCCGAAACTGACCGCAAGACCTGATCCCACTGACCCATGTCGAGGCTTGAACCGACGTAACTAAGCGATGGGAGCAGGAGATAGTACTTGATGTCGAGAATGCGCGCGATGCTGTCTGCTCGTTCCACAAACATTCCGGCGCGGGCGAAATGATAGCCTTCGTTGCGCAGCATCGACCCGGCCATGGCCCCTTGCGCGAGTGAACTCGCCCGGCGGATCGTTTTGACGATATCGAGGACATCGTTTTCGCCAACCGGCTTTGCCAACTGCTTTTCGATGACCAGCCAATTCTCGTTGATCGCCTCCCACAATTCGCTGCTGATCGCATTGCGGGCCAGACGCGCATTCTGGCGTACCTGATAAAATAGCGAATAGACCGACATCTGATTGCCGCGGTCCCGCAGCATGAAATTCCAAACCTGGTGGCCGGTATAAGTGCCGTGTTTTGCCTCGTAGGCTGATCGCTGGCCGGCAGTCGAAATGACAGAGCGCCATTCTTCTTCCGCCGTTACCAGATCACGAGTCAGCGCCATGCGCAGCCCCGCATCGAGCAGACGAGCCATGTTCTCGGCCCGCTCGAGATAACGGAACATCCAGAAGAGGCCGTTTGCAGTTCTGCCCAGCATCATTCCTTGAGCACCCATGTATCCTTGGTCCCGCCGCCCTGGCTTGAATTCACGACCAGAGATCCTTCTTCCAGAGCAACACGGGTCAAGCCGCCGGGTGTGATGTCGATTTCGTTCGGAGACACCAGCACATACGGCCGCAAGTCTACGTGGCGCGGGGCGAGTCCCTTCTTGGTGTAAATCGGACACGTTGAGAGCGAGAGTGTGGGCTGCGCGATATAATTGGACGGATTGTCGACCAATTTCGCGCGGAATGCTTCGATTTCCTTCTTGCTTGAAGCAGGACCAACAAGCATTCCATAGCCGCCTGAGCCATGAACTTCCTTCACGACCAGTTCCGCAAGGTTGTCGAGCACATACTTCAGACTGTCTTCGTCCGCGCAGCGCCATGTTTCCACGTTCGGCAGCAGAGGTTTTTCGCCCGTATAAAACTCGACGATTTCCGGCATGAAGGAGTAAATCGCCTTGTCATCGCAAACGCCCGTTCCCGGTGCGTTGGCGATGGTCACACCGCCTGACCGGTAGACATCCATGATGCCCGGGACGCCCAGCACGCTGTCCGGATTGAAAGTCAGCGGATCGAGAAATTCATCGTCCACACGCCGGTAGATGACATCGATCGCCTTGTAGCCATGGGTCGTTCGCATGGCGACGCGCCCGTTGACCACGCGCAAATCGCTGCCTTCCACCAGTTCCGCTCCCATCTGATCCGCGAGAAACGCGTGTTCGAAATAGGCGGAATTGAAGATCCCCGGTGTCAGCACGGCAACCACCGGTTTGTTGCCCGCCGCTGCAGGTGCGCAGGCGGCAAGGCTTTTGGCCAGACGGCGCGGATAATCCGACACGCTTTCGACCGACGCGCGCATGAACAGTTCGGGGAACATGGACATCATGGTCTCCCGGTTTTCCAGCATGTAGCTGACACCTGACGGCGTGCGTGCATTGTCTTCGAGAACGTAAAACTCGTCCGGCCCGGTGCGGACCAGATCGATACCCACGATATGAGTATAGACCCCGCCGGGCGGTGTGAAACCTACCATATTCGGCAGCCACGCGTCGTTATCGCGCAGCAGGCGCTGCGGCAGACGCCCCGCCCGGATTATCTCCTGCCGGTGGTAAAGATCGTACATAAAGGCGTTGAGCGCGCGGACGCGCTGCTCGATCCCGCGGGTCACGCGCCGCCATTCCTTCGCGGTAATTATGCGCGGCACCATGTCGAACGGAATGAGGCGTTCTTCCGCCTCGTCCTCGCCGTAGACGTTGAAGGTAATGCCGGTTTTGCGAAAATTGGATTCCGCTTCTGAATGCTTGCGCTTGAGCAGCTTTCCATCCTGCTCGTCATACCAGCTGCAATAGGATGAATAGGCGTCACGCACAGAGCCATCGGGCTCGCGCATTTCGTTGAAAAATTCGGCTTCGCCGCTCATGAGCCCCCGGAGTGTACAATCGGCCGCAGGACGCGGCCTATGACAAAACATAACGTCCTGCCTAAAGGACTAAAGGTTCAAGGTCGATCAAGTTCCGAGAGCAGCGCAGCAACCGACTCGTTACTGAGCACAAACCCCATGTGCGAGCACCGAAGTGCAACCGCGCGGTCACGCTCGCCCGGACGTCCGCAAGCAGAGCGTGGATCGACGATTCCATCGCGCGGGGACCAGAACGCCACTGTTTCAACCGGCGGCTTTTCGCTGACGACCGTGTCGATCTGCGGCTCGTCGACGCGGTGCCCGGCAATCGCCTGATACGCCCGCCAGCCGTTGTTTGCACGCGGGCTTCCCGAGAATGGGGATCCCATGGTGATGACTTTGGCGATCTTGTCGGGATGCTTCTTCGCGAGTTCGCGGGCCATCACGCCGCCAAGGCTCCAGCCGACCAGAACGATCGGTTCACCGCGCCGGTTGTACAATTCGATCAGGCGCTCCTCGACTATGGCGAATCGTTCGGCGGTAGCGCCGAGATTGACGCCCATTCCCCAACGCTTGGCCGTATGCCCGGCCTCTTCCAGCTTTCTTGCAATGAACCGCATTCGGACCGGATGGGCACCAAAGCCGGGAAGCAGCATGATCCTCTTTGGATGTCTGGCAGGCTCGACCTTGAGTTTGCCGAATTGCCGCTTCACCGGTTCGAGAGGCCAGAGGAACTCCTGGATCAGCAGCAGAGGCCTCGGCCCGCGTGCATCATCCGGGCTCGGCTCTGACGCCAGCGCCAGGCGGCGGCTCATTTCCTGCCGGGTCTCATCGAAGCGAGGTGTTTCCATCGATCAGCTTACTCGCATTGAAGGCGTGGCCGGTTCCTGAACGATCAGGGCAGCAGTCAACCTGGGCAATCGCCGATGCGTTCGCTCTGTGTCCGCATGACCATGTTCATTTCCTGCCCGTCCGGGGTTTGGATTTCCATAGTCATACGCATGTCTGAGCTGGTCGAATCGCCGGTGCCCTGCATCGTCATGCGGCCTTCGCCCTGGCCCGGCTGGTTACAGATCATCACCGCATCGATCGTGCCGCTGTCAGCGTCAAATTTCTCGAAAGAACACGAATCCTGGATCTGCGATTTCTTGATCATCTCGGCGAAGCCTTCTTCGGCTTGCTCGGGTGTCAGGCAGAATTCACGGGATTGTGCACCCTGGTCGAGCATTCCGCGCATCATGTCGCGCACTTCCTGCGGTGCTCCGGGCATGTTGAGTTCAACCATTTCGGTCGTCGAGCGATATTGGCCCGGGTCGGGCTTGGCCATGTCCTTCGAACGCTCGGCTGCCTCTTCCATCGTGATTTCGCCATCACCATCGACGTCTGCACTTTCCGGCCCTCCGCATCCGGCCAGAACGATGGTGGATGCAATCAGCAAAGCGAAACGGCGCATGGAAATCTCCTGAATTGAATGGTCTGGAAGCTAGCAGGGCGCCGCCACCTTGCAAGGTAGCGTTGCACCCGCCTCATTCGTTCCCCATATGTGCGCTTATGTCAGAACTCGTAATCCGGCGCGGCCTCGAAGAACCCGATACCACTGGCGAGTTCGTCCCGCACAAGCCCGCACGTCCCGAAAAATCCATGCCGGGCAAAAAATTCAAACTGGTGAGCGAGTATACCCCCGCTGGCGATCAGCCGACTGCGATCAAGGAATTGGTCGCGGCCTCAAGAGAAGGCGAGCAGACGCAAACACTGCTGGGCGTCACCGGGTCCGGCAAGACCTTCACCATGGCCAAGGTCATCGAGGAATTGCAGCGCCCCGCGCTTATCCTGGCACCGAACAAGATCCTCGCCGCGCAGCTCTATGGCGAGTTCAAAAGCTTCTTCCCGGAAAATGCAGTCGAATATTTCGTCAGCTATTACGACTATTACCAGCCCGAAGCCTATGTGCCGCGGTCCGACACCTATATCGAGAAGGAAAGCTCGGTAAACGAAGCGATCGACCGGATGCGCCACTCCGCCACGCGTTCCTTGCTGGAACGCGACGATGTGATCATCGTGGCTTCTGTATCCTGCCTGTACGGTATCGGCTCGGTCGAGACCTATTCGGCCATGATTTTCGACATCAAGAAGGGCGACACGGTCGACCAGCGCGAGCTGATCCGCAAGCTGGTGGCACTGCAATACAAGCGCAATGACGCAGCCTTCGCCCGCGGAAATTTCCGCGTGCGCGGCGACAATCTCGAGATCTTCCCGTCGCATTATGAAGACATGGCCTGGCGGGTCAGCTTCTTTGGCGACGAGATCGAGGACATCAGCGAATTCGATCCATTGACCGGCAAGAAAGGCGCCACCCTCGAAAAGGTGCGCGTCTACGCCAATTCGCACTACGTCACGCCCGGTCCAACGATGAAACAGGCCAGCCAGGCCATCAAGTTCGAGCTGACAGAGCGGCTAAAGGAACTCCATGAGGAAGGCCGCCTCCTCGAAGCCCAGAGGCTGGAGCAGCGCACCAATTTCGACCTCGAAATGATCGCTGCCACCGGATCATGCGCGGGGATCGAGAATTACAGCCGCTTCCTTACCGGCCGTCTCCCGGGCGAACCGCCGCCCACCCTGTTCGAATACCTTCCCGAAAACGCTTTGCTGTTCGTCGATGAAAGCCACCAGACCGTGCCGCAGATCGGTGCGATGTCCAAGGGCGACCACCGCCGCAAGATTACGCTCGCCGAACACGGGTTCCGGCTGCCCTCGTGCATCGACAACCGTCCGCTTCGCTTCAACGAGTGGGACGCGATGCGGCCGCAGACCTTTGCGGTCTCGGCAACGCCGGGCTCGTGGGAAATGGAGCAGACGGGAGGCGTTTTCGCCGAGCAGGTTATCCGCCCGACAGGCCTGATCGATCCGCCTGTCTCGATCAGGCCAGTCGAAGACCAGGTCCAGGATTGCATCGAGGAATGCAAGAAGACCGCCAAGATGGGCTACCGCACGCTTGTCACCACGCTGACCAAGCGGATGGCGGAAGACCTGACCGAGTTCATGCACGAAGCGGGCGTCCGGGTACGCTACATGCATTCGGACGTGGAAACGCTGGAGCGCATCGAACTGATCCGCGACCTGCGCCTCGGGGTCTATGATGTGCTCGTCGGTATCAACCTGCTGCGAGAAGGCCTCGACATTCCCGAATGCGGGCTGGTCTGCATCCTCGATGCCGACAAGGAAGGCTTCCTGCGCAGTGAAACGTCGCTCATCCAGACCATCGGACGCGCTGCGCGTAACGTAGACGGGCATGTCATCCTCTATGCCGACCGCATCACCGGCAGCATGGAACGCGCGATGGCGGAGACCGATCGTCGGCGCGAGAAGCAGCGCGCTTACAACGAAGAACACGGCATCACGCCGCAGACGATCAAGCGCCAGATTGCCGATATCGTTGCCGACACCGCATCGCAGGACAGCGTGACCATCGGCACGGGCGATGACGAGCGCAACAATCTCGTCGGCCACAATTTGCGTGCCTATATCGAGGATCTCGAAAAGCGCATGCGCACCGCCGCTGCCGATCTGGAGTTCGAGGAAGCCGGGCGCCTGCGCGATGAAATCCGCCGCCTGGAAAATGACGAGCTGGGTCTGCCGGATGCAGAGAAGAAAGCGCCGCAAGTCGGCCGTTCGGATGCCGGGAGGCCGGGCACGCGCAAGACCCGCTATGGCAAGACTCGTTACAAGAAGATGGGCGGCAAACCTTAGGCCAAAGTCCTGAAGTTCACCCAGCCTGCCGAATAGCTGTGCGATTTGATGATGAGCGCGTTGACCAGCGCGCCGCGCTTGGCATAGCTGCCGATATGCTTCGCATTTCCGCGCTCACAGCGCTCTGCCTTCTTTCCGCCTGCAAACCTCCGGCTTCGGATGAATATGTGACGCGTGAACGCATCGCAGGAGAACGTGAAGCCCCCACGGCTCCGATCGCATCGCCGGATACCGAAGGCGCGCTTTGGGCACGCAGCGAAGACGGGAACCGCCTGCTCTACGGTAAGCCGGGCGCAACGCCGCTGATGGCATTGGCGTGTGAAGACGGCACACTGCGATATACGCGTTTCGTATCTGCTGACCCGCACGCCAAGGCAGTGCTGGCTTTGATCGGTAATGGCCATGTCGAGCGTTTCTGGATCGATGCCGAAGAGAGCGAAGGTGTGTGGGTCTGGCGGGGACGGACCCCGGCCGATGATCCAAGGCTCGAAGTCCTTACCGGTCCGCGCAGCGTCGAGGCCACCGTGCCAGCTGGCGGCTCCATCACCCTGAACGCCAGCAGATTGCCAGCTCAATTTATCGAGAGCTGCGCGCTGCCTCTTGCCGGGCAAGTTCAGGAAGAAGATCCGGAGTGAGAACCTGGGGCAACTGCCCTGCGTCCTGGCCCGCCGGATACCACAGATAAAGCGGCACGCCCGCAGCACCTTGGCGAGCGAGGAACGTTGCGATCTCTTCATCCCGCAACGTCCAGTCGCCGCGCATGGCGATGACCCCTGCATCCTCGAAAGCGGAGCGCGTTTCTTCACGCTCGATGGCGACGCTTTCGTTGACCTTGCAGGTGACGCACCAGTCGGCGGTGAACCACACGAACACGGGCTGGCCGCTGGCGCGCGCCTGAGCCAATGCGGTTTCGGAAAATTCGCGCGGCTCAAGGATGCTTTGCGACGAATTCCTCGCTGGTGGATCGTAATTCGACACCATCGCCAACGCTGAAACTGCTGCCATCGCCATGCCGGCCAGCGCAGGCATTCTGGTTTGGCTGCCACGGGACGGACCATCGGGGAAAAGGGTGCCTGCTGCGTAGATTGCGCCGGCCGCTACACCCGTCGCCGAGATCAGGAACAGGCCCCCTCCAATCCGCCACATGAGCCACGCAAGGGCAAGGACCGTAAGCCCCATCGGCAGCGCCATCCAGCGGCGGAACCTCTCCATCCAGGGGCCCGGCTTGGGCAGTCGGCGCCGAATTGCGGGCACAAAGCCGATCAACAGGAATGGGAGAGCCAGTCCCAGTCCTAGAGCGGTAAAGATCGCAAAGCCTTCAATCGGCCTCAAAATCAGGGCCGCACCCAAGGCGAGCGCCATGAACGGCCCCGTGCACGGCGTGGCAACAAACGCTGCCAGAAGGCCGGTTCCAAACGACCCGCGAGCGCTCGGTTTTCCGCCAGAAATCGCGAGCCCGGGAATTGCGAACAGGCCGAGGAAATTGGCAGTGATGGCAGCCGCCATCACGAAAAGGGTCGCGACCACAGCCGGCTCCTGAAGCTGAAATGCCCAGCCGATCTGCTGGCCAGCGGACCTGAGTAACAGGATCAATGCACCCAGCCCCGTGCACGCTAAAACGACACCGGCAGTGTACGCCAGCGCATCCCTGCGCGCAGAAACCTCATCACCGCCAGCTTTTGCCAGCGCCAGCGCCTTGAGACTCAGGATCGGGAACACGCAGGGCATGACATTGAGCAACAAGCCGCCCAATACCGAAGCGACCAACAGGATCCATAAATCCGGCGGATCCGCGGCCCCGCGAAACGGCTTCACGCTTTCGAGCGGCACGTCGGATAGCCGGGCGACAAATCGCAGCCCCTGCCCTTCGCCCAGCGCGAGGATGCCTTCGACCTTCTCTGGCGGTGCGCCCTCAAGCCCATCGATGCGTTCCAGCGGCAGTTCGGCAACCAACAAGTTGCCTTCGCGCACCCACGTCTGGAGAGCGGCATATTCAGGCCGAAGCCCGCCGCCCAGGTCAGTGTTCTCGAGAAATAAATGCAACTCGCCGAGCTCGAGATCGGCGGGCAGCGGGATACCGATACGCAGCCGCTCACGCTGGATCTCGAAACCGGCAGTACTGTCGAGCATGGGCGCGACCTGTGCGCGCCAGGCATCGAAATCGCCGCCTTTCCTGGCAGTAATGCGCGCATCCTGGGGCACGCATATCCGGTCGGTGCAAGCGAGATAGTCGATGAAGCCCGTAACCGGCGCGAGGTTCATCACCGACGCATCGGGTCCGGGCGTTACCGGTACAAGGACCACATATTCGCCCTCGAAGATGTGGTTCATCAATCCGCCGATCAGCAGCGTTTGCGGAACCGGATAGAGCGGCTTGCCGACCTCCCATCCTGCCGGCAGGTCCAGCGCAAGGTTCATGCCTTGACCTGCATCGCCCGGATTGGCCCAATAGCCGTGCCATTCGGGAGCGCTGGGTACAAAGCGCAGCGCAAGCAGCCATTCTTTGCCTGCGACGGGATCGCCATCAGCATACAACTCAACCGCGATGTTCTCGTCGCCGTAGCGCGGCTCACGGTCCTGCGCGAGCAGACCGGCCGGAAAAAGCCATAGCGCGACCAGCAGTAAAACAGCCAGTCGAGCACGCGAGACGTCCATAATCCTTGCCAGTGTCACGTCGCCCGCTCTAGGGACCGTGGCCATGACAGACAAGCGCGACCTGCTCATCCTCGGCGGCGGTCTCGTCGGCTCTACGCTGGCGCTGGCTGCGGCAAAACAAGGCTTTTCGAGCCACCTGGTCGACCGGGCCGATCCGGCAGACCTGACTGCCGAGGGATTCGATGGCCGCGCATCCGCTATCTCCACCGCAAGTTGGCGACTGTTTCGAAACATCGGCATAGCCGACACACTGGAGCCGCACGGCTGCCCGATCGAAAGCATCGCTGTGCTCGACCAGATGAAGCCTGGCCGGATCGATTTTACTCCGGAGAAGCACGAAGGTTCGCTGGGCCGAATGTTCGCGAACCGCGTGCTGCGCACATCGATTTTCGAGGCAGTCAAAAGCGAATCGCTGATTACGCTTCACGCCCCTGTCGATGTCGTTCAGCGCCACCGCGATGCATTTGGCGTTTCCGCCACGCTGGCTGACGGCACCGTCCTTGGCGCCGACCTGCTTGTCGGCTCGGAAGGACGGCGTTCACCCACCCGTGAGGATGCCGAACTCAAGATGGCCAGCTGGGATTATTCCCACCGGGCGATCATCGTCGGATTGGATCACACGAAACCGCATGCCGGGGTCGCATGGGAAATATTCTATCCCGCGGGTCCGTTTGCCCTGCTGCCGCTGATTGATGGCCCCGACGGCCAGCATCGCAGTGCGCTGGTCTGGACCGTTGACGAGAAGGACGCTGCCGGCGTGCTCAAAATGGGTGAGCGCGCATTCCTGGCGGAAATTCAGAAACGCATGGGTGATTTGCTGGGCGAGCTTTCGCTCAACAGCCAGCGCACCTCCTACCCGCTCAGCTTCCAGCATACGGCACGGATCGTAGACCAGCGGATGGCTCTGGTTGGCGATAGTGCGCACGGAATGCACCCGATTGCCGGACAGGGGCTCAATCTCGGATTGCGCGACGTGGGTGCCCTGGTGGAGGTGCTCGGCGATGCGCGCAGGCTCGGCCTGGATATCGGGGATGCACAGATCCTTGATCGCTACGAGAAATGGCGCGCGCTGGATTCGCTAATGGTGATGGGCGCGACCGACAGCCTGACACGCCTGTTCGGCGTTCCCGGCAAGACCGCCAGCGCAGTACGCCGGTTGGGCATGGCCGGAGTCCAGCGTTCAAGCTGGCTCAAGCGGTTCTTCATGGACGAGGCACGCGGTGTTTCGGGCGATGTCCCTGAATTGATGAAAGCCTGAGGGCTATTCCTCTACAGGACTTGGTTGTTCAATCCGGTTGCCAGCCCCATCGCGCAGGCGCCTTGGTTCAAGCACGGCAGAGGTCTCGATAAGGTCGAGCGCGCGCTGGACCGACGCATAGCGTTCTGCATCGCGGAGCCAGCCTTCGGCATTCACTGCACCGGGAAGATTCCGAATTTCCGCGATCGCCGAATCCGGACGCCCGCTTTCGAGAAACAGGCGCGCTCGTTCGAGCCGCTGCTGCGGCTGCGGCGACGGCGCACTTTCGCGGCGAATGGTGAAGAGTGACCCCAGCTCATCCGCGAAACGCTCTAGACTGGGCTTCCCTTCGCCCGACTGCAATTGCGGTGCCAGACCATCAAGCCGGAACAGCAACTGGTCGAGAGTAACCGGCTCTCTGGAGAAGGTGAGGATCGTGTTGACCGCGTTGGGCAGCGCATCGCCAAACCGCAGCCGCAACTGGTCAGCCAGATATCCCAGTTCCGCGCCCTTATCGATGGCGCGCCGGGTTGCGAACGCAATCAACAGGCCTTCAGCACGCGCCACATTCCCGGCCGACGCCTCAGCCTGCAGGTCGAGCCTTGCCAACCGCTGTTCGGCAGCCGCGAGGCGTTGATCGATACCGCCCTGCTGCTCTGCAACACGCTCCACCGCCTCGGCGGCCGCGGCACTTTCACTGGCACTTGGCGAGGGAGTAGGTTCGCTGCCCTCGACTGCCAGTTCCTGGGCTGATTGCCGAGGTTCAGTCGCGACGTCCTGAGCGGCGTCCATCCGCCATGCGACATACCCTGCGACGCCCGCTCCAAGCGCGAACGCGCCAGCCACAGCAAGCAGCATCGGGCGCAAACTGCCCCGCGCTCGCCGCGTGCTCGAGAAATCTTCCATTACACTCCGTTCCACGACCCCGGACGTCCTTTCGTGGACGCCTCTTTACCCGTTTACTTTCTTACACAATTGGTTTGCCAAGGCCAATAATTCGGCGTCACGAGGCTGATTTGAGATGTGGACGGATTGCCATCCATCTCCGGCCATATCGGCAATTCTCTGCCCCAAAGCAGCGACTGTCAATTTGGAGCGATCCAGACCGAGACGAAGGCATTCGGCAAGCAGCTGGCGGGCAGCTTCGCCCGAATGCAAAAGCACGATGCCGCCGGATTTCATGCCTTTTGCCAGATCTTCGGGAATGCCGAGCGGATCGGTGCGGTAGACTTCAATAACGTCGATGGTGAAGTCTGCCGGTGGATTCAATTCGACATGAGCTTCTCCTGCAAGACGCAGGAGCCGCCGTTCGCCCGGCTTCATGCTGTCGATCAGCGCCTGCAGACCGCCCTTGCCGGTCCGGGCGACCATGAAGCCCTTCTCTCGCGCGCCCTCTGCGGTGGCTTCACCGACGGCATAGACCGGCAGGCTGGTCAGCTTGGCAAGGCCCGAGCCGCCGTGCCGAAACACATTGCTGCTTCCGACCAGAACGCCTTTGTACCCCCGGGGCGAAGGAGCTTCCCATTTGACCGGCTCCACCTCGAACAGAGGAGCGCCCCGGGCATCCAGCCCCATCGATTTCGCAGTCTCGAGCGTGACCGACAAACCCGGTTCCGGACGGAAAACAAAGACCGGGCAGGTCACAAGGACTGTCCGAAATTGATCGCCACGGCATCGGGAGCGCGTGCAAGCAGGTCATGCGCCAATGCAATCGCGGCCGCTGTATCATCAGGAGCAAAATGGGCTTCGCCCTCGACCCGGTGTGCACCATCTGGGCTGAATATTTGCGCACGCATCTCGATAATGTCGCCAGACCGAACGGTCAGCACCGCGATCGGGCTGTGACATGTACCGCCCAGCCCCTCGAGCAATGCGCGTTCAGCCATCACTTCCTGGCGGCTGGGTGCGTGGTCGATTGCCGACAGTACTTCTGCGGTTCGCTCGTCGCTGGTCCGGCATTCGATACCGATGGCGGCCTGCGCCGGAGCCGGGAACCACGCCTCTGGATCCAGGCGGACACCGACGCCGTCTTCGCCGAGGCGCGACAGGCCAGCTCCGGCGAGGAATGTCGCATCGACCTCTCCGGCTGCAAGCTTTGCCATTCTCGTCGCCACATTGCCCCTGATGCCGACGACTTCGACATCGGGCCTTGCGTGAAGCAGTTGGGCCGCGCGTCGCGGGGCGCTGGTCCCGACTTTTGCGCCTTTCGCAATCGCCGCAATCGAGGCAGCCCCCAGGAGAACATCAGCTTTGTCCGCACGCGGAAGGATGGCCCCGAAGGAAATTTCGTCAGGCCGGATGGTCTCCACGTCCTTCATCGAATGCACCGAAGCATCGATGCGCCCTTCGGCGAGCCACATGTCGAGTTCGCGCGTCCACAGCGCCTTTCCGCCGATATCGGCAAGCGGGCGATCCTGTATCTTGTCACCGCTGGCGATCACCGGCACCAGTTCGACAGAACCCACATCCCATCCATGCGCTGCGCACAAACGGGCGCGCGCCTCCTCTGCTTGCGCCATGGCAAGCGGTGAACGGCGGGTTCCAAGGCGGAGGATTGGCATATCAGACATGTCGGCGGCTTGCCCTAGCGAGCGAGACCGCTAAGGGAAAGTGAAGTTATGACGCTCGTTCTCGGCATTGAAAGTTCCTGCGACGAAACCGCAGCCGCATTGGTCGATGGCAATCGCACGATTGTCGCGCAGCGCATCGCGTCTCAGGACGAAGAACATGCGCCATTCGGCGGCGTGGTCCCGGAAATTGCCGCTCGCGCCCACGCGGAGCGACTGGCCCCGATGATCGAAGGCGTGCTCGCCGATGCCGGCGTTGCGCTTTCGGATTGCGATGCGATTGCTGCGACGGCAGGTCCCGGCCTGATTGGCGGCGTGATGGTCGGCCTGGTCAGCGCCAAGGCGCTGGCTATGGCGAGCGACAAGCCGTTGATCGCGATCAACCACCTCGAAGGCCATGCCCTAAGCCCCCGGCTTGCCGATGCAGCGCTCGAATTTCCCTATGCCCTGCTTCTGGTTTCAGGCGGCCATTGCCAGATCTTGCGAGTAGACGGCGTTGGCCAGTATCGCCGGTTTGCCACGACCATCGACGATGCCCTCGGCGAAGCGTTCGACAAGACTGCGAAGATCCTCGGCCTCGGTTTTCCGGGCGGTCCGGCGGTGGAGCAGCTTGCCCGCGAGGGTGACGGAAAAGCGGTCCCCTTGCCCCGTCCAATGATCGGCAGCGGCGAACCGCACTTCTCGTTCGCCGGCCTCAAGAGCGCCGTGATGCGCGCGCATGACAGCGGGAAATACGAGATTGCCGATATCGCAGCCAGCTTCCAGCAGGCTGGCATCGACTGCGTGATCGACCGCTTGCAGATCGCCCTGAACGCGATGGGGCCTGTCCCGACGCTTGTGGTTGCAGGCGGTGTCGCTGCGAACAAGGTGGTGCGCTCTGCACTCGAAGAACTTGCGGCTGCTCGCGAAATGCGGTTCACAGCACCACCGCCTCGCCTTTGTACCGACAATGCGGCGATGATTGCCTGGGCGGGGATCGAAAGGCTGCAATTGAAAGACTTCGCTCCCGACCCGCTCGATATCGCTGCCCGACCCCGCTGGCCGCTCGATCCCGACGCGCAGCCCGCTCGCGGAGCAGGAGTGAAGGCATGACCAGCGTGGGTGTTCTTGGAGCTGGCGCATGGGGCACGGCCCTGGCGCAAATGCTCGCCAGCGATGGCCGCGCGGTGAAAATCTGGGCCCGCGAGGAAGAGCTGGTCGAAGAGATCAATTCCGAGCACACCAATTCACTGTTTCTGCCCGGTGCAAAACTATCGGAAAGCGTCACCGCAACGTCCGACCTGGCGGATATGGCCAAGCTCGACGCCCTGCTGGTCGTGACGCCCGCACAGCATATGGGCAGCGTCCTTGCAGGAATGCCCGCCCACCCGCGAGATCTCGTCCTGTGTTCCAAAGGTATCGAGGCGGGCAGCGGCAGGCTGATGAATCACGTCGCGAAGGAAGCCGCGCCCGAAAGCGATATCGCTGTTTTGTCAGGTCCCACCTTTGCCCACGAGGTGGCGGCCGGTTTGCCGACCGCAGTGACTCTTGCCTGCGGAAACGGCGAAGAACAGTGGGAACGCATTTCGCCGCTCATCGCCCGGCACGCCTTTCGTCCCTATTATTCGGATGACGTGGTCGGCGCCGAGATTGGCGGGGCGGTCAAGAACGTGCTCGCCATCGCATGCGGCGTGGTCGACGGCCTGGGCCTGGGCCAGAATGCCCGCGCGGCCCTCATCGCTCGCGGCTATGCCGAGATGCTGCGATTCGGGGAGGCGCTGGGCGCACGATCCGAAACGCTCGCCGGGTTATGCGGGCTGGGCGATCTCGTGCTGACCTGTTCGTCGACATCCAGCCGCAACTTCTCTCTTGGTAAGGCGCTGGGCGAAGGCCAGAGCGCCGAAACATTGATGAGCGACCGCAAAACGGTTGCCGAAGGCGCGCATACTGCGCCCGTACTGGTCGAACTGGCTGCGCGGCAGGGTGTCGCCATGCCGATCGTCACAGCTGTCTATGACCTGCTCAAGGGGGACGAGCCGAAGTCCGTAGTCGAAGGCATCCTGTCCCGGCCGCTCAAGGCCGAACAGGGCGGCGCTGGATGACCACTTCGACCAACGAAGAAGATCTTACCGCCATCGCCAAGGGCGGCCGGCAGAACTTCATCGGTTTCCTGCTCAGATTGCTCGCCAGATTGCCGTTCCTGTTCATCGCGGGGCGTCTTTACGGTCCTGATGCGCTGGGCCGATTTGCTTCTGCCCTGGTTGTCGTCGAGCTGGTAGCGCTGCTTTGCTCGATGGGCGAGAAACGCGGCCTCGCCCAGCGGTTGGCGGATGGTGAGGACGCGCATCCAGCCAATCTGGTCTACGACGGTTTGCTGCTGGCGATCATCTTCTCGAGCATTGCGGCGATCTTTTTCTGGTTGGTGCCAGCACCCTTGTTTCCAAGCGGCGACTTCACCGAGCTAGACCGCTTCATCGTGCTTGCCATCCCGGCTTACGCGCTGACCGAAATCGTACTGGCAGCGCAAGCTTACAAGTACGACATCGCCACCACCGTGCGCGCCCGCGCAGTGGTGGAGCCGTGGACAATTTCGATCATGGCCGGGGTGTTTTTCTTCATTCCGGGCCTCTCGAAATCAGGCCTCTCGATGGCCTATCTGGCGTCGATTTATGCAGGCCTTGCGACCGGGCTGATCGCGTTTTTCCGGAGCTACGGCCGTCCGCAAGGCTGGCGGCCGGAACTTGGCTATATGCGCAAGGTCACCGCGCGCGCCCTGCCCCTTGCCACGGCCGACGCCATCGAATGGGGCACCCGCCGCATAGACATCTTTATCCTGGGCCTGTTCGCCGCGCCTGCAGCGGTCGGCGTGTATTACATCGCACAGCAGGTCGCGAGCCTACCCCAAAAACTGAAAACCAGTTTTGAACCTATCCTCGGCCCCGTGATCACGAAGAACCTCAAGACCAAGAATTACGAGGCTATTGCCAAACAGGTTTGCCAGGTCGGTTTCTGGATTATCGCTGCGCAGGCAGGGATTGCCCTGGCCCTCGGCGTTCCGGGTGAAGCGGTCATGGGTCTTGTCGGGCCGGAGTTCGTCGGCGGGACCGGTGCGCTGGCTTTCCTGCTCGCCGCTGAAGTCATCGCGGCGACTGCCGTGGTATCGGAAGCTGTGCTGATCTACGTCGCCCGCGGGCGAAATCTGGCGATTTCCGTGGGCACGATCGCATTTCAGGCAGCTTTGACTGTCGGGCTCATCATGCTGGTCCAGAACTTGGGCTACGGCGAACCGTTTAAGGCCGCCGCTGCCGCGATCGCTCTGCTGATTGCGCTGGGTTTGTCCAGCCTGGTGAAAGCACTGCTGCTCACCCGGATACTGGGCTATCCGATCAACAACTGGCGCTGGGCGCTGGTCTACGCGATCGCACCAGCTGTGCTGGTTGGCTGGTTGGCGACGCAGCTTCCGGAATGGGCCGAATTGGCAGTCGGCATCCCGGCAATCCTTGCCACATATGGTTTCGTGATTTGGAAAAAAGGCTTCGGGCCTGAAGATCGCATGTTGTTCAAGCGAAATAAGGCAAGCGAACAAGCTTAGCCAACTTCCCGATTAAATTGCATATCCTCAGATATTTAGCGGCATTCACGCAGCCCATCGGCGCGCCATCTGTCAACATGCATTTGACACTTGCCTTATTTTAGCCATATTTTCGCCTTCATCTCGCCATCATTTATGAGATAACATCACATTCTAGGAGAGCGAATCGTGGAGAGAGAGAAAATGGACAATCAGACACGGGTAGCCGGAGGCTCGCTGGCGCTGGCTTCGACCGCTGCACTCATGCTGGCTCTGGCTGGCTGCGAGGGAACGGATTCCGGAGGCGAACAGGTCGAGCATATGAGCACGATCGACATCGCGGAGCCTGCGAACGCTCCAATGATGTATGAGTCCGCCGATGCAGCAATGATGGCCCCTCCCCTGGAATACATGATCCCGCCAGAGGACCGCGAAAGGTATGCCGGGGAAGAAGTCTCAGCCATCCGGATGGTCGCGGCACAGCCTGTCTCCACCTTCTCGGTCGATGTCGACACAGGCGCTTACGCCAATGCCAGGCGGTTCCTTAGCATGGGCCAGCTACCCCCCAAGGCCGCGGTGCGCACCGAAGAACTGATCAACTATTTCCGCTATGACTACGCCGAACCCACGGACCGCACGAAGCCGTTCTCGGTTACTCTCGACACTGCGGCCAGCCCTTGGAATGCTGAGGCGAAGCTCATCCGCGTGGGCCTGCGCGGATACGATCTGCCGCGCGATCAGCGCCCCGCCGCAAACCTTGTTTTCCTGATCGATGTTTCGGGTTCGATGGACAGCCCCGACAAGCTGCCGCTGGTAAAGCGTGCCCTGTCCGGCCTGGCCTCCGAAATGCGCGGCAAGGACAAGGTTTCGATAGTGGTTTACGCAGGATCAACCGGGGTGGTGCTTGAACCCACCAGCAGCCCAGGCCAGGTCCGCGCTGCCCTGTCACGGCTGGAAGCAGGCGGATCGACTGCCGGTGCAGCCGGCCTGGAGCTGGCGTACTCCATGGCTGAACAGGCCTACATCAAGGGCGGAGTGAACCGCGTGATCGTAGCGACGGACGGCGATTTCAACGTCGGCATATCGGATACCGACCGGCTTATCGAGATGATCGAAAACAAGCGCGACAGCGGTATCACCCTGACCACGCTTGGCTTTGGAACGGGCAATTACAACGAAGCCATGATGGAGCAGATCGCCAACCACGGGAACGGTAATTACGCTTATATCGACAGCGCGATGGAAGCGAAAAAGGTTCTTCGCGACGAAATGAGCTCGACCCTGTTCACCATCGCCAAGGACGTGAAAATACAGGTCGAATTCAATCCTGCCTCGGTCAGTCAGTACCGGTTGATCGGCTATGAAAACCGTGCCTTGCGTGAACAGGATTTTGCCAATGACGCGGTGGATGCCGGCGACATCGGCGCGGGCCACCAGGTAACTGCCCTTTACGAGGTGATACCTACCGGCGCGAAAGGCTGGATTGGCGATAGGCGCTATAACGGCGCATCTTCCGAGACATCTCGAAATGCGGATGAAGCCGCGTTTGTCCAACTGCGCTATAAGCTGCCGGGCGGCGAAAAGTCGAAGCTGCTGCAGTACCGTTTGCCAGCCGCAAGCCTCGACACCCGCCGTTTGCCTCAAGGGGATTTCGCCTTCGCTGCGGCAGTCGCCGCCTATGGCCAGAAACTGCGCGGTGACGAGCTGCTTGCGGAGTATTCCTGGGACGAGGTGGTGAGCCTTGCCGGACGCCAGCGCGAGTTCTGGCGGCAGGAATTCGTGGAGCTTGCCCGCACTGCTCAGGCACAGATGTAGATATCGATCCCTTTCCGCGCGTCACGGGCCTTGCACGCTCGCGGCGCGCGGTTAGAAGGCGGGGCAATGAAGTCTCGTCCTGTTTTCACTATCGCCCTTGGCGCCCTGCTGGTCGGGGTGCTTGGCTATGTGGGCAGCCAACAAGGCGCACAGTCCATGGCACAGCGGCTGGAACAGCGCAGCAAGGCGGCGATATCTCAAGCCGGATTGGAGCCGATCACAGCCCAATTTCAATCGCGTCACGGCGCCCCTACTCGCCACCCCATGCTTGCAGGCGGAGAAGGCCTCGACGAAGGTAAACGGGATCGGGCCGCCAAGCTGGTAGCCAGCCTGCCCGGCGTGGGCGGTGTCAGCTGGCGCGATGGCTGGGCGAATGCGGCGTCTGACGAAAGCAATTTTGAACCGCTGCATTGTCAGGAAGATGTCCAGGGCCTGCTGCGCGAACGATCGGTCCGTTTCGAGGAAGGCAGCGCGGAATTGCTGCCAGCCAGCGACTTGCTCTTGCGGGAAGTGGCCGAGGCTCTGCGCCCGTGTCTTGGGGCCATCATTGCAGTTACTGGCCATACTGACCGGTCCGGTCCCGAACCTGCCAACCTCGAACTCAGCATGGACCGCGCCCGGTCCGTTCGCGAAGCGCTTATCCAACGCGGCATTCCGCGCGATGGTTTGCGCGCCCGCGGCGTAGGGTCGAGCGAGCCCGTAGAAGGGCTCACACCGGAAGACCCTGCCAACCGCAGAATCGAATTTTCCGTCATTCGGATAGAACCGGTGACACCAACTCCAGTCGATACCCCGGGGCCGCGCTGATGCCGATATGGTTTGAAACGGTCGCCCTGATGCTGGCAGCATATGGTATCGGCCTTGCTATCGGCTGGCTGATTTGGGGGCGCGCGCCCGATCCTGCCGCCCCAGATACTCCGGAAAAGGAACTGCCATGAGTGAACTCGTCGCCCAACAATGGCCCCTGATCGTCATCGGCCTGCTGATCGGGCTGGTTGTTGCATTCTATCTGTTCAGCGCCACCCGCCGCACCCGTGTGACCGGCGCGAAGAGCGATGTGCTGGATGAAGGCGCAGAGAAGGCTCAGCGCAATGCGGCGCTGATCGACAGTGCGCCGGCTGCCGCTCGTGATGCAGACAGTCCTCCCGCTACCGCGTCCGTTTCCAAGCCGACCGTCGGCGATGACCTGACGAGGATCAAGGGCGTCGGTCCGAAACTGGCGGCGACACTCACCGATCTGGGCGTGACGCAGTTCGGGCAGATCGCTGCATGGGACGATGCCGAAATCGATCGTATCGACAACCAGCTTGGCCGGTTTCAGGGCCGGATCAGGCGCGATGACTGGGTTGGCCAGGCTGCGCTCCTTGCAGAAGGAAACGCTGCCGCTTTCACACAGAAATACGGTTCAACCGCCTAAAACGGGAACCACTCGCTCCTTGCGCGTTAAATAAAATGGGTCGCGCGCGCTGAGGAGAGCAGGATGGGTAATCAGAAACTGAGGATACTCGTGGCCGAAGACGAATTGATCGTCGGATACGATCTTTGCGATACGGTATCGGAAGCCGGCTACCAGGTGGATGGCCCGTTCGGAAATCTCTCTTCCGCAATGCTCGCTTACCAGAAGAACAAGCCCGACATTGCCATTCTCGATGTTCAATTGGGTGACGGCATCGTTTACCCCCTTGCCGAACAGATGATGGCTGAGGACGTGCAGGTGATCTTCCATTCCGGACAACTCACCCCCGCCGACGTGGCTCTTCGCTTTCCCAATGCACAGTCGCTGTCGAAGCCCTGTCCACCGGCTGAAGTGATCAACTCGGTACAGGTCGCAGCCGCAAACCACTGATCTTCGTGCAGCGGAACAAGTCGGCGCTCTCTCCATTGCCTGAGTGATACTTAGGTAAAACAAGGAGTTCCCCATGTCGCTTCAAAAGATGATCGCCACCCACCCGCAGGTGCAGGACGAGACAGAGGAGCTTGTCCTTGCTGCCCGCCACGCGATGCTCTGTTCGCTGTTCTGCACCTCGTGCGCGGACGCGTGCGTGGCTGAAGACATGGCCATGGCGCAGTGCATCCGTAACTGTCTCGACTGTGCAGATGTCTGCGCTGCGACCGCCCGCCTGGCTGTCCGCCGCACCGCCGCTAACATCGATGTCCTGCGCGCCCAGATGGAAGCCTGCATCAAGGCCTGCGAAACCTGCGCCGAAGAATGCGCCAAGCATGACAACCCCCATTGCGCATTGTGTGCAGAAATGTGCCGCGAGTGTGCCGAGGATTGCCGCAAGGCGCTCCCGCTGGTGAAATGATCCCATCGTGAAATAAGTCACTCGCGAGGTGAGGTATCGCGCGAGCATTCGTGATAGGATGCGGGCGCTATGTCCAAGCTTGATACCTTCCTCGCGCTCGACAAGGCCGACCGTCTGGCGACGATCGAAGCCATGGCCGCGCTGCTATATTGCAAGGCTCTTGTAGGCAGCGTGTCGCCGCGCCACTGGCGCTCGAGCTTCGGCCCGTTCGGCCAGATACATCAGGGCAATATCGCAGAAGCGGACCTTGAAACCGTTCGGCGCATACGGCTCGCAATCGTACGGGCACTCCGCAACATTCCCGGTGCGCCAAATTGCCTGCCCCAGGCTCTGGCGGCCCGCCGGATGCTGGCGCGGCGCGGTATCGCGTCCGACCTTTATATTGGAACCAAGCGGAATCAGGACGGCATTGCGAAATTTCATGCATGGCTGAAAGTCGGCGGGGAATGGGTCACGGGCCTGTGCGATGAAAATGAGTACCGCCTATTCATCGCTGGCGATGCGGAAGCGGCCTGACGCCCCTTGCACCGCGCCGCTCTTGCTGCCATCGGCAGAGACGTATCAGAGGAGACTGTATGGCCGGCATGGTGCCTTTTGCGTGGGACGATCCCTTCAACCTTGAAGACCAGCTGACCGAGGAAGAGCGGATGATCCGCGACGCCGCGCACGGCTTCGCGCAGAGCGAACTTCAGCCGCGCGTCACTGATGCCTACCGCGAAGAGGTCGACGCGCCTGAACTGTTCCCGCTTATGGGACAGGCCGGTCTGCTCGGGGCAACAATCCCCGAGGAATACGGCGGCGCCGGTGCAGGCTATGTCGCTTACGGATTGATCGCGCGCGAAATCGAGCGGGTCGATTCAGGCTATCGTTCGATGGCCAGCGTCCAGTCCAGCCTCGTGATGTATCCCATCCATGCCTACGGTTCGGAAGAGCAAAGGCAGAAGTATCTCCCGGGTCTTGCCAGCGGCGAATTGATCGGCTGCTTCGGCCTCACCGAACCCGATGCAGGTTCCGACCCATCGGGCATGAAAACGGTCGCGAAGAAAGACGGCGACGGCTACAAGATTTCCGGCTCCAAGACTTGGATCTCTAACGCGCCCTTTGCAGATGTTTTCGTTGTCTGGGCGAAAAGCGAGGCACATGGCGGCGGCATCCGCGGCTTCGTCCTCGAAAAAGGCATGGAAGGTCTTTCCGCGCCCAAGATCGAAGGCAAGCTTTCGCTTCGTGCCAGCACCACCGGCATGATCATGATGGACGAGGTAAAGGTCGGAGCCGACGCGCTGCTTCCCGAAGTCCAAGGCCTTAAAGGTCCCTTCGGCTGCCTCAACCGCGCCCGATATGGCATCAGCTGGGGCGCCATGGGTGCCGCGGAATTCTGCATGCACGCAGCCCGGCAGTATGGCCTCGACCGGCAGCAGTTCGGCGTACCGCTGGCATCCAAGCAGCTTTACCAGCTCAAGCTGGCAGACATGATGAGCGAAATCGCACTCGGCCTGCAAGGCAGCCTGCGCGTTGGCCGCTTGATGGACGAAGGCAAATTTGCCCCCGACATGATTTCGATCGTGAAACGCAACAATGTCGGCAAGGCTCTCGATATCGCTCGCAAGTCGCGCGATATGCATGGCGGAAACGGTATTTCCGAAGAATATCAGGTCATCCGCCACATGGTGAACCTGGAGACCGTCAACACGTATGAAGGAACGCATGACGTCCACGCGCTGATCCTGGGCCGTGCCATCACCGGGATCGCCGCGTTTTGATCAGGCTTCACGGATACTACCGCAGCTCCACCAGCTACCGCCTGCGCATTGCGCTGGAGCTGAAGGGGCTGGATTACGAATATGTGCCGGTGAACCTGCTGACCAGCGAACAGAAAGGCGAAGCTTTCACGAGCCGCAATCCGTTCGGTTCGGTGCCATTGCTGGAAGCCGGGGGCCGCGACCGCGTTCAGTCGATGGCGCAGCTGGAATGGCTCGACGAGGCATATCCTGAACAGGCATTGCTGCCTGCCGATATCGAGGATCGCTACACCGCCCGCGAATTGGCCTATGCCATCGCCACCGAACTCCACGCGCCGTTGAACCTGCCGGTGCTGAAATATCTGTCGAACGAATACGGCAAATCACAGGAAGAAATCGGCGTCTGGTATCGCCATTGGCTCGCCCGCACGCTGGACCCGCTCGAAGCGCGGCTTGCCCAGCTGGGTACCGGCGATTTCCTGTTCGACAAACCCGGCTTCTTCGAAGTCTGCCTGCTGCCGCAAGTCTACAATGCCCAGCGTTTCGACTTCGATTTTTCCGATAAGCCGCGCATCACCCGGATCGAGCAAGCCTGCCTGGAACTTCCCGAATTCCAGCGATCGCATCCGGACAATCAACCCGACAATCCCGAGAGGACCTGAAACATGAAGCTCGCCACACTCAAGGACGGAACCCGCGACGGCAAGCTGGTGGTCGTATCGAAGGATCTCACCCGTTACTGCGCCGCCGACAATATCGCGCCGACCATGCAGGCTGCGCTCGACAATTGGGATGAAGTCGCGCCCAAGCTGGAAGCGCTCTATACCGACGTCGAGCACCAGGCTGTACCGTGCGAGCGGTTCCACGAGCGTGAAGCCCATTCGCCCCTCCCCCGCGCCTATCAGTGGGCGGACGGCTCTGCCTATATCAATCACGTCGAACTGGTCCGCAAAGCGCGCGGCGCAGAAGTGCCCGAAAGCTTTTACCACGATCCGCTGATGTACCAGGGCGGCAGCGACAAATTCCTCGCCCCGCGTGACGATATCCCGCTCAAGGACACCAAGTGGGGCTGTGACATGGAAGGTGAAGTCGCGGTCATTACGGACGATGTGCCGATGGGCGTGTCTAGCGAAGAGGCCGCAGGCCACATCAAGCTTCTCATGCTGGTGAACGACGTATCGCTGCGCGGCCTGATCCCAGGCGAATTGGCCAAGGGCTTCGGCTTTTTCCAGTCCAAACCCTCCAGCGCATTCTCGCCGGTAGCCGTAACGCCGGACGAACTGGGCGACGCATGGAAGGGCAGCGTGATCCACCTGCCCTTGATGGTCGATTACAATGGCGAAGCTTTCGGACGCGCCAATGCCGGTGTCGATGCGACATTCAGCCTTGCCGATCTTGTCGCCCATGCCGCAAAGACCCGCGATCTCGGTGCAGGAGCCATCATTGGCTCGGGCACAGTATCGAACCAGGGGCCCGACGGCGATCCGGGCAAACCCGTTTCCGAAGGCGGCCTCGGCTACAGCTGTATCGCTGAAATCCGCATGATCGAGACCATCGCCGACGGCGAGGCCAAGACACGATTCATGGCTCCCGGCGATACAGTGCGCGTCGAAATGAAAGACGCCGAGGGCCATTCGATCTTCGGTGCAATCGAGCAAAAGGTCGTCGAGGCCTGAGCAAGACATCTTCCCTCGCGGGCAAGCGGGTAGGCCTGCTGTCCTCGTGGGTCTCGCGCCGCAATGGCGGCGTGTTCGAAGCAGTCGTCACGCAAGCCGACATTCTGCGCTCGCTTGACGCGGAGCCCGTTGTGCTGGGCTTGCGCGACAGTGCCTCGCAAGACGATGTGTGGCGCTTGAAAGGCTGCGAGGTGCGGCTGGCCGATGTGCGCGGTCCAGCGGCCTTTGGCTACGCGCCTCAGCTTCCTGAGCTTGTCCGGACCGCCCGGCTTGACCTTCTGCACCTCAATGGCATCTGGCAATATCCGAGCCGGGTAGCCCGCAAACTCGCAGACCATTCCAGTTTACCGCTCGTGATCAGCCCGCATGGCATGTTCGACCCGTGGATTACGCGCCGCAATGCGTGGAAGAAGCACCTCGGGCGATGGTTCTGGGAACGAGCGGCGTGGAAGATTGCGAATGCATTTCACGCGCTTACCCATGCAGAAGCCGCTGATATCGCGAACGAAGCGCCAGGGGCAAAGATCGGCGTCGTGCCCAATGCGGCTCCCCCGATCACGTCCGCCATGGGCAGGGAGCGCCCACCGATGGTGCTCTACCTTGGCCGCATACATGAAAAAAAGAACCTGTCGGCCCTGATGGAAGCATGGCTTTCGGTGCGTAGCGATCTGCCGTCCGGCGCCTCCCTTACGATCGCCGGCTGGGGGGATGACGAGGGTATCGCCGCCATCGAAAGCGCCATGAAGGGCAATAGGGATACAGGCATCGAGTTCGTCGGTACGGCCTTCGGATCGCAAAAAGCGGCTCTGCTCGAAATTGCGCGCTTCCTGATCCTGCCGTCGCACAGCGAAGGGCTGCCCATGGCGATCCTTGAGGCGTGGGCGGCGCGGGTTCCCACGATCATGAGCGAGCATTGCCATCTGCCCGAAGGGTTCACCGAAGGCGCTGCGATCGACTGCGGCACATCGGCCGGTTCCATTGGCGCCGCCTTGCGTCAGGCTTTCGCTCTCGATCATCAGGAATGGCAGCGAATGTCCGATGCAGCAGGAGGGCTGGCTGGCGGACCATTCTCTCAGCAGAGTGTCGCCGAGCGCTGGGAGGAATTCTACAGCGCGCTGCTTTAGTCAGCGCGGCCAACTGCCTCGAGGCGAACGTTGTCCAGCGCGACAACGCCAAGACCCGGACGCAGCCAGATACCGAATACAGGATCATCACAGCCGTCGGATCGAATAAGCTGCCCTCGCCCAAGCGAGCCACCGCCCTGGATGGGCCGGGCGGGCTCTCCGCAGTTGAGCGATGCCAGCAGCGCATCGCTATTGGCCCCGGAAACACTTCCGAACGCTCGATATTCACCGGGAGGCAGGGCGATCGGCTGGGACAATACGAGCCGCGTTACACTCGTACGGTTTTCCAGATCCACCGACCCTGCTCGCCTCGATATAGTCACATCGCCGCTGCCATGCCTGCGCCAGCCGAACAGCGCATCCTCGCCCAAACGATCAAAGCCTGAATCGGCGAGGACCTGCCCGCTCGAAGCGCTGGCACATTGAGCAGAATGAAGTGACTGTGCATCGGCGCGGTAGTTGCGCCTCGCCAGTTCGCGGACCAGCGGGTCAATCCTGTCGCAACCAAGTGAAATGGTGTCAGCATTGGCCGCAAGGAACCGTGCCCGGTCGCGGAGTACGCCGACTTCCTGACCCTCGGCCCGCAAATAGGCGTCGGTCCACAGGGACTGCCGGGTCAATCGGCGGGCCAATTCGGCGCGTCCTTCCGGGCGGGATTCCATGATCGCGAACAGGCCGTCCAGGGATCGTGTTCGCGGGTGGGCACGGAGCAGGATGTCGAAGTGACGCGCAGCCTCGCCCACCTTGCCATCGGCCATCGATATTGCAGTCAGCGCGCCCTGGCTCAGCGGTTCACGGGCGCTCAACCTGGCGGTGAGCAGCATCGCGCGTTCGCCCTCATCATTCGCCCCTTGTCCATACAGCGCCGCACCAAGGAAGGCCGGGCCGCGCGGATCGAAGGGGTCTGCGAGGATCGATTGGCGAGCGGCAGCCAGGGCGCCTTCGTGACGCCCTGCCAGCAAGTGGCTGGATGCGGTGACCCGCGCTGCATCGGCGCGGAAGGGTGCCGGAACAAGGCGCGCATCGCTTGGCTGGTGGGAGCTGAGGCGATCAAATCCCGAAGCCAGCACTAGCGCGGCGAATACCAGCCCGCCGAGGCTGACGATCCACCGGGCCCGTTCGGCAGTCATCCCGCGCTTCGCCCTTCCTTGTCGGAGTAGGCATAATAATCGTAGCCGTAATAGGCGGAATATCGATTGCCCGAACGCGTCGGATCGAACTTCGCCAGGGCTGCGCCAAGAATGGTCGGCTCCATCGAACGCAGCCGGCGCAAAGCGGCCTTGAGAGAACCGCTGCGGCCGCGCTCAGCCTCGACCACGAACACCGTTCCATCGGCAATAGCGGCCAGCATGGGTCCGTCCGCGAGTCCCAGGATCGGCGGACTATCGACGATCACCACGCCATATTTGCCCGCAAAGAATTCAAGCAATTGCGCCATCCGCGGCGACGACAACAGTTCCGTCGGGCTTGGCGGCAATGGACCGGCAGGCAGAACGTCGAACGCACTTCCGCCGTGTTCGACACGGGTAGTCAGATCGCTTGGATCATCCTGCGAAACCAGGAGATTGGTCAGCCCGCGCTCCGCACTGATCCCGACGATCTTGTGCAAGGCCGGACGGCGCAGGTCGGCATCGATCAGCAAGGGTTCGATGCCGATACGTGCCAGACCGGCGGCAATGGCAAAGCTGGTCGTGCTCTTGCCTTCGGCGGCCTGAGCACTGGTGACGACGATGATTTTGGGAAGCCCAGTAGGGGTAGAATACAGCAGCGCGCCGCGCATGGAATTGTATGCCTCGGCAATCGGCGATTTGGGTTCTGCCAGCGCTTCGAGCGGGGTCTGGTCTTCGGCACGCGGAACAACGCCCAGAAGGGACAGGCCGAGCTTCTCTTCCACGTCTTCCGGTGTGTGGATGACATCATCAAGCTGATCGCGCAGGAATACGGCAATACCGGCCAACGCAAGTCCAAGCAGCAAGCCAATCGCCAGATTGCGCGGCAGGCTCGGCGAAGATGGCGCGCTGGGTATTTCCGCCCGATCAATGATGGTGATGTTGCTCGAGGCAATGCCTGCCGACGCATTCAATTCGCGAAACCGCTGCAGCAGCCCATCATAAGATGACCGCGCAGTATCGGCTTCTCTCGCAAGCACATTGTACCGTACCGATTTGTCCTGTTCGGCAAGTGTTTCGCCGCGGGCCTGCGTGACCTGGCTCTCAAGCCGCTGCTCGGCGGACTGTGCCGCAAGGTAGTCGGCACGAATCGACTGGCGAACGTCGTTCGCTGTACGATTGAGCTGCGTGTTGACTGCGGCAAGGTCACCTTCGAGGCGAGCAATCGCAGGGTGTCCGGGCAAGTAACGCTCACGCGCTATCTGCAATTCGCTTTCGGTCTGCGCGCGCCTGGTCATCAAGGACTGCACGGTGGGATTGGCCAGGACCGGCTGAGAAGACAGCAGCGGCGAATTTGAAATCGCATCCCAGCGAGATTGTGCTGCAATGCGCGCCTCACGGGCACGAATGGCGGCCTGATTGTATTGCAGCAGGCTCGATGAAGTCACGGTTCCTGCGGCAAGTTCGGGACCGCTGGGCGCAAAGGTATCGCGCGTCCGGATCAGGCCTGTCTGGCGCGCGTAATCATTCAAAGCGGCCTCGGTCTCTTCCAGTGATCGGCGCGCTTCATCGAGCTGTTCGGCCACGAAATTGCGTGCATAGGCAGAGCTGTCAAAGCGGCGCTGCAGGTTCTGCTGGATGAATTCCTCGGCGAAGGCGTTGGCGATGCGTGCCGTAACTTCCTGATCAGTGCTGGAGAACGTGATCAGCGCGATTCGGGTCGACCGGCGCAGTTCGACCTCGGCATTGGCGCGCAGAAGGTCGATGGCCAACTTGCGCTTGTCCGCTTCTTCGGTGGGGACCGATTGAGGGGGAACTTCCATGGCCGAAAAATAACGTTCGTCATTAGCCAGGTTCAGTGCATCCGCGACCCGCTCTGCCAAGGCGCGGCTGCGCAGGACATCGAGCTGTGTGTTGAGGAAGCGGTCGATGTCCCAGTCGGACGATGGCGGCGCCACCTGAGTTTCAAACGCACCGCCGAGCACCTCGTCACGCTGGTCATTGATCTGCACGCTGGCCGCTGCAGAATAGCGAGGCGTATCCAGCATGGTCACGATTAGCGCCAGGGCCGCAGCAGAGCCAACGATCGCGATGGCCATCCAAAGATAGCGGCGCAATGCACCAATCACGCTGCGGATCGCGTCGCTGATCGCGTTGTTGCCGGACGCGGCATAGGCTGCGGCGTAGCGATCACGCGCATTGAGCATGGGAATAGGAGTGGCTTCAGTCATCAAATCGGCCTGAATATGCCAAATACCGGCACCGCACGCAGGACATCCTGCCACGCGCCGCGCACGCTGGAATATCCGACCACGACCACATCACCGGACATCAGCGCGACATCCGGCATCCGGCCTCCGCGAATTGCGCGCAGGTCGAACCGGCCAGCCGTGCTCTGGCCGTCAATCGTCCGGAAGATCATGACTTCGTCCAGTTTGGCGGTGTCGGTCGGGCTTTGTGCCAGCGCCAGCGCTGTCAGCAAGGTCTGGCCTTCCGCGTAAGGGAAGACGCCGGGCTGCTCCACCTCGCCTTCGACCGCGATGGTCCGGGTGCGCCCTTGCTTGACGATGACCGAAATGCGGGGATCGCGCAGGTAATTCGAAGCGTATGCCGCCTCGATTGCTGCGGCGAGTTCGGTGGCGCTGAGCCCGACAGCCCTGACCTCGCCGATGAGCGGAAGCGTAACGATCCCGGCATTGTCGAGCGCAATTTCTTCGACCGACAGATTGGGTTCGTCGAAAACGCGCACTGCGATAACGTCGCCCGGATTGAGCGTGTAGCGTTCAGGAAGCGATGAAGCGGCATCGACTGCAACAGCATCATAACCGGCCTGTCCGGCAGGTACGACGGGATTGAGTGGCCGCTGGCAGGCGGTGAGCACGAGCACGCCGCATAGACCCGCAAAACGGACCATTGAGGCCAAGGTACTCAGGCGTGTCATTACTCTGATTCCGCTTCCCGTCGGGCCTCGGGGGATTGCCGGGTCGCGCTCAAAAGCCCGGCCGCCACCCCTGCGAGGCAGGCTATTGCCATGTTGCGAAGTGGATAATCCACGAAGGAATGCAGCGCAATGACAGCAAGGGTGCCAAGCGCAAAGATCTGTGGAGCGCGGTCCCACGGGCACTCACGCCAAGCCTTTCTGCCGGCGGCGAACAACGCGCACGCTCCGAGCGCGATCAAGACAGGGGCAAGCAAGCCGGCTTCGAGCAGAAATTCCAGGTAGTCATTGTGCGCCCGGTTTATCGAGGCCGGTGAAAGGCTTTCAAAGCTTTCGTATGGTCCGAAAGCGACCGGGAAGGTCCCTATCCCGCTGCCGACAGGAAAAAACGCCTCGATCGCCGCGACCGTATCGCGCCAGAGCAGGATGCGCGCATCTCCTGCAACGTCGAAGCGCGAGGCGACTTCCGCCAGCCTCGCATTGCCCGATAGCAACCACGGCAAAGCCAGCATCGCTGCCACCAGAACCGCTGCTGCGCGCAGTGCGATATCGAGCATTTTTCCCATGCCTACCGATTTGAGGATCATGGCGTTGATCGCCAGGACCGGCAGGATCAGCAGGATGCCCATGCGTGAGCCAGTGAGAATCGCGGCGAGCAGGAGGACACCCTGGCCGGCCAGCAATATCGGAATGCGCCGGCGCGCAACCGGACCGGGCATGGACTTGCCCGCGAAGCAGGCGCTGAGCGCCAATGAGCCGATCAGCAAAACGTCGACTGCCGCATTGCGGTTGGCATGGAAAGCCGTGAGCCAGCCGCGATGGCTCAATTCGTATAACTGGAACGCGCCGTCGCCGCCGGCCAATTGCAACGCGCCAAGTGCAGCGCCCGCAACCGCGACAGCGGCAATCGCGAGGATGACAAAGCGCCTGTCCCTCGATGGCAGACTGGCGGCCGCCCACATCAGCGCAACCGCCGGGACGAGCGCCAGCAGGGCGGCTAGCGTTCGCGGCGGACTGATCGACAAGGGACGCCAGCTGTCTTGCGCACCGACAAGGCCCAGTGACGCCTGTTGAAGATCACGCCCGGGCAGCGCCTGCCAGATGGCAGGCGGTAGCGGCACCAGCTGGATAAGCGGCAACGCCAGCAGTGCGGCGCCCAGCCAGATCAGCGGTTTGGGAATGTCATTGAGTTGGGCAAAGCCATGCTTCGGCGCCCACCACAGCCACGCGCCCAGCGCGGCCACGAAGCCAAGCTGGACAATTATCTCCGCTTTGGGGCTGGGCGAACCTCCACCCCCCAGAACCATCGCATAAGCGAGGAAACCGGCAACGATCAGCCCGTGACGTGAAGCCGCCTTGTAACCCCGTCTATGCAGCGATCAGTCCCCCTTGCGAGTCAGGTATTTGACCTAACCTTTAAGGTAAACAGGGGAAACTACATCGAGCGGGCAATCACCATTTTCATGACTTCGTTCGAGCCGCCAAAAATGCGCGTGATGCGGCTGTCGCGGTACATGCGCGCAATCGGATAATCATTGATGTAGCCCGCGCCGCCGTGGAATTGCAGGCACTTATCGACCACTTCGCCCTGAAGTTCGGTGACCCAGTATTTCGCCATGCAAGCCGTCGGGACATCGAGCTCGCCCTTGAGGTGCTTGGCGATACAATCATTTACGAAGATGCGCGCCGCCGTGCCGCGCGCTTTCAGGTCGGCCATGACGAACTGTGTATTCTGGAAATCCCAGATCGTCTGCCCGAATGCCTTGCGGTCCTTGACGAATTCCATCGTCGTTTCGAGCGCTTTTTCGATACCGTTCATCGCGCCCATCGCAATGATCAGGCGTTCCTGCGGCAGCTCGCCCATCAGCTGGTAGAAGCCCTTCCCTTCCTCGCCGCCAAGCACGTTTTCAGCCGGCACGAAGACATCGTCGAAAAACAGTTCGGAAGTGTCGGCAGCGTCCAGCCCGATCTTGTCGAGCTTCTTGCCCCGCTGGAACCCTTCGGCACCGTCGGTTTCGAGCAGCATCAGCGAGATGCCTTTGGCACGTTCCTTCGGGTCGGTCTTGGCCACGATGACGATGAAATCTGCCGTCTGGCCGTTGGAAATATACGTCTTGGCTCCGTTGATACGGTAGCCATTGCCATCTTTCAGTGCCGTAGTGGTGATCGACTGAAGGTCTGATCCCACGCCCGGCTCGGTCATCGCGATGGCGCTGACCAGTTCGCCGGAAACCAGCTTGGGAAGGTACTTCTTCTTCTGCTCTTCAGTGCCGTGACGCACGAGATATGGCAGGATCACGGTGTTATGCAGGCTTGCGGCGAAGCCTTCGACG